>NZ_JBSGJZ010000022.1:0-149294 GCF_053605825.1 Saccharopolyspora sp. NPDC003752 | reverse complement strand
GGATGTCAAGCCTGAAACCCCGAAGGGGCGGCCGCGAGGCCGGGCTTGACCTCCGACCCGCAGCCCCCACAATCCACCCATCGCGGGGATGGCCCATAAAGATGCCGAACCCCTAAAAGTCCCAACCCCGAACAACACCCCAGCAAAACACGAAAACCCGCCCCGCGAACCAACACCCAACACCCCAAAAGCCCCAACCCACCCCCCAACAACCCCCCCAAAAAAACCAAAACCCCGGACCCCCCAAAAAAAGCCGGGGCCCGGGGCAAGGCAAAGACGATCAGTCAGAACTGGAATCCCAGCCGTAATCCGGCAATCCGAAGAACTCCCCGCCGTCGAGCCGGTCGACCTCTCCGGAGGCCATGGCGCCGATCAGCGACTCGACCCCGGTGCGAACGGACTGGATCAGCATCCCGTGCTGCTTCTGCCCGAGGTCGTCCTGCTGCCCGCGGACCTCGAACAGCACGGTCGCGGACCCGTTCAGGGCGAAGGCGGACCGGCCCTGCCCGGCGTATTCCCGGGAGTCGGGGTGGAAGTACCGGCCCACGCCGGCCAGCGGCGACTGGGAGCCGTAGGAGCTCTGGATCCCGCGAGCCACGGCGAGCGCGTAGCGCCGGGACTTGTCCTGGTCGAGCAGCGGGTACTCGGCCTGGTAGGCGGCGCCGTCGTCGACGCCCAGGGGCGGGTAGTCCAGCGATACCGAGATGAGCTTCCCGTCCTGGGGCCCGCCGGTGGTCCGCTCGCACGGGCCCATGTGGTGCAGGTCGACCACGGCGTCGACAGCGCCGAACTCGTCGCGCAGGGCAACGTAGGTGTCCCGGATGGCCCGCGATTCCGGCGAGAGGAAGAAGCCCGCGCCGGTCTGCTGGCCGGGCAGGTCGCCGGGCTGCGGCACGTAGTCCAGGCGTGGGTTGAAGTCCCGGTTCAGGTCGAAGCCGGGCAGGTCGATCCCGTCGCCGTTGAGGCCGTGGTACCAGGCGCGCGGTGCGCCCGCGAGCTGCGGGTAGTCGGCGACGACCTGGTCCCACGGCACGACGTTCATGCGCCGGTTGAGCTCTCCGCCGTCCGGGTTGACCATCGGCAGCGCCACCAGGGTGACGGACGATAGGAGCTGCTGGGTTGCCGCGTCGTTGCTCGTGCCGAGGTCTCGCAGGATGCCGATCAGCGCCTCGGTTCCGGTGCGCTCGTTGCCGTGGATGGCGCTCTGCACCATCAGGACGCGCTTGCCCGTGCCCACGCGCGCCGACCACAGTTCGCGGCCCTGCTTGCTGGTGCCGATCTGCTGGACCGCCACGCGCCCCTTCGAGCTGCTCTCGATGCTGCGCAGCGTGCGGCCGAGTTCGGCGTGGTCGGTCCAGCCGTTCCACTGCGGGTCGTCGAACGTCTTGCAGGAGCCTTGCCCCGGGCCTTCCGGTGGGGCGGAGTTCGCCGGTGCGGCGATGCCGAGGAGGACCGTGGAGGTTGCTGCGGCGAGCGCCATCGTGGTTCGCCAGCGCGGAATTCGGAACACAGTTGCACATCTCCGTTCGCGAGTTGCAATCTGTTCCGACGGCCCGGGGACACCGGTGCCCGGGCACGTCGTTCGAGGGGGAGAGCCGGGCGCGGGAAGCGCGTCCGGTGTGGACATCGGGTGGTGCGCGTCAGGCGGTTCGCCCGATGTCCGCGATCACAGCTCGGCACTCTATGAATCCGTCACCCGCGAGTCAATTGCGACGACGATCCTTTTCGCCCCGTTACCCCGCGATCAACACTTGTTCTTGCGCTCACTGCCTTGATTCTTCGGCGAACAGCCGCAGTCCGCGCCAGACGGTGTCGACCCGCTGGGCGGCTTCCCGGCTGCCTTCGGGGTCTCCGGCGGCCAGCTCCGCGACCAGCGCGTAGGCGACGCTGGTGGCCGCGGTCATGGACTGGAGGTTCGCGATTCCTTCGGTCGGGATGACGAGCACGTGGTCGGCGGCGTTCGCGGCGGGGGACTGAACGGTGTCGGTGATGACGCACGTCGCGGCCCCGGCGGTGCGCGCCAGGTGGATCGCGTCGACGGTTTCCCGGTAGTGCTGCCAGAAGCTCCACGCCACCAGGCAGTCCTGGCCGTCGAGGGAGGCGAGGGCGTTGGCGAGGTGGGGTCCGCCGCGGTCCTCGTGGGCGATGGGCAGGCCGCGGCTGGCCGCCAGCATCGCGAACGCGGCCGCGGCGACGCCGTGGGTTCCGGAGGCGACGACCAGTGTTCGCCGTGCTTCGCGGATGGCCGCGACGACGGCGCGGGCCGCGGCGTAGTCGAAGGAGTGCTCCAGGGACCTGAGGTTCTCGGCGTCGCGGGCGAACACCGACGCCAGCATGCTCCCGTCGCCGGGCGAGGCCGGCTGCTCGTAGCGGTGCGCGAGGTAGACGCCGCGCAGATCAGCCTGGAGTTGTGGCCATCCGGGGTAGCCGAGAGCCTGCGCGAAGCGGACGACCGTGGCGCCGTTGACCTCGGCCCGGTCGGCGACTTCGGCGGCGGTGGCGTAGGAGCAGTACGTCGGCTGGGTGGTGAGCACGTCGCGGACCCGTGCCGCCTTGGGGCCCAGGCGCGTTTCCGAGATCAGCTCGTCGAGCCACTGCGCGACGTTGGCGCCTTCACCGGTCATGACCCCATTCTGCCCTGATGCACAAGATCATGCATTGAGCCTTGTTTGCACAGAAACATGCGACTAGGGTTCCAACGCATCGAGGTCCGGTGGGGGCCTCCGGAGGAGGTGCCATGTCGACCAACTCCCCGGCGGGTCCTGCGCTGCTGGCCCGTCTCGAAAGACTTCCCGTCTCCCGGCCGCACTTCCGGCTGATGCTCATGGGCGGCCTGGGCATCGCCTTCGACGGCATGGACGGCTCGCTGGTGTCGTACGTGCTCCCGGCCGTCACCCCGCTGTGGGGGCTCGCGCCGTGGCAGACCGGGCTGCTCGGCAGTTCGCTGCTGATCGGGATCATGATCGGCGCGCTGTCGGCCGGGCTGGCCGGCGACGCGATCGGCCGACGGCGGATCATGATGTACGCGCTCGCCGTGTACTGCGTCGCCACCGTCGCGGCGGCCTTCGCCCCGGACTGGGGTTTCTTCTTCGTCGCCAGGCTGATCGCGGGGATCGGGGTCGGGGCCGAGGCCGCGATCATCCCGGCGTTCATGTCGGAGTTCGTGCCCGGCCGGATCCGCGGCCTGTTCGTCGGCTCGATCGCGGGGTTCTTCTCGCTCGGCTACATCGCGGCGGCGCTGCTGGGCACCTTCTTCGTCCCGGCGTTCCCGGACGGCTGGCGGGTGGCGCAGCTGGTCACCGCCGCGCCGCTGCTGATGCTGCTGTGGTGGCGCCGCGCGCTGCCCGAATCGCCGCGCTGGCTCATCGATCAGGGCCGTCTGGACGAGGCGGAAACCGTTGTCGCGCAGCTGGAAGAGCGGGTCGAGCGGGCCACCGGGAAACCGCTGCCGCCGGTCGAGGAGCAGGCCGGGCCGGAGCCGGTGCGGGCCGCGGAGCGAAGCGGCGCGGGGTCGCGCATCGCCGGGCTGTGGCTGGGCGGGATGGCGCGGCGCACGGCCGTGCTGTGGCTGCTGTGGATCAGCCTCACCTTCGCCTACTACGGGTTCTTCACCTGGATCCCGTCGCTGCTGGTGCAGCAGGGCATGACGATGTCGAAGAGCTTCACCTACTCCCTGCTGATCACCATCGCCCAGGTGCCGGGCTACTACTCGGCCGCCTACCTGAGCGAGCGGCTGGACCGAAAGCGCACCATCGCCGGCTACCTCACCGGCGGTGCGATCGCCGCCTTCCTGCTGTCGCAGGGCAGCGCCGACGCCCAGGTGCTGATCTTCGGCGCGCTGCTCTCGTTCTTCATGAACGGCACCTACGCGGCGCTGTACGCCTACACGCCCGAGGTGTACCCGACGCGCATGCGGGCGACCGGTACCGGTGCGGCGTCGGCGTTCGGCCGCATCGGCGGCATCGTCGCGCCGATCATCATCGGCGTGCTCTACGCGTCGATCGGGTTCGGCGGCGTCTTCACGATGGTGACCGGCGCGCTCGTGGCCGGCGCACTGGGCGTGCTGGTGTTCGGCGTCAGCACCAGCGGCCGCACGTTGGAGGAATTGACCGGGACCGCCGCGCGCGGTCAACAGCAGAAGGAGATCCAGGCGTGACCTCGCGAATCGTGTTCCGCAACGGGACGGTGCTGGACCCCCGCGCCGGCGAGTTGCTGCCGGACAGGTCGGTGGTGGTCGCCGACGGCCGGATCGTCGAGGTCACCGACGAGCCGGTGCGCGCGGCGGAGGAGATCGACGTGCGCGGGCGGGTGCTCATGCCGGGCCTGATCGACTCGCACGTCCACGCCACCCAGGCGAGCGCGGACTTCGCCGAGCTGAAGTCGTGGTCGCCGTACTACGCCGCGGCGCGGGTGGGCCAGGTGCTGGACCAGATGCTGATGCGCGGCTTCACCACGGTCCGCGACATGGGCGGCGCCGATCACGGCGTCGCCCGCGCCGTGGCGGAGGGCCTGTTCCGCGGGCCGCGCGTGCTGTTCGGCGGCCCGATCATCGCGCCGACCGGCGGCCACGGCCTGACCCGGATCTGCGACGGCGAGGTCGAGCTGCGGCGGGCGATCCGCGAGCAGATGGCGCTCGGCGCGCACCACATCAAGCTGACCGTCAGCGGCGGCGTGGTGTCCTCGATGCGGATCGACGCCCTCGGCTATTCCGAGCCGGAGATCCGGGCGGCGGTCGACGAGGCGAACCTGGCGCACCGCTACGTGGCCGGGCACGCCTACACGGCCGAGGCGGTGAACCGCGCGCTGCGCTGCGGCGTGCGCACCATCGAGCACGGCAACCTGATGGACGAGTCGAGCGTCGAGCTTTTCCAGCAGCACCAAGCGTTCTACGTGCCGACGCTGGCCACCTACCACGCGCTGACGCGCGACGACGCGCCGCGCGCGTTGCCGGAGGAGAACAGGCGGAAGCTGCACGACGTGATCGACGCGGGGCTGCACGCGCTGGAGCTGGCCGACCGGGCGGGGCTGAAGATCGGGTACGGCACCGATCTGCACGGCGAGCTGCACGCCTACCAGCTCGCCGA
Organism: Saccharopolyspora sp. NPDC003752; assembly: GCF_053605825.1. Lineage (NCBI taxonomy): Bacteria > Bacillati > Actinomycetota > Actinomycetes > Pseudonocardiales > Pseudonocardiaceae > Saccharopolyspora > Saccharopolyspora sp. NPDC003752. The sequence goes on along the minus strand of NZ_JBSGJZ010000022.1, from coordinate 144,210 downwards.
GTTCAGCCTGCGCGCCCAGGTGCAGCGGCCGGTGGAGATCGTCCGCGCGGCCACGATCACCGGCGCCGAGATCGCCGGGATGGTCGGCCAGATCGGCGAGATCGTGCCAGGCGCCTATGCGGACCTGCTGGTCGTCGACGGCAACCCGCTGGAGGACATCGGCGTGCTCACCGACCCCGAGCGCCGCCTGTCGTTGATCATGCGCGACGGGGTGCTGGTGCGCAACGAGATGTGACATCGGTCCGTTAACCGCACCGTCATCCCAGGTCAAGCGCCTGCAATACGGCGGGGGAAGCATGGTGGCATGACTTCCCGGCAGCATCGCGGGGACTGGACCCGCGAACTCATCGAGCTGGCCGCGCTGTTCCTGGCGGCGGGGGCGGCGAACCTGTTCGCGACCGGGGCGCAGGGCCGCGGGCCGCTGGCGCTGCTGTCCATCGGCGCCGTCCTGCTGGTGGCGGCCGCCGGTCGGTGGTGGTGGCGTCGGCGGCAGGTGCCCGTCGTGCCCGAGGTGCGGGTTCCGGAGATCGTGAGCGTGCAGCAGACGCTGTGGCGGCTGCGCGCGTCGGTGACCGACACGCCGGGCCGGCTGGCGCACCTGGCCGGCGGCCTGGCCGCGCTCGGCGCGGACATCCGGACCATGCAGGTCCACCCCGTCGCCGGTGGGGTGGTCGACGAGGTGCTGCTGCACGTGCCGTCGCGGGTCAGCGGGCGGGAACTGGTCGCCGCGGTCGAGGCCGCCGGCGGCCGGGACGTGACCGCGGTGCGGGCGGACGTGCGCGAGCTCGACGACGTGCCGACGCGGACCGCGAACCTGGCGATCGACCTGGTCAACGGCCGCACCGACCTGGTCCGGGCGCTGCGCGCGCTGCTCGGGCAGGTGACGGTCCAGTGGCAGGAGGAGGCCGGTTCGCCCGCCGGCCGCGAGATGCGCTTGGCGGATCCGGGCGGCGGGGTCCTGGTGCTGGAGCGGCCCGGCGGGGCGTTCACCCCGGCGGAGTTCGCGCGGGCGCGGGCGGTGGTCGAGCTGGCCGCGAGCTGCCGGGCGCGGGTGCGGCCGGTGCCGGACGTCGCGCGCGCCGCGAGCGGGGCGGAGCTGACGATCCGGCCGGCGGACCGGTCGGACGTGGAACTGGTTTCGGAGTTCCACGAGAGGTGTTCCAGCGCGGCCCGCTACCGGCGCTACTTCAGCCCCGGGCCGGGGCAGGGGGAACGCGGCCTGCTGCGCCTGCTGACCCCGGCGCTGGGCCGCTCGCTGCTCGCGCTGGCGCCGGACGGCGAGGTGGTCGGCATGGGAAACCTGATGTACGACGGCGATTCCGGCGAGCTGGCGCTGCTGGTCCGGGACGACTGGCAGCGGCAGGGCGTCGGCACGGCGCTGGCGCGGAAGCTGGTCGAGCAGGCCGAGGAACTCGGGATCGGCGCGCTCACCGCGCAGACCCACGTCGACAACACCGCGATCGCGCGAACGCTGCGCGGTGCGGGCCTGAGGCTGATCGGCGCGCCGGAGCCGGGGGAGTGGAGCTGGTCGCGGGAGCTGCGGCCGAAGGCGGCGGCCACCTGACCGACCTACCCCGTCTCCGGTCAGGTCGGCTTCGGCTGACTTGACCGGAGAGGGGGAGTCCGCAATGCGGGGTCAGCTCACGTGGGCGGCGGGCGGCAGGCCCGCCGGCGAACCCTTGGGCCACCGGGCCGGTTCCGGGCCCAGCTCGGCCAGCTGGCGGACCTGCAGCGAGCACCACGGCGACACCTCGGACTCGCCGGCGAGCACCGCGGAGCTGAACTCCGCCCAGTCCACCCAGCGGGTTTCGGCGACCTCGTCCGGGTTCGGCTCCGGCGTGCTGCCGGTGAAGGCGACGAACACCGGGCACTTCTCGTTCTCCACCACGCCGTTGGGCATCGTGGCGCGGTACTGGAAGCCGGGCAGCACGAGCTCCAAGCCGTGCACGGTGAGCCCGAGCTCTTCGCCGAGCCGCCGGATGATCGCGGCCTTCATGTCCTCCGCGGGCGCGGGGTGGCCGCAGCAGGTGTTGGTCCACACGCTCGGGAAGGTGCGCTTGTGGTGCGCCCGCTGCGTCAGCAGGAACTCGCCGCGATCGTTGAACACGTAGCAGGAGAAGGCCAGGTGCAGCGGCGTCTGTCGATGGTGGACGATCGCCTTGTCCTCGACCCCGATCGCGTTGCCGGATTCGTCGAGCAGAACCACCTGTTCCACGGTCCTACCTCCTGGGAGCGTGTTGATCTGACCGGATGCGCCCCAGGCCCGCACTTTACGACAAACCGGTCGGTATCCGCCATACGATCTTGATCACGGGTGGGGTCGCAGCACCACCTTGCCGTAGGTCTCGCGGTTCTCCAACGCCGCGTGCGCCTTCGCCGCGTCGGCAAGCGCGAACGGCGTGCCGACCAGCGGCTGCAGGCTGCCGTCGGCGAGCGCGGCCAACGCCTCGTCCTCCAGCGCCCGCATGCCGCCGGGCACCTTCAGCAGGTTCGGGCCGAGGGCCACGTTCGCGGCCACCGAGCGGGCGATCAGGTCGTCGGAGGTGAACCGGTGCTCGCCGAATTCCCTGCCGTACATCGTGATCCGGCCGCCGGCTCCGAGCAGGTCGAAGGCCGCCCGGCCGTACTCGCCGCCGGCTCCGTCGAGCACGAGGCTCACCTCGCGCCCGTCGAGCGCGTGGCGCACAGCCTCCGACCAGCCCGGCGCGGTGTAGTCGACGGCGACGTCGGCGCCCAGCTCCCGCACCTTGGCGACCTTCGCCGGCCCGCCGGCCGCGCCCACCACCGTCGCGCCGATGTTGCGGGCGTGCTGCACCGCCAACGCGCCGATGCCCCCGGCGGCCGAGGTGATCAGCACGACGTCGTCGGCGGTCGGCCGCGCGATGCGCAGGATGGACATCGTCGTCCGGCCGGTGCCGATCATCGCGACCGCGGCGTCGAAGCCGACGTCGTCGGGCAGCGCCTGCAGCGCCTCGACGTCGCGGACCGCGAGCTCGGCGTAGCCGCCGCTGGCCATGCCGAGGTGGGTGACGACGCGCCGGCCCAGCCACTCCGCGTCGACGCCCGCGCCGAGCTCGTCGACGACCCCGGCGACCTCCCGGCCCGGCGTCATCGGCAGCTCGTACCGCGCGAACGGCCCGTGCGACATGCCCTGCCGGATCGCGGTGTCGATGACGTGCACGCCGGCGGCCGCGACCGCGATGCGCACCTGCCCGGGGCCGGGGACCGGGTCGGGCACCTCCTCGTAGCGGAGGACCTCGGCGGGGCCGAACTCGTACTGCCGAATCGCGTGCATTCCTTCTCCCTGCGCCGTTTTCCGGGTTGCGGCCGCAACGCTAGGAGTTCGAGCAAGGTCGAGGTCAAGGCCCCGGGGCGGGAATTGTGATCGCGGCCTCGGTCAGCGGAGCCGGTAGGTGATCTCCTGAACCGCCGTGCGCACCGCGGCGGCCATCTCGTCGAGCCGGTCGGCCACCCGCGTCGTCGGCCCGGCGATCGACACCGCGGCGGTGCCGGCGTCGGCGCGGTGCGACAGCACCGGTCCGGCCACCGCGGACACGTCCGGCACCGTCTCGCCCCGGTTGTAGGCGACGCCGTCGGCGGCGATGTCCGCGAGCTCGCGCTCGACCCGGTCCCGCTCGTCGGGATCGGGGAAGTGTTCGCGCAGGTACGCCTCGCGGGAGGCGCGGTCGAGGTTCGCGAGCAGGCACTTGCCGATGCTCGTCGGGTAGAGCGGGCGCCGCTTGCGCAGCGGCGCCGAATAGCGGATGAGCTGGGTGGACTCGATGGACTCCAGGTACACCACCGAGTCACCCACGAGCGTGCCGATCATGACGGTCTCGTCGAACTCCGCGCGCAGCTTCTGCATCGCCGGCCGGGCCGCGTCCACCAGGGGCGTGCCCGGGGTCGGCAGCAGCGCGCCGACGGCCGGTCCCAGCAGGTAGGCGCCGCCCTGCTCCTGCAGGTACCCGGTCGCCACCAGGCCCTTCACCAGGCCGTGCACCGAGGTCTTCGGCGCGTCCAGCGCCCCGGCGAGCACGCTCAGCCGCACCCCGTGCGGGTCGGCGGCCACGGTCTCCAGGATGGTGGTCACCCGGCTGACGGTGCGGTGCTCCTTGGCCGGGCCGCGCGCCCGGCCGCCTGACTCGCCCACGGCGCCCCCTCGGCTCGGCCTGCGCCTGAAGGATAGCCAGCCCGGCGGCCGGACCGAAGCCACGCCGCTTACGAGCCGTTGTGCAGTGGGATGGTGATCTGCTTCAGCCAGGTACCGGTGGTGAAGTCGCGCGCCATGATGACCACGTTGCGCGCGTCGACCTCGACCTGCAGGCCCTGGTTGAACGCGCCGCCCAGGGACACCTCGCCACCCTTGCCGTCGTCCTGCCAGCCGACCTGGATCGCGCCCGTGTTGACCACGGTGAAGCCCTCCAGGTTGCCGGTGCCCGGCACCACCCGGCGCACCACCCAGTCGGACAGTTCGAGGTTCCAGTGCGTGTGCCCGGAGAACAGGAACACGTCGCGGTGGCGGCCGAGGATCCCCAGCAGCCGGTCGGACTGCAGGTAGTCGTTGAGGTAGAGCTTGTTGTGCGTGCCGGAGACGGTGTTCGGCAGCGGGTGGTGGGTCAGCACCATGACCGGCTTGCGCCACCGCGCCCAGTGGTCGAGCCGCTGCTCCAGCCAGTTGAACTGCTGGTCGCTGATCCACACCTCGTCCCACAGCTTCGGGTCGTGGTAGTGGGAGTACCGCTCGGTCCCGATGCTCAGCACCGGGATCCCGCCGAAGGAGTGCTCCGCGAAGATGGTGTTGCGGCCGGCGAAGTTGAAGAAACTGCGGAACAGCGAGTCCTCTGTGGTGCCGTTGGGCCAGGTCTCCTGCGCGAGCGTGTCGGGGTCGCGCCACTTCGGCACGTAGAACTCGTGGTTGCCGATCGCCCAGGCGACCTCCTGCGGGTGCGCGTGCTTGTCCAATGTGGACTTCACGGCCGCGTACTCGAAGTCGTAACCGCGCGGCGTGATGTCGCCCGCGATGCCCAGCCCCGCGCTGCCCGGGTTGATCCGGGCCAGGTCGTCCAGCGCCTTGCCGAAATCGCCGAGGTCGCCCTGGATGTCGCTGATGATGTTGAAGCGCACCTTGCCGCCGGCCTGCGGCGGCGGCGCCGCGTGCGCGGTGGAGCTGAGGACGGTGGTGGCGGCGAGCGCGCCACCCGTCCCGACGATGAACGATCGGCGATCCATGAGCGCTGATTCCTCCTGTGCTGGCCGGTTGGCCCCGTGAAATTAGGCCGAACGGCCGCACCGGCGGTGGATTCCTCGTGTCGGCCGGATGGACTCGTGCCGAACACTTCGCCGGAAGTCGGGCAAAGCCGGGAAAAACGAGCTCCGGGCACCGGCGGCGAGTTCACGTCAAAACGCCCATCGCGTCGCGTCGCGCCGTTACGTTCCGCTGCGGCGAAGATCGACCGACGGAAGGGCGCAGCATGCCGAAACGACCACTCCTGGCGACCGCGGCGGCACTGGCCGTGGCGTCCGCTCTGGTGTTGCCGGCCACGGCGGCCAGCGCACCGCTGACCGGCGTCACCGCCGTCCAGGACCACCTGCAGGAGCTGCAGAAGATCGCCGAGGCCAACGGCGGCAACCGGGCGGCGGGCCAGCCCGGCTACAAGGCCTCGCTCGACTACGTCAAGGCCCAGCTGGACGCAGCCGGATTCGCCACCACGATCCAGGAATTCGACGCCATCGGCGGCACGACGTACAACCTGCTCGCCGAAACCCCCGGCGGCGACGCCAACAGCGTGGTGATGTTCGGCGCCCACCTGGACAGCGTCAGCAGGGGCGCGGGGATCAACGACAACGGCACCGGTTCGGCCGCGATCCTGCAGGCCGCCCTGGACTACGCGGGCAGCGGCGCGACGCCGAAGAACAAGCTGCGCTTCGCGTTCTGGGGCGCCGAGGAGCAGGGCCTGGTCGGCTCGTCGCACTACGTGCAGAGCCTGTCCGACGCGGAGCGCGGCCAGATCGTCGCGTACCTGAACTTCGACATGGTCGGCTCCCCGAACGCCGGCTACTTCACCTACGACGGCGACGACTCCGACGGCGAGGGAGCCGGCCCCGGCCCGGAGGGCTCGGCGGAGATCGAGAAGCTGCTCAACGACGCGCTCGCGACGTCCGGGGTGGAAACCGAGGGCACGGACTTCGACGGCCGCTCCGACTACGGCCCGTTCATCGAGGTCGGCATCCCGGCGGGCGGCACCTTCACCGGCGCCGAGGGCACGAAGACGCCGGAGCAGGCGCAGAAGTGGGGCGGCCAGGCCGGCGAGGCCTACGACTCCTGCTACCACCAGTCCTGCGACACGGTCGACAACGTCGACCAGCAGGCCCTGGACCGCAACTTCCAGGCGATCTCGACGGCGGTCAAGACCTACGCCGAGCAGTTCCCCCAGCCGTAACCGGCGATACCCCGAAGCGTTGGGCGCCTCCGACCCGCTCGGAGGCGCCCTTCGCTGTCAGCGGCTCAGCAGGTGTGCAGGAGGCGTTGCATCACCCGGGTGGAGAAGCGCAGCGACTCCAGCGGGATTCGTTCGTCCACCCCGTGGAACATCCGCGAGTACGGCAGTTCCGGCGGCACCCGGAGGGCCTTGAAGCCGAACCCGTTGATGCCGATCGTGGCGAACGCCTTGTTGTCGGTGCCGCCCGCGTTGCAGTACGGCGTCGGGTGGCCGTCGGGGTCCTCCGCCCGGATCGCCGCGCACATCGCGTCGACCAGGGTGCCGGAGAACTCCGTCTGCATCGCCACGTCGTGGTGGATGAACTCGCGGCGCACCGACGGCAGCAGCAGGGAGTCGATGGTGTCCAGCAGCTCCTGCTCGTGGCCGGGCAGGAACCGCCCGTCCACCGCGGCCGTCGCCCGGCCCGGGATGACGTTGGTCTGGTAGCCGCCCTCGATCATGGTGGGATTCGCCGAGTTGCGCAGGATCACGTCGATCAGGTCGGCCACCGGGCCCATCTTCGTCAAGCTGCCGTCCACATCGGACGGATCGAATTCCGTGCCGAGGAGTTCGGCGGCCCGCTCCAGCAGCACCCGCACCGGCTCGATCAGCCGCACCGGGAACCGGTGCCTGCCGATGCGGGCCAGCGACTCCGCCAGGTCGGTGACGGCGTTCTCGTCGTTCGGCGAGGAGCCGTGCCCGGCCCGGCCGGTGGCGATCAGCCGCAGCCACGCCTGGCCGCGCTGGGCGTTCTCGATCGGGTACAGGCGCTGGCCGTTGCCCAGGTCGAACGACACGCCGCCGCCCTCGGTGATCGCCTCGGTGACGCCGTCGAACAGCTCCGGCCGGTTGCGCACCAGCCAGTGCGAGCCGAACTTGCCGCCGTCCTCCTCGTCGGCGAGGAAGCCGAACACGATGTCCCGCGGCGGTTTTCGGCCGGTGCGGCCGAATTCCCTGGCCACCGCGAGGATCACCGCGTCGAAGTCCTTCATGTCGATCGCGCCGCGGCCCCACAGGCAGCCGTCGTGGATCTCGCCGCCGAACGGGTCGAAGGTCCACTCGCTCGCATCCGCCGGCACCACGTCGAGGTGGCCGTGCATCAGCAGCGCGCCCCGCGACGGGTCCTCGCCCTCGACGCGGGCGATCATGCTGGCCCGCCCCGGCGCGCTTTCGACCAATGTGGACTCGATGCCGACCTCGGCCAGCTTCGCCGCGACGTACTCGGCCGCCGCGCGCTCGTTGCTGGTCGGGTTGGAGGTGTCGATGCGGATCAGGTCCCGGCAGAGGTCGACGACCTCGTCCTCGGGCACGCTCATGACTTGCGTCCTTCCAGCGTCGAGGTCCCCACCGGGCGCACCAGCCCGGCGAAGGCGAGCACCGTGTAGAGCAGGAATCCGGTCAGCAGCGAGTTGAGCGCCGGGATGCCCGCGTCGACGAAGTGGCCGACGCAGAAGCCGGCCGCCCACACCACCAATGTCGCGGGCACCCAGGTGGCCACCTTCTCCGGCAGCGTGCCGGTCGGCCGGGTGCGGTCGAGCTCGCCGCGCATCCGGCGGGCCACCCAGTACTCGGCGACGATGATGCCGCCGATGGGCGGGATCGCCACGCCGAGGATCTTCAGGAATTCCGTGAAGTGGTCCAGGAAACCCATCGCGGACAGCACGGTGCCGAGCACGCCGATCACGAGCGTCACCGTCGCGCGGTGCAGGCGCTTGCCGAAGACCGTGTCCGCGAAGTTCACGACGCCCAGCGAGGAGGCGTAGAGGTTCCAGTCGTTGATCTTCGCGGTGGACAGGATCACGATGACCAGCCCGGCGAACCCGGACGTGGACAGCACGATCGAGGTGACGTCCTTGCTGCCGACCAGCTGCCCGAGCAGCACGCCCGTCATGCCGACGATGTACTCGCTGAGGATCATCGAGCACGAGCTCTGCAGCAGGACGTGCCAGCCCTTGCGGTTGTAGCGGGTCATGTCGGGGGCCACGACAGCGCCGGACATGAACCCGCCCGCCACGATGGTCGCCGCCGCCGGGATGGACAGCGCCGCCGCGGTCGGCTCCTTGGCGATCAGCTCGCCGATGGAGTGCTGGGAGAGCGTGCTGATCACGCTCCAGGCCACCAGCGCGAAGAACAGCGGCACGGCGATCTTGGCCAGCCACATCATGTACTTGAACCCGTAGATCACCAGCGCGGTCAGCACCGCGCCGGAGATCGCGCACCACAGCCAGACCGGGCCGCCGACCAGCGACTGCATGCTCTTGCCGAAGATGCCGTTCTGCACGCCGAACCAGCCGACCATGCTGATCGCGATGACGAGGCTGACCAGCGCCGAGCCGTTGCGCCCGAACCCGGCGAAGCGGGTGAGCATGGTCATCGCCAGGCCCTCGCGCTGACCGGCCAGGCCGACCAGGAAGATCACGATCTCCAGCAGCACCGCACCGAGGGTGAACGCCCAGAAGGCGTCCCAGAACCCCATCGCGATGCCCAGCGAGGCACCCAGCACGAACTGGGAGAGCGAACCGGACTGCCCGAGCCACTGCAGCAGCATCGACCCGAACCCGTAGCGCGCGTCCTGGGGGACGCGGCGCAGCGAGTAGTCGTCGTTGCCGATCTGCTTGCCCGGCGCGGCCTCGGCGGACTGCGCCGTGCCCATCATTCCTCCTCGGCGGGCAGGTCGCCCATGGTCTGCAGGTGGGCGAGGGAGCCGTAACGCGCGACGAGGTGGTCGAACTCCGCCTGGTCGTGGAAGGCCAGCTGGCCCGCGCCGAACTCCTTGGCGACCTCGACGGCGTAGCGCGCGGCCGCCGCGATGTCGGTCTCGTGGCTGGCGCCGGTGGCGCAGCCGGGCACGGCGGTGGCGGCCACGATCGCCAGGCCCACGACCGGCGCGGCGGTCGCGGTGGCCGGCTGCAGGATCGAGTTGATGTGGTAGACGCCGTTGCCGTAGGGCGTGATGTCCTGGGTGGTCACCGGGTAGGTCACCAGCGGTTCGCCGGTCACGGTCTCCAGCAGGGTGCCCAGCCGGTCCGACACCCGCAGCACCCAGCCCTGCTTGACCGTCGGCGACAGCGCCAGGCCCTTGTGGTTGATGATCCGGTTGCCCTTGGTGGTGTCGATGGACAGCACCGCGTCCATGTCGTCGCTGACCTCGTGGGCGTTCATGGTCGCGATCCCCACCGGGGAGTCCATGAACGGCACCGGCTCGTGCGGCCGGGTCGGGGCGTCGGGGCACACGTGGGTGCTGATCAGGACGTCGCCCGGGAGCACGTCGCCGCGAGCGCGCATCGACAGCAGCTTCGCCGCGGTCGCGATGGCCGCGGCGGCGCCGTCGCCGTCGGAGACGAACCCGGTCACCTCCGGGCGGGCGCCGATCCCGCCGAGCCGCCCGACGACGCCCAGCGTCGGGGCGTCGCCGCCGGCCGCCTTGCCCCGCGTGCCGGGGATGCGGACCTGCACGAAGTCGGTCGTGCCCTGGTGGCCTTGAACGGTGGTGCTGGTGGCCAGCCCGGATTCGCCGGCCACCTCGTCGAGGTGGGCGACCACGCGGGCGCCGGTGACCGACGGATCGTCGAGGAGATCCACCACATCCAGGACGTGTTTGAGCATCTGGGCCCCTTGGAACTCGGCACCGCGAACCGGGTGCGGGCCGCGAGCGCCCGGGCAGGACGGGGGAGCTGCCCGGGCTCGCGGCCTGGTAGTTGGAAGGGCGTTCGCCGGAGTTGTTGTCGGGGCATCTCCGGCGACCGCCGTGCCGATTACGGTGCGCTTGCGCCGAACCGTCCAGCAAGGAAATCCCGCTATTCGCAAAACCGGACGTCGCGTGGCCCGGTGGCGGACGGGTACCGGTGGTTAAGCTGCGGGCACGTTCCGGGTCTTGGGGAGGTGCTTGATGGCGCAGGTGGAGGCCGTCCGGGTGCTGGCGGCCAATCTGCGGGCGCTGCGGACCGAGCAGGCGCTGTCGCTGTCCGAGGTGGCGCGGCGGTCCGGGATCGCCAAGGGCACGCTGTCGCAGCTGGAGTCCGGCGTCGGCAACCCCACCATCCAGACGGTGTTCAGTTTGTCGAACGCTTTGCAGGTGCCGGTGTCGACCCTGCTGACCGAGCGCACCGAGCCCGACGTGGTGCTGGTGCGGTCCGCGGGGCTGGAAGTGCTCAGCAGCAACGCCGTCGACCTGCGGATGCTGCGCCGGCTCGACCTGACGTCGGCGGTGGTGGAGGTCTACGACCAGCGCGTGCGGCCCGGCGAGGTGCAGCGCTCCGACGGGCATCCCGGACGGGAACACGTCGTTGTCACGGAAGGGAAACTGCGCGTCGGACCGGCCGACGCGCCCTACGAGCTGGGGCCGGGGGATTACGTGTGCTTCCCGGCGCAGCTGCCGCACACCTACGAGACCGTCGGCGGCCCGGTGACCTCGGTGCTGCTGCTGGAGTACCCCAGCGACGCCGACAGCCCGATGCTCCGCCACCACCCACCGCTCACCTAGGCGCGTTGGACCGCAATTTCAATGGAAATCGAAGGTCCGATTTCCATTGAAATTGCGGAAGTTATCCACAGGCACCGGCGTGTCGGGGCCGGACACGCCGGGGTACAGCAGTTTCAATTGAAACCTCGACACCCAGGTCCAAGTTTCAACTGAAACCTCGGCAACTGGTTCCAAGTTTCAATTGAAACTGCGAGACTCCGTGCCGGCCGGGGTCCTGGGGGTGTGGTCGGGGTGGTGGGGCGTGTGGTGGGGGTCGGGGGTTGACCTGGGTCACATCGGGGTTTAGCGTCGGCATCGTTCATTTTAGTGAACGATGGTGGTGGCTATGGGGCAGTTTCCCGACATCGTGGTGGTCGGCGCCGGGATCGTGGGCGCGGCCTGCGCCGAGGCGCTGAGCGCGGCCGGGTACGTCGTCGACGTGCTGGACCGCGGCGCGCCCGCGGCGGGCACGACGGCGTCCGGTGAGGGCAACGTGCTGGTCTCCGACAAGCCGCCGGGCGCGGAGCTCCGGCTCGCCCAGGCCAGCCGGAGGCGTTGGCCGGAGCTGGAGCGCGGCCTGCGCGACGAGCTCGGCGCCGACTTCGAGTGGGAGCCCAAGGGCGGCGTGGTCGCCGCGACCACTGTGGACGGAGCGGAGGCGCTGACGGCGTTCGCCGCGCAGCAGCGCGACGCGGGCGTGGATGCGCGGGTCCTGCCGTCCGGCGCGGTTTTCGAACTCGAACCGCACCTAACGCGGGACACGGTGCTCGCGGTGCATTACCCCGAAGATGCCCAGGTCCAGCCCGTCCTCGCAGCATCGGCGCTCCTCGCGGCGGTGCGCCGGCGCGGCGGAACCCTCCGCTCGGGAACCGCCGCCACCGGGGTGGTGCGCGGCCGGGACGGCCGGGTGACCGGGGTGCGTGCGGGCGGCACCGTTTTGCCTTGTGGGGCAGTGGTGAACGCGTGCGGCCCGTGGTCCGGTGAGTTCGCGCGGCTGGCGGGCGCGCCGATCACGGTGCTGCCCCGCAGGGGCATGGTCCTGGTCACCGCGCCGGTGCCGCCGGGCACCGTGCGGCACAAGGTCTACGACGCCGACTACGTCGGAGCGGTGGAAAGCGGCGACGCCGAGCTGCAGACTTCGACAGTGGTGGAGAGCACCCGGGGCGGAACCGTGCTGATCGGGTCGAGCCGGGAGCGCATCGGCTTCGACGACACCGTCCGCACGCGCGTGCTGCGCGAGATCGCGGGCAAGGCCGCCGCGTTGTTCCCCGTGCTGGGGAGGGTTCCGGTGATGCGCGCCTACGGCGGCTTCCGGCCGTACGCGCCGGACCACCTGCCGGTGATCGGCGCCGATCCCCGGGTCCCGGGCCTGTGGCATGCGACCGGGCACGAGGGCGCCGGCGTCGGGCTCGCCGCCGCGACCGGGCAGCTGCTCGCGGAGTTGTTCGGCGGGCGGCCGCCGCACGTCGACCCGGAGCCGTTCCGCGTGGACCGGCCCGGGCTGATCGAGGAGGTGCGCGCGTGATGGGCCCGTTCCTGCCCCCGGACCGGCGGGATCCGGCGCAGCCGAGGTACTCCGGCGAATTCGCCGTCGAGGTGGACGGGGCACGAGTCGCCGCACGTGCCGGGCAGACGGTCGCCGCCGTGCTGATGGCGACCGGCCGCACATCCTGGCGCAGTACCAGGGAGAACGGGCGGTCGCGCGGGCTGTTCTGCGGCATCGGCGCGTGCTTCGACTGCCTGCTGGTCGTGAACGACGTGCCGGATGTGCGGGCGTGCCAACGCGTTGTCGAGCCCGGCGACGTCATCCGCACCCAGCACGGGGCCGAACTGCCGGGAGGCGAGATATGAGCGTCGTGGTCGTCGGCGGCGGGCCCGCGGGCATGAACGCCGCGGTGCAAGCCGCGCGGGCCGGTGCCGAGGTGGTGCTGGTCGACTCCGCCGAGCGGCTCGGCGGGCAGTTCCACCGCCAGCTGCCGGAGCAGTTCGCGGCGCGGCGGCCGGAACGCATCCAGCACGACTGGCGGTCGTTCCGGGCGCTCCGGGACGAGCTCCTGGCGAACCCGCTGATCCGGTACCTGCCGCGCAGCACGGTGTGGTCGCTCGAACCGGACCGGCGGATCAACATCCAAAGCGGCCCCGCCGACGCTCCGGGCCGGCGGCTGACGGCACTGCGCGCCGATGCGCTGGTGCTGGCCACTGGGGCGCACGACCGGGTCCTCCCGTTCCCGGGCTGGGACCTGCCCGGGGTGTTCAGCGCGGGGGCCGCGCAGGCGATGGCGAAGGGGCAGCGGATCGCGGTCGGACACCGCGTGCTCGTCGCCGGGACGGGGCCGTTCCTGCTGCCGGTGGCGGAGTCGCTGCTCGACGTGGGCGCCGAGGTCGTCGGCGTGCTGGAGGCCGGGAATCCGGCCGCGTGGCTGCGGCAGTCGGCGGCGGTCGCCGGGCAGCTCGGCAAGCTCCGGGAACTCGCGGCCTACGCGGCCCGCTTCGCCGGTCGCGTGCCGTACCGGACCCGCACTGCCGTCATCGCTGCGCACGGCGACGATCGCGTGCAGGAGATCGTGACGTCCAAAGTGGATTCCGACTGGCGGCCGATTCCAGGAACTCAGCGCCGGTTCGAGGTCGATGCCGTGTGCGTGGGGCACGGCTTCGTCCCGCAGCTGGAGCTGGCGTTGGCCGCGCGCTGCCGGATCGTCGACGGGTTCGTCGAGGTCGATGCGGCGCAGCGGACGTCCGCGCCGGGGGTGTTCGCGGCCGGTGAAGCGACCGGCATCGGCGGTGCCGACCTCGCCGCCGCCGAAGGCGTCGTCGCCGGTCTCGCCGCGGCGGTTCGTGTCGGCGCCGCCAGCTGGAAGCAGGTGGAAACCCAAGCGCGCCACGCACTCATGAAAGTCCGAAGTGGACGAGAGTTCGCCCGGGCGCTCGCGGAGGCCCATCCGATCGGATCGGCGTGGCCCGAGTGGCTGGAGGCCGACACGCTCGTGTGCCGGTGCGAGGAAGTCCCGTACAGCGAACTCGAAGCGGCCGTGCAGCAGCGCGCCGCGCACAGCGCCCGCTCGCTGAAGCTGCTCTGCCGGGTCGGCCTCGGCCCCTGCCAGGGCCGGATCTGCGGGCAGAACGCGACCGACCTCGCCGCGCGATTGCTCGGCGAACCGATCCCCGACCCGGAAACCCCTGCCAGGCGGCCGATCGCAGCGCCGATCCGGCTCGCCGACCTGGCCGGCATCCCAACCCCTGACGAGGAGGAGAAGTGACTTCCAGCAACGATCTCGGTGGCGTCGTCGTCGCGACCGCCCTGCCCTACGCCGAAGACGCGTCGGCCCCGGCCGGCCTGCGGGTCGACTACGACCGCTACGCCGAGCACTGCCGCTGGGTGGTCGACAACGGCTGCCACGGCGTCGGCCCCAACGGCTCCCTCGGCGAGTACTCTTCGCTGACCCACGAGGAGCGCCGCAAGGTCGCCCAGACCGCGATCGCGGCCGTCGGCGACCGGGCGACGGTCATCGTCGGTGTGCACGCGCCGAGCGCGCACGAGGCGCGGCACTGGGCGGAGCTCGCCGCCGAGGACGGCGCGGACGGGCTGCTGTGCCTGCCGCCGACGATCTACCGCGCCAACAAGGGCGAACTCCTGCACCACTTCGAGCAGGTCGCGGCCGTGGGCCTGCCCGTGATGGTCTACAACAACCCGATCGACACCAAGGTCGACCTCACCCCCGACGTGGTTCGCGAGATCGCCGGGATCGGCAACATCGCGGCGATCAAGGAGTTCTCCGGCGACGTCCGCCGGGTGCTGGAGATCCGCGAGCAGGCGCCCGGGCTGAACGTGGTCTCCGGCGCCGACGACGTGGTCCTCGAATCGCTGCTGATGGGCGCGGGCGGCTGGTTCGCCGGGTTCCCGAACGTCTTCCCGGCCGAATCGGTGCGGCTCTACGAGCTGGCCCGGGCGGGCAAGGTCGAGGAGGCGCGGGCGCTGTACGAGCCGCTGGTGGCCGCGTTCCGGTGGGACTCGCGCACCGAGTTCGTGCAGGCCATCAAGCGCGGCATGGAGGTCGTCGGCCGCTTCGGCGGGCCCTGCCGCCCGCCGCGCGGCCCGCTGCCCGACGCCATGCTCGCGCAGGTCGACGCCGACATGGAGCGCGCCGTGAAGTACTTGCAGAGCAAGGAGAAATGATGCGGTCGCGTCGTTACTTCAGCGCCGTCGACTCGCACACCGAGGGCATGCCGACGCGGGTGATCACCGGCGGCGTCGGCGTCGTGCCGGGCGAGACGATGGCCGACAAGCGCCGGTACTTCGTCGACAACCTCGACCACATCCGGCAGTTGCTGGTGCACGAGCCGCGCGGGCACTCGGCGATGAGCGGCGCGATCCTGCAGCCGCCGACCCGCGCGGACGCCGACTGGGGCGTCATCTACATCGAGGTCTCCGGCTGCCTGCCGATGTGCGGGCACGGCACCATCGGCGTCGCGACCGTGCTGGTGGAGACCGGCATGGTCGAGGTGGTGGAGCCGGTCACCACGGTCCGGCTGGACACCCCGGCCGGGCTGGTGGTGGCCGAGGTGGCGGTCCTCGACGGCCAGGCGGAGTCGGTGACCATCCGCAACGTGCCGTCGTTCGCCGCGGAGCTGGACGCGACGGTGCAGGTGCCGGGGATCGGCGAGGTGCGCTACGACCTGGCCTTCGGCGGCAACTTCTACGCGATCACGCCGCTGGCCGACCTCGGGATTCCCTTCGACAAGGCCGAGAAGGACCGGATGCTGGGCGCCGGACTGGCGATCATGGCCGCCATCAACGAGCAACGCCGCCCGCAGCACCCGCTCGACGCGAACATCGCGGGCTGCAAGCACGTCTACCTCGAAGCGCCCGGCAGCGACGCCGCGCACTCCCGGCACGCGATGGCGATCCACCCGGGCTGGTTCGACAGATCTCCTTGCGGCACGGGCACTTCCGCGCGCATGGCGCAGCTCCACGCGCGCGGGAAGCTCGCGCTGGACACCGATTTCGTCAACGAATCCCTGATCGGCACCCGGTTCGTCGGGCGGCTCGTGGACACCGCGCAGGTCGGCGACCGGCCGGCGGTGGTGCCGACGATCACCGGCCGGGCCTGGATCACCGGCATGGCCCAGTACCTGCTGGACCCGACCGACCCGTTCCCGACCGGCTTCACCCTGTAGTTCCGCGCGACCGCACAACCGGCGCACCGACGTGGTGCGCCGGGCGGAGCCGCGCGCCCAAATTCGGCGGAGGTGGCCCCATGATCGATGCGAACGGCCGCGGCGTGCTGCGGCGCAAACCGGTGGACGACATCGACGATCCGCCACAGGGCGCTGGCCTCAAGCGGGTGATGGGCACCTGGCAGCTGACCGCGCTGAGCCTCGGCGGCCTGGTCGGCGCCGGGGTGTTCTCCCTCAGCGGCGTGGTCGCCAACGAGCTCGCCGGGCCCGGGGTGCTGCTGTCGTTCCTGATCGCGGTCCTCGCCAGCGCGGCCGCGGCGCTGTGCTACGCCGAATTCACCAGCATGATCCCGAAAGCGGGCTCGGCCTACACCTACGCCTACGCGGTGCTCGGCGAGCTGGCCGGCTGGCTGATCGGCTGGGACCTGCTGCTGGAGTACACCGCGATCGTCGCGGTCGTCGCCATCGGCGTCTCCGGCTACCTGTCCTACCTGTTCGGTCAGCTCGGGCTGGACCTGCCCGCCTGGATGCTGGGCGCGCCCGGCACCGGCGACGGCCACGTGGTCGACCTGTTCGCGATGCTGCTGTGCCTGCTGCTGGCGTGGCTGCTCAACCGCGGCGCGAAGTCCTCGGCGCGGGTCGAGACCGCGCTGGTGGTGATGAAGATCGTGCTGGTCCTGGTCGTCGTGGTGGCCGGGGCGTTCCACATCAACGCGGGCAACTACACGCCGTTCCTGCCCTACGGGCTCGGCGGCGCGATCACAGGTGCGGCCACGGCCTTCTTCGCCGTCTACGGCTACGACGCGATGAGCGCGGCGGCGGAGGAATCGGCCGACGCCCGCCGGGCGATGCCGCGCGCGATCATCTACTCGCTGGGCATCGCCACCGTGATCTACGTGCTGGTGTGCGTGGTGCTGCTCGGAATGCAGCACTACAGCGAGATCGACGTCCGCAGCCCGTTCTCCGGCGCGCTGGCGGCGGTCGGCCTGCCGGGGCTCGCACTGATCGTCGCGGTCGGCGCGGTGTTCGGCATCGTGACCTCGATGTTCGCGAACATGCTCGCGGTGACGCGGGTGTGGTTCGCGATGAGCCGCGACGGGCTGCTGCCCGCCTGGTTCGCCAAGACCCACGCGGTGCGCAAGGTGCCGCACCGGGTCACCTGGGTGGTCGGCGTGGTGTCGGCGCTGATCGCGGGCCTGCTGCCGATCCGGGAGGCGGCCGAGCTGACCAACATCGGCATCCTGGTGGCGTTCATCGTCGTCGCGGTGTCGGTGGTGGTGCTGCGGCGCCAACGTCCCGAACTGGAGCGGGGTTTCCGCTGCCCGTGGGTGCCGGTGGTGCCGGGGATCGGCGTGGTGTTCTCGCTGTGGCTGATCAGCCAGCTCGACTGGGTCACCTGGGCGCGCTTCGTCGGCTGGATGGCAGTCGGCCTGCTGGTCTACGCGTTCTACGGCTACCGGCGATCGGCGCTGGCGGACAAATCGGTCGCGGGAATGCGCTGATCGCTGCCAGGATGGGCGGTATGACCGAAGTGCGGACCGCGCATACCGCCGACCTCGACGAAGCGACGATCAAGGCCGCCCGGGCGCTGCTCTGGAACGTGTTCGAAGACGACATGACCGAGCACGACTGGGAGCACTGCCTGGGCGGCATCCACGCCCTGGTCTGGGAAGACGACGAGCTGATCGGCCACGCATCGGTGATCCAGCGGCGCCTCCTGCACGGAGGCCGCGCCCTGCGCACGGGCTACGTCGAGGGCGTCGCGGTGCGAGCGGACCGGCGCCGCCGGGGCATCGCGGCAGCGATGATGGCGGAGCTGGAGGGCGTGATCCGCCGCGCCTACGACCTCGGAGCGCTGGGAGCCAGCGACGAAGGAGCGGCGCTGTACGAGGCGCGCGGTTGGCAGCGCTGGCAGGGGCCGACTTTCGCCCTGGCGCCAACGGGAATCCAGCGCACGGCGGACGAGGACGGCTTCATCTTCGTCCTCCCGGCGGAAGCCCCGCTGGACCTGACCGGAGACCTCACTTGCGACTGGCGCGACGGCGACGCCTGGTGAAGCCCGTGTGATCATCTTCCGGGTGATCTACTACTGGAAGCACGCCAGGCTCGCGCTCATCCTCGATGTGGTCCGAGAGTTGGAGGTCGGCCTTTCGAAGCGGGCCTGACCAACGGCACCTCCGGGCGAGCCGAGGTGCCTTCATCGCGTGTACCTGCACTGTTCGGACGAACGCTGCCGACACTGCTCGGCTCAACGGGGACGGGTCCACTGTGGTGTCCGGTGGGCGCGGGAATCACCCGTACAGCGGCTGTTGCGGGCGGGCGTTCTGTGCCGTTTCTGCTGTTACTGGCGGGTACTCGCCAAATTCTTCGATGTGCTGCGGACTTCTCCTTGAATGGTGGCGATTTCGAACTCCGATCGGAGGAAGAATGCGTCACTTACGGCACATCGTCGGTGCTGCTGCCGCCGTGGCGGCGGCGAGCACCGTGCTGGCCGCCCCAGCGTTCGCCGCGCCCGCCGCCGAGAACTACGCGGCGCTGGGCGACTCCTACGCCTCCGGGGTCGGCACCCGCGAGTACACCGACGACAGCGGGGACTGCTTGCGCAGCCCCAAGGCCTACGCGCAGCTGTGGGCCGACTCGCACGACGTCTCGAACTTCGCGTTCGTGGCCTGTTCGGGCGCGGTCACCGATGACGTCAACGCCAACCAGCTCGACCAGCTCAGCGCGGACACCACGCTGGTCACCATCTCCATCGGCGGCAACGACATCGGCTTCAGCAGCGTCATCCAGGACTGCCTGCTCGGCGACGACAACGGCTGCGACTCGGCGGTCAGCAAGGGCGAGGAGCGGGCCCGCAACGAACTGCCCGCCAAGCTCGACACCACCTACGCCAACATCCGCGAGGCTGCCCCGAACGCCAAGGTCGTGGTGCTCGGCTACCCGCGCCTCACCGAGCAAGGTAGCTGCGGCATCCCGTTCTTCTCCGAGGCCAAGCGGCAGCGGATCAACGACGGTGCCGACGTGCTGGCCGAGGTGATCTCCGCCCAGGCCGACGCGGCCGGGTTCACCTTCGCCGACGCCCGCGACGCATTCGCCGGACACGGCGTGTGCTCCTCCGACGAGTGGATCAACGGCCCGAGCAACCCGCTGGTGGAGTCGTTCCACCCGGACATCGACGGCCACGCCAAGGCGTACCTCCCGGTGCTCAACGCCGTCACCGGCTGATCCAGGCTCCTGCGTGGGTGGCGATTTCGCGCGAAATCGCCACCCATTTCGCATGCCGGCCTAGCTCCGGAACCGGCGCGCCGGCACGCGGATCTGCCCCTGCCACAGGTACTCCCGCAGGATTCCGGGCGCCGCGGTGTTCTCCACGAGGTGGGAATGCAGCACGCCACCGGCCCGCTCGCCCCAGACGATGCCGATCCCGTCCAGGTCGTGCACCCAGCATTCGAAGATCGTGACCTGGTAGGAGCGGACTTCGATCCCGGTGCCCGAGCCGTGCGCGATCTCGCACTGCTCGATGGACTCCGCGAAACGCAATTTCATGCTCCGGGGCCGATCCCGGGGTGGGAGAGGCGTGCTGCCCGGATGATCGCGTTGATCCGCCTTGCGTGCGCGCCTCGCCAGTAAACCTGGCCGCAGTCGCCGCAGCGCGCGTACTCGTCGTAGTGGCGGCGGGTTCCCGATTCGATCTCCGCGAGAACGTCCTTTTTGGACACTGTGATCAGTGGACCGTTGCACGACGTGCAGCGGGTCCACGGCGCGAGCGGCGGCGCGAACCGGCCGATGACGTCCGCCAGCTGCCGCGCGGGATCGGCGCCCCGCACGTAAGCGCCCGCCCACAAAGCCCGGCGGCGCAGGATTCCCCGATCTTGGGTCAGCAGCACCCGCCGTTCCCGCTCGGCCTGCGCGATCAGTTCGTCGTCGGCGGAATCGTTGCGGTAGGCGGTGTCCACGCCGAGCAGCCGCAGCCGCCGCGCCAGCTTGCCCAGGTGCACGTCCAGCACGAACCGCGTCGCGACCGGCTGCGGGCGCTCGACCGGACCGATGTCGATCGTCGCGCCGGGCCGTGGCTGGTGCCCCGGACCCGCGGGAACGCCGTCGACCAGCAGCCGCCCCACCTCGGTGAGCGGCACCCCGACGGATTCGGCGAGGTGCCCCAGCGTGGCGGTGCCGTCGTAGCGCAGCTCGAACTGCTCGACCCGGTGCCGCGGAGCGGCGAAGAACCGCAGATCCGGATCGATGCGCACCAGCACGGTCGCCTCCGGCGTCACCGCCCCATTGTCCCCTGCCTCCGAACGGCGGCATGTCAGCGCGTGGTCGAGCCGCTACGGTGATCATCCCGGCCGGTGTCGAGGGAGCCCCCGCGAAAGCTCCCGAGGGTGCTTGGCGCCCGCCGACGGTTGGGGTCGAATTGGCAGGCTTCGCTGCTCAGAACACGCAGGTATCCCGGCGCGCCGTGATGGTCGGCGCCTTGGTCGCCACCGGTGCCGCCGCATGCACCGGCGGATCCGCCACTGGTTCGGCGGGTGGGCGCTTGTTGTTGCGCGGCACCACGTTGCCCGACGGCCGCCGCGCCGATGTGCTGCTGGACCAGGGCAAGATCGCCGCGATCGGCGGGGACGCCGGGGGAGCGGACGAGCTCGACCTCGCCGGTTACCTGCTGCTGCCGTCCGGGGCGGAAACGCACGCGCACCTGGACAAGGCGTTCCTGGGGCGGCGGGTGCCGAACCCGGCCGGCGACCTGGCCGGGGCGATCGAGGTCATGTCGGCGATCGCGCCCACGATGACCGACGAAGACGTGCGGGAGCGGGCGAGCCGGGGCATCGAACTGGCCGTGCGGCACGGCTACACCGCGATCCGCACGCACGTGGACGTCAACGCGAGAAGCGGCACGCGCCCGCTGAAGGTGTTGCTCGACCTGCGGCAGCAGTACGCCGACATCGTCGACCTCCAGGTGGTGGCGTTCGTCGGCCCGGTCTCCGGCGAGGCCGGTGCCCGGGCTCGCGCGCTGCTGGACGAGGGCCTTCGGCTGGGTGCGGACGTGGTGGGCGGCCTGCCCTACGCCGATCCCGACCCGGCCCAGGCGGTGCGCGAATACCTCGCCGCCGCAAAGGAATACGGGCGGCTGGTCGACCTGCACACCGACGAGACCACCGATGCGAGCGTGCTCTCGCTGCGGGAGCTGATCGCCGAGACCGCCCGCGCGGGCATGGGCGGCAAGGTCGCCGCCTCGCACTGCGTCAGCCTCGGCCAGCAGGATCCGGAGACCGCGAACCTGGTCGCGAAGGACGCGGCGGCCGCAGGCGTCGCGGTGATCACGCTGCCGCAGACCAACTTGTACCTGCAGGGGCGTGAGGGCGGCGCCCGGGTGCCGCGCGGGCTGACGGCCATCGACGCGCTGCGCCGCGCGGGCGCCGTGCTGGCCGGTGGGGGCGACAACTGGCGGGATCCGTTCAACGCCGTGGGCCGCGCGGATCCGTTCGAGATCGCCTCGCTGCTGGTCGCCGCGGGCCACCTCGACACCGCGGCGGCCTACGCGGCGGTGTCCGACCAGGCCAGGACGGTGCTGAACCTGCCGCCGGTGGGCCTGCGCCCGGGTGACCCGGCGGAGCTCCTCGCGATCCGGGCGGCGGACCTGGACGAGGCGGTGGCAGGCGCGACCGAGGACCGCGCGGTCTTCCACCGCGGCCGTCTCGTCGCCCGGACCCAGGTGACCACGGCGCTGCACCGCGCGTGAGCGGCACCGATGAGTTCCCGGCTCGCGGGCGGTCTACCCCCGCGGAGACCGCGTTCACCCGACGAGGAAGGCACCCGCCGTGACGATCCAGCCGATCATCAACACGCCCGACCTGGACAGGCTGCTGAACTTCTACACAACGCTGTTCGGCGCGGTGGAGAAGGTCCGCATCCCGGACGGCGACCCGACGTTCTTCATCGGCCTGCGGGTCGGCGACGCCGAACTCGGCCTGGTCATCGACCGAGACGCCGAGGCGGGCACGACGGGGCGGGTCCTGCTGAGCTTCGACGTGGCGAACGTCGACGCCCTCCTCGACCAGGTGGCGGAGCTCGGCGGCCGGGTCCAGGGCCCGCCGAACGACATGCCGTGGGGCCGGCGAGTCGCCCACGTCTTCGACCCCGACGGCAACGCGGTGAACCTCACGCAGCAGATCTCGCCTGGCGGAGGGGAGGGCTGAACCACCAGGTGAGCAGCGGGCCCGCGATCGCCAGCACCAGCACGTAGCCCGTGGCCAGGGCGCCGATGCTGTCGCCCTGGACCGCCACCAGGCTGGCGATGATGATCGAGAACTCGCCGCGCACGATCAGCACGCTGCCCGCGCGCAGCCGGCCCTTCCGCCCCGCCCCGGCGCGGGCCGCCGCGAACCAGCCGGTGCCGACCTTGGTCAGCGCCGTCACCGCGGCCAGCGCGAGCGCCACCGGCAGCAGCGGAACCAGCGCAGCTGGGGACACGGAAATGCCGATCGCCAGGAAGAACGCCGCGGCGAACAGGTCCCGCAGCGGCGCGACCAGCGCCCGCACCCGTTCGGCCAGCGGGCCGGTCAACGCCAGCCCCACCAGGAACGCGCCGACCGCCGCCGACGCCCCGGCCAGCTCCGCGATCGCCGCCACCACCAGCGACAACCCGACGATCCGCAGCAGCAGCTGCTCGGTGTCGCCGTCCTCGACCAGGTGGCCGACGCGATGCCCCCAGCGCCGCGACGTGACCAGCGCCAGCAGCAGCACGCCCACCGCCACCGACACGCTCGCCAGGCCGTGCAGCACCGTGCCGCCGGTGGCCAGCACCGCCAGGATCGGCAGGTACACGGCCATCGCGAAGTCCTCCAGCAGCAGGATCGACAGCACCGCCGGCGTCTCCCGGTTGCCCAGCCGGTGCAGGTCGTCCAGCAGCCGGGACACGATCGTCGACGACGACACCCAGGTGATCCCGGCGAGCGCCACGATCCCGGTCGCGTCCAGCCCGAGCAGCCAGCCGGCCAGCGCGCCCGGCGCCGCGTTCACCACCATGTCCAGCAGCCCGGACGGGACGTGCCGGCGCAGCGTCACGGTGAACTCCTCGATGGAGAACTCCAGGCCGAGCGTGAGCAGCAGGAGCACCACGCCGATCGACGCGCCGATCTCCACGAAGTCGCGGGCGGCGGGCAGCGGCGCGATGCCGCCCTCGCCCACCGCGAGCCCCACCAGCAGGTACAGCGGGATCGGGGACACCCCGAAGCGCCGGGCGACCGTGCCGACCGCGCCGAGCACGATCAGGACGATCCCCAGTTCCAGCAGCAGCGCGATCGAGGTGTGCACGGCAGCTCACCCAGCCAGGATGCGTTCCACCCCGGTGATGCCCTGCTGCGTGCCGATCACCACGAGGATGTCCCCGGCCTCCAGGCCCTGGCCGGGCGCGGGCGAGGCGATGACGTCCTCGCCGCGCACGATCGCCACGATCGACGCGCCGGTGCGGGTGCGGGCGCGGGTCTCGCCGAGGGTGCGCCCGTCGAACGGCGAGCCGGTGGTCACCTCGACCTGACCGGCGTTGAGCCCCGGCACCTCGCGCGTCAGGTCGGCGAACCGCTCGGCGATGCGCGGGGCGCCGAGGATCTCGGTGACCGCGTCGGCCTCCTCCTCGCTGAGCCGGAAGAGCAGCCGGACCTCGTCGGGATCGTCGCCGGGGTAGGCGACGAATTCGAAGTCGCCGCGCCGCCGAGCCACCACACCGATGCGCTGGCCGTCGGTGGTGGTGAACTCGTACCGCAGCCCGACCCCGGGGAGCAGAACTTCGGTGACGTCCATGCGCCAATCATCGCGCCGCCCCGCCGCACCCGCCGGGCAGCGCGATGGCCGTGACCAGGGCGTCCGCTACTCGGTTCGCGCGTGGACCAGCCGTGACAGGGTGCTGGGGGACAGCCCGTCGCGGCGGTGCCACAGCTCGGGATCGATCGCGTTGCGCTGGTCGACGTCGTCGACGGCGGTGAGACCGCAATCTCGCAGCAGGGCGGCCATCTCGTCGGGTGTGAAGTAGCTCAGCCATGGTTCCCCGCCTTCACCGGCGACCTGCGCCACCGCTTCGGCGTACTCCCGGCCCACCGCGTCACGGAGTTCCTCGGACACGACGTAGTCGGTGACCAGCTGCGTTCCGGAGGCGAATCTTCCAATCGTCGCAAGGGTTTCGTGGATCGAGTCGCGGGTGAGGTACATGGTCACGCCGAGCCAGCTGATGAACGCGGGCCGCGCCGGATCGAATCCGGCGGCGACCAGGGCGTCGCCGAGCGAGTCCGATTCGAAGTCGACCGCGACGTGGGAAGCGGGGCCCGGAATGGTGATCCCGGCGTTTTCCAGCAGGTCGCGCTTCCAGTGCTGGGTAACCGGGTGGTCGACCTCGAAAACCCGGACGCCCAATTCGTTGCGATAGGCGAACGTGTCGAGCCCGGCGCCGAGGATCACGTATTGTGCAATCCCGTTCCGGGTGGCCGCGGCGAGGCGTTCTTCGGTGTAACGGCAGCGGATGACCGCCTGCGCTCTGGCGCCGCGCAGAATGGGGTGTTCCCCGCTGAACCGGTGGTAGCCGAGGAGTTCTTCGGCCTGCTCGCCCAGCAGCGGCACCGCGAGTGGGTCCGCGAAGATGTGGGGTTCGGCGTCCACCAGGACATGCGCGGCGCGTGCGGCAGCCGCCAGGAGTGCGGTTCGACTGGTTTCCTGATTCACGCGACCAATTTAGCCCACTAAAATTGGATCATATCACAGAACAAAAAATTCCGGAATGGTATGCGGGTGTCGATTGTGTCTCCTTCTCGCAATTACGTCCTGGCGTGAGTTGAATGCGTGGCGTTATGGTTTGCAGGTTTGCCGAGGTGGCGCGGGATGGCCGCGATCGCCGCCAGGCTGATCAGGTTGACCACCACCACGTAGCCGGAAATCGCGGCCGTGGTGCCGAAGTGGCCGAACAGGGCCGTGCAGATGATCGGCGCGAAGCCGCCGCCGAGCACCGCGCCGAGCGAGTACGACAGCGACGCACCCGAGTAGCGCCACTCCGGCCGGAACAGCTCGGTGAACAGCGCCGCCTGCGGCGCGTAGGTCGCCGCCACGCCGACCACGTACACGACCTGGGCCAGCAGGACCATCAGCGCCGCCCTCGTGTCGATCAGCCAGAACAGTGGGAACGCCCACAGCAGGTTCAGCGCGCTGCCGAACAGGTAGACGTTGCGGCGGCCGACGCGGTCGGACAGGCCGCCGAACAGCGGCGTCAGCGCGAGCCAGGCCACCGAGCCGAGCAGCAGGTTCAGCAGCGCGGTCTGCTGGCCCAGCCCGGCCTCGTCGACGCTGTAGCTGACCAGGTACACCATGAAGATGTAGCCGAGGGTGTTGTTGCCGATGAAGGTGCCGGTGGCCACCAGCAGCGCCGCCGGCTGGTGCCGGAGCACCTGCGCCACCGGCAGCCTCGCCCGCCGCTGCCGGACCTCGGCGAACACCGGGCTCTCCACCACCCGCAGCCGGATGTAGAGGCCCAGCAGCACCAGCACGATGCTGAGCAGGAACGGGATCCGCCAGCCCCAGGCCGCGAACTGCTCGCCGGAGGTGGCGCCGCGCACCGCCAGGAAGACCAATGTGGACAGCACCATGCCCAGCGGGGTGCCGATCTGGGCGTAGGAGCCGAACAGCCCGCGCCGGTTGCGCGGCGCGTGCTCGACGGCCATCAGCGCGGCTCCGCCCCACTCGCCGCCCGCGCTGATGCCTTGGAGCACCCGGCAGAGCACCAGCGCCAGCGGCGCCCACGCGCCCCACGCGTGGTAGTTCGGCAGCAGGCCGATGGCCATCGTCGAGCAGCCCATCACCAGCAGCGAGAACACCAGCATCGACTTGCGGCCGATGCGGTCGCCGAAGTGCCCCATCAGCACCCCGCCCAGCGGGCGGGCCACGAATCCGATCGCGAGGGTGGAGAACGCGGCCAGCTTCCCGGCGGTGGGGGAGAGGTCGGGGAAGAACTGCGGGGCGAAGATCAGCGCCGATGCGGTGCCGTAGAGGAAGTAGTCGTACCACTCGATGGTGGTGCCGACCATGCTGGCGAGCCTGGCGCGCCGCGCCTGTTCCGCGTTGCTCATGGATCCGCCTCTTCGTTGAGTGGAACCGTCCGCTGTGGACACTGCTCGTGAGTGCTTTGGACTGCTACAGCACTCCAAAACGCTCACGAGACGATCAGGACTGCTGCAGCTGCGCCTCGGTGACCACGCCGATCCCGTCGGCTCCGACGTGCACCGTCTCCTCCGACACCGGCGGGTGCACCAGCGGCTTCGGCTTGCCGTCCAGGCCGAAGGCGGTCGATCCCTCGCGGTACCAGGAGGGGACCACGTCGTGGCCCCAGAAGTCGCGGCGGCGCGGGTCCTGCACGCTCCACCGGAAGGTCGGGTGGTCGGGGTCGCCGGTGTAGTAGTCGCTGGTGTAGAGCTCCAGCCGGTGGCCGTCGGGGTCGCGCAGGTAGAGGTAGAAGGCGTTGGACACGCCGTGGCGGCCCGGCCCGCGCTCGATGTGGGCGTGGTCGGCGGTGGCGCCGAGGATGTCGCAGGCCCGCAGGATGTGGTGCGACTCCGGGACGAAGAAGGCGATGTGGTGCAGCCGCGGCCCGGCGCCGCCGGTGAAGGCGATGTCGTGCACCGTCGGCTTGCGGAACATCCAGGCCGCGTAGAGCTGGTCGTCGTCCTCGATGGTCTCGGAGGTGCGGAAGCCGAGCTCGGCGTAGAAGTCGTGCGCGGCCTGCACGTCCGGGGTGAGCACGTTGAAGTGGTCGATGCGCGCGGGTTCCGCGCCGCGCCGCAGGTCGTAGCGCTGCACGTGCCGCGGGCCGTGCTCGGCGTGGTGGAAGAACTCGACCGGGAAGCCCAGCGGGTCCTCGACGCGCACCGCCTCGCCGATGCCGCGGGTGGTGCCGGCGGGCACCTCCTGGGTGGGCAAGCCCTTGGCGGCGAAGAACTCCTTGGCGCGCTGGACGTCCTCGGGCGTGCGCACCCGGTACGCCAGCCGCCGCAGACCCGGCTCCGGGGCCTTGCGCAGCACGAGGCTGTGGTGCAGGAACTCCTCGTAGCCGCGCAGGTAGATGACCTCGTCGTCCTCTTCGATGGCTTCGAACCCGAGGGCGTCCACCCAGAACCGGCGAGCACGTGGCAGATCGGTGACGGCCAGCTCGGCGTCCGCGGCGCGGACCACGTCGGGAGCGGGAACAGGCATTCGCGCACCTACCAGGATCATATATGATTGGCTGGCGCTGAAGATTACGCAGCCTCTTCCGGGGGCGTCAATAGTCCTTATTGCTGAAGAAAATCTCGATCAGGTCATCCGGATCGCCGCATCGATCTTGGTTGACATCATATCTGATTTGGGTTCATCATCTCGGCGAACGGATCGTGCGCCCGACGGGAGGAATCCGGTGTCGCACCCCTTGGGGCTGTCGCCCAGCAAGATCATCGCGGTGCACCTGAACTACCGCAGCCGCGCGCGGGAGCGCGGCCGGACGCCCCGGGAGCCGTCGTACTTCCTCAAGCCGCCGTCGTCGCTGGCCGCCG
The DNA here is from genome assembly GCF_053605825.1 of Saccharopolyspora sp. NPDC003752. Lineage (NCBI taxonomy): Bacteria > Bacillati > Actinomycetota > Actinomycetes > Pseudonocardiales > Pseudonocardiaceae > Saccharopolyspora > Saccharopolyspora sp. NPDC003752. Next base: position 116,533 of record NZ_JBSGJZ010000022.1, on the reverse strand, counting down.
ACGGTCAAGCGGCCGTGCGCCCGCGCGGCGCGGAGGCGCTCGGCGTCGAGGGCGAGATCGCGGTCATCATCGGCGAGCGGGCCCGCAACGTGCCGCTGGAATCCGCCGCGGACCACATCGCCGGCATCGCGGCGGCCAACGACATCGGCTGCTACGACCTGCGCTACGCCGACCGCGGCTCCAACGTGCGCAGCAAGGGCTCCGACGGCTACACCCCGGTCGGCCCGGCCATCATCGATCCCGCCGACGTGGACCTGCGCGATCTGGCCATCCGCCTGTGGGTCAACGGCGAGCTCGTCCAGGAGGACAACTCCGGCGGCCTGCTGTTCGGCTTCGACTACCTGATCGCCGATCTTTCCCGGTCGCTCACCCTGGAACCCGGCGACATCATCCTCACCGGCACCCCGGCCGCGCCGCCGATCGTCCGGCCCGGCGACGTCGTCGAGGTCGAGGTCGGCGAGGGAGGCAGGCTCCGGACGGTGATCGCCGAGAGCGACGAACCGATGAGCGGGCCGGGCGCGCTCCCGGCACTGTCCGAAAAGGACCGGGAGGACGCCTTCGGCGAGCCGGCCGGGCTCGGGCTCTCCGAGGAGACCGAGCGGAACCTGCGCGGCGTCGCCACCGCGACGATCTCCGCCCAGCTGCGCAAGCGCGGCATCCACCACGCGTTCATCGAATCGGTGCGCCCGGCCAAGCCCGGCACCCGGCTGCTCGGCCGCGCCCACACGCTGCGCTACCTGCCGCTGCGCGAGGACCTCTTCGAGAAGCACGGCGGCGGCTACAACGCGCAGAAGTCCGCGGTCGACTCCATCGGGCCCGGCGAGGTGCTGGTCATCGACGCGCGCGGCGACTCCCACGCCGGGACCATCGGCGACATCCTCGCGCTGCGGGTGCAACGCGCCGGCGGCGCCGGGATCGTGACCGACGGCGCGGTGCGCGACAGCGGCTCGTTCGCCGACCTCGACATCCCGACCTTCGCGGCCTTCCAGCACGCCGCCGTGCTCGGCAACCGGCACGTGCCGTGGGAGGACAACGTCGCGATCGCCTGCGGGGGAGCGCTGGTCGAACCCGGCGACGTCCTCGTCGGCGACGACGACGGCGTGGTCGTCATCCCGCCCGCGCTGGCCGACGAGATCGCCGCCGGTGCCGTCGAGCAGGAACGCCAGGAGCGGTTCATCTACCAGCAGGTCGACGCGGGCCACCGCATCGAGGGCCTGTACCCGCTCGGCGGGGAATGGCGGGAGCGGTACCAGCAGTGGCGGGACGGTGCGGCGTGACGGCGGCGCAGGACGGCGCGTCGAAGTCCGAGATCGCCTACCGGCACCTCCGGCAGCAGATCGTCGAGCGCACCCTGGCGCCGGGCGCGCGGCTGGTGCTGGAGCAGATCGCCCGCGAGCTGGACATGAGCGTGGTGCCGGTGCGGGAGGCGATCCGCCGCCTGGAGGCCGAGGGCTACGTCAGCTACCAGCGCAACGTGGGCGCGCAGGTCACCTCGATCGACCCCGACCAGTACCTGAACAGCATGGAGGCGCTGGCGCTGCTGGAGGGCTTCGCCACCGCCTCGGGCGCGCGGCTGATCAGCGCGGCCGAGCTCGACCGGGCGCGGGCGATCAACCAGGAGCTCAAGCGCAAGGCCGAGCAGGGCGACGCCCGCGCCTACACCGAGCTCAACCGGGAGTTCCACCGCACGCTGTGCGGGGCGAGCGCGAACGCGCACCTGCTCGGCCTGCTGGAGCGGGAGTGGTCGCGGCTGGACCTGATCCGCCGGTCCAGCTTCGCGCTGGTCCCCGAGCGCTACGCCGAATCCTTCGCCGAGCACGAGGCGCTGCTGCAGCTCGTCGCCTGCGGCGCGACGGAGTCCACTGTGGAGCAGTTCGCGCGGGAGCACACGCTGCGGACCGCTCGCGCGGCCGTGGCCTCGCTGCAGGCGACCGCCGAAGAAGAGGAGCAATGATGAGGTTCCGCGCCGACCCGACGCAGGTCAGGGGCTCGATCGCGCCGGTGGTCACGCCGTTCACCGCGGGCGGCGAACTCGACGAGGCGGGCCTGCGAAACCTGGTCCGCTGGCAGCTGGCCAACGGCTCGCACGGCATCTCCAGCGGCGGTTCCACCGGCGAGCCCAGCGCCCAGACGCTCGCGGAGCGCAAGCGGTCGCTGGAGATCGTGGCCGAGGAGACCGCCGACCGGGTGCCGTTCCTGCCGGGCACCGGATCGGCGAAGCTGGACGAGACGCTGGAGCTGACCGGACACGCCCGCGACCTCGGCGCCGACATCGCCCTGGTGATCACGCCCTACTACGCCCGGCCCACCCAGGATGCGCTGTTCACCTGGTACTCGACGGTCGCCGCGGAGTACCCGGACCTGCCGATCGTGGTCTACAACGTGCCCAGCCGCACCGCGGTCAGCGTCGACCCGGCCACCGTGGCCCGGCTGCGCAGGGCGCACGACAACATCGTCGGGATCAAGGAGACCACCAAGGACTTCGAGCACTTCTCGCACGTGCTCAAGGCCTGCGGCCGCGACTTCCTGATGTGGTCCGGCATCGAGCTGCTGTGCCTGCCGCTGCTGTCCATCGGCGGCGTCGGGTTCGTCAGCGCGGTGGCCAACCTGGCGCCGAAGGCGGTCGCGGACATGTACCAGGCCTATGTGGACGGTCGGGTGGACGAGGCGATCGACCTGCACTACCGGCTGCACCCGCTGGTCGAGCTGGTGTTCACCGAGACGAACCCGTCCGCGGTGAAGGCGGTGCTCGCGGAGCGGGGCCTGATCGCCAGCGACCACGTCCGGCCGCCGCTGATCCCCCTCACCGAAGGGGGCCGAACCAAGATCGAGGCCCTGCTGGCCGAGGGCGGCGACCTGATCCCGAGCTGAGGCCGCCGCAATTTCCATTGAAATCGAAGGTTCGATTTCAATGGAAATTGCGGACCCCGGCGCGTCGCCCCACGACACACCGACACCTGTGGACAACTTCCGCAATTTCAATGGAAGTTGGAGGTTCGATTTCCATTGAAATTGCGGACCCCGGACCCCGGACCCCGGATCTCGGACCCCGGACCCCGGACCCCGGATCTCGGGCCCCGGGCCCCGGGCCCCGGACCCCGGACCCCGGACCCCGGATCTCGGATCTCGGGCCCCGGGCGCCGGGCCCCGGATCTCCGGACGGGTTTCCGGGGCTCGATGTTCGATGTTGACGACGTGAGGATGTAGATGCGCAACGCACCGGAGCAGGTTCCCGAGCTGATCACCCACTACATCGGTGGCGAACACGTTCCCAGCGCCGGCGGGCAGACCTTCGGGGTGCTGGATCCCGCGACCAACACCGAGTACACCCGCGCCGCCGCCGGCCAGGCCGCCGACGTCGACCGCGCGGTCCGGGCCGCGGCCGAGGCGTTCCGCGACAGCGGGTGGGCCGACATGCGCAACCGCGCCCGCGCGGGGGTCCTCAACCGGATCGCCGACGGCATCGAGGCCCGCGGCGAGCAGGTCGCGCGGTGGGAATCCTTCGACACCGGCCTGCCGATCTCCCAGGTCGAGCAGCAGGCCAAGCGCGCGGCGGAGAACTTCCGGTTCTTCGCCGACCTGATCGTGGTGCAGACCGAGGAGGCCTACCGGGTCGCCGACGTCCAGCTCAACTACGTGGTGCGCAAGCCCAAGGGCGTGGCCGGGCTGATCACGCCGTGGAACACGCCGTTCATGCTGGAGAGCTGGAAGCTGGCGCCCGCGCTGGCCTCGGGCTGCACGGTGGTGCTCAAGCCGGCCGAGTGGTCGCCGCTGTCGGTGAGCCTGCTGCCGGAGATCTTCGCCGAGGCGGGCGTGCCCGCCGGGGTCTTCAACATCGTGCACGGCATCGGCGAGCAGGCCGGCGACGCGCTGGTCCGGCACCCGGACGTGCCGGTGCTGTCGTTCACCGGCGAGACCGCCACCGGCCAGGTGATCATGCGCAACGCCGCCGACGGGCTCAAGGGCCTGTCGATGGAGCTCGGCGGCAAGTCGCCGAACATCATCTTCGCGGACGCCGATCTGGACGCGGCCCTGGACAGCGCGATCTTCGGGGTGTTCTCCCTCAACGGCGAGCGCTGCACGGCGGGTTCGCGGGTGCTGGTGCACCGCAGCATCTACGCCGACTTCGTGCGGCAGCTCGGGGAGCGCGCCGCCCGGTTCAAGGTCGGCCCGCCCGGCGACGAGTCCACCGAACTGGGCGCCCTGATCCACCCGGAGCACTTCGACAAGGTGATCGGCCACGTGGCGAAGGCCGAGGCCGAGGGCGCGCGGCTGGTCACCGGCGGCAAGCGGCCGGATCACCTGCCGGACGGCAACTTCCTGGAGCCGACGGTGTTCGCCGACGTCACCCCGGAGCACACGCTGTTCCGGGAGGAGGTGTTCGGCCCGGTGGTGGCGGTGACGCCGTTCGACGACGAGGCCGAGGCGGTGCGGCTGGCCAACGACACGAAGTACGGCCTGGCGGCCTACGTGTGGACCAACGACCTCAAGCGCGGCCTGCGGGTGGCCAACCAGGTCGAGGCGGGCATGCTCTGGCTGAACTCGCACAACATCCGGGACCTGAGGACGCCGTTCGGCGGCATCAAGGCCAGCGGAGTGGGCCACGAGGGAGGCACCCGGAGCATCGACTTCTACACGGACCAGCGCATCGTGCACGCCTGGATCGCCGACGGCGGCCTGCCCCGCTTCGGCGGCACCAGCTGATCCCGGCCCGGTTTGAAACCTCCCGATTCTGCCTGAAATCGGCGGCAGGGCCGTCAGGCGAACAGCGACTCGCCCCAGTGACCGCCGGGCTGGATGCCCGGCGGGCAGGCGAAGATCGCCGAGCCGTTGTGCTGGAGGTACTCCATCATCAGGTCCTTCTTGGACAGCAGGCGCTGCACCGGGATGAACTGGGTGCGCGGATCGCGGTTGAAGCACACGAAGAACAGCCCGGCGTCGAGCCGCCCCAGGCCGTCCGATCCGTCGGTGAAGTTGTAGCCGCGGCGCAACATCCGCGCGCCGCCGTGCGTTTCGGGCGCGGCGAGCCGGATGTGCGAGTCCTCCGCGATGCGCAGCTCGCCGTCCGTGCCGCGGGCCTGCAGGTCGACCCGGTCGAACTCGCCGGCCGCGCCGTGCGGCGCGCCGCTGCCCTTGGTGCGGCCGACGATGGTCTCCTGCTCGCCCAGCGACGTCCGGTCCCAGGTCTCGATGTGCATCCGGATCCGCCGCGCCACCAGGTAGGTGCCGCCGGTCATCCACTGCGGACCGTCGCCGGGCTGGGCCCACACGTGCCGGTCCAGCTCCGCGGTGTCCTCGGCCTTCAGGTTGTTGGTGCCGTCCTTGAAGCCGAACAGGTTGCGCGGCGTGCTCTGGGCGCGCGACGTCGTGGCGGTCCGGCCGAATCCGAGCTGCGACCAGCGCACCGCGACCTTGCCGAACCCGATGCGCGCCAGGTTGCGCACCGCGTGCACCGCCACCTGCGGGTCGTCGGCGCAGGCCTGCACGCACAGGTCGCCTCCGCTGCGCGCCGGGTCGAGGGCGTCGGCGGGGAAGTGCGGCAGGTCGACGAGGGCCGGGGGACGGCGGTCGGCGAGGCCGAAGCGCCCGTCGAACAGCGACGGCCCGAAGCCGATGGTCAGCGTCAGCGCGGACGCGGGCAGGCCGAGCGCCTCCCCGGTGTCGCCGGGCGGCTCCTCGGCGTGCCCGCCGACCGCGCCGTCCGCGACCGCCTCCTGCCCGGCGGTCATCCGCTCCGCGGCCCGGGTCCAGTCGCGCAGCAGCGCGACCAGCTCGGCGCGGTCGGTCGTGGTGACGTCGAAGGCGACGAAGTGCATGCGGTCCTGGGCCGGCGTGACGATGCCCGCCTGGTGCGGACCGTGGAACGGCACCGTCGCTGCCTCGTCGCCGGGGCTGCCCACGACATATCCCGCCCCGGCACCCGCACCCGCGACGGCGACACCCGCTCCGGCCAGCCCGAACAGCCTGCGGCGGGAGACTCCGGTCATCGCGCCACCACGCCCGCGGTCTTGCTCAGCGGCTCGCCGAGCGCGTCCACGGCCGCCGCCAGCTCCTTGACCTGCTCCGGGCTCAGCTCGGTGTAGAGCCGGAACCCGTCGCCGACCTGGTAGCGCGCCAGCAGCGCGTCCACCGCGGCGAACTTCTCGTCGAGGGTGGCAACCAGCTGCGGATCCTTCTCGGCCAGCACCGGGCGCAGCACGGCGACGACCTGCTTCGCACCGTCCACATTGGCCTGGAAGTCCCACAGGTCGGTGTGCGACAAGATCTCCTCCTCGCCGGTGACCTTGCCGGTGGCGACCTCGTCGAGCAGTTCCTTGGCGCCACCCGCGATGCCTGCCGGGGTCAGCTCGACGGTGCGGGTCTGCGCGACGAGCTGGTCGACGTCGGCGAGCAGCTGGTCGGCGATCGCCGGGGTGTCCGGCTGCGGGCCGGTGACCCAGAGGTCCTTCTCCAGCCGGTGGAAACCGGTGAACGCCTGGCCGGGCTCCAGGTCGGCCTCCCGGCCGTCCATCTTCGGGTCCAGGTCGCCGAAGCTCTCCGCGACCGGTTCGATGCGCTCCCACGGCAGCCGGGCCGGCGCGTACAGCTGCTTGGCCTGCGCCACGTCACCGGCCTTCACGGCGGCGACGAACTGGGCGGTCTTGGCCTTGAGCTCGTCGGCCTGCCCGTCCACGTACTGCTTGTACTCGGTGACGGCCTGCGCCGCGGCCCCGCCCTGCGGCGCGGCGGAGCCGGTCACGGTGAACTCGCCTCGGATGCCGTCGCCCTTCATACCGGGCTTGCACGCGGTCGTGTACTTGCCGCCCTGCGGCACCTCGGCGACGAGCTGGCGGCTCAGGCCGGGGCCGATGTTCTCGACCTCGCTGACGATCCGGCCGCCCTCGTCGTAGAGGTAGAACTCGGTGACCTGGCTGCCCTTGTTGGTGATGTCGAAGCGGATCGTGCCGGCCGCGGCGGAGGTCGCGGACAGCTTGCAGGCGTCGTCGGAGGCCTCGACGGTGATCGCGCCGGGCGCGCCGCCGCCGGGCTGGCCGGCGCATCCGGCCGCGAGCAGGACCGCGCCGAGCGCGGGCACCAGGGTGCGGGCTTTGAGGTTCACTTGGCATCTCCGGTGCGGATCTCAGCGGGGCGGTGGGGGCGGAGGAACAACGGGAGGACGATCGCGACGTAGCCGACCCAGACGACGGCCTCGACCACGGTGGTCTGCGGGGAGAAGTTGAAGATCCCCTTCAGCAGCGCGCCGTACCAGGACGTCGGCGGGATGATGTTGCTGACGTCGAACGCGAGCGCGTTCAGGCCGGGCAGGATCCCGGCCTCCTGCAGGTCGTGCACGCCGTAGGCGAAGACCCCGGCGGCGACGAAGACCAGCAGCACGCCGGTGACGGTGAAGAACTTCGACAGGTTGACCTTGATCGCCCCGGCGTAGAGCAGCCAGCCGAGCAGGATCGAGATCGCGATGCCGATCAGGAAACCGAGCAGTGGCAGCACGGTGCCGCCGCCGGCGGACTGGACGCTGGAGAAGAAGAACACCGCGGTCTCCATGCCCTCCCGCGCGACCGAGAGGAACGCGACGGTGGCCACGGCGACCGGGCCGAGCCGCAGCGCCTCGTCGAGCTGCCCGCGCAGCTGGGCGGCCATGGTGCGGCCGGCGCGGCGCATCCAGAAGATCATGCCGGTGACGAAGGCGACCGCGATGATCGAGGCGATCCCGCCGAAGGCTTCCTGCGCCTCGAAGCTGAGCGTCGCCGCGGTGTAGGTGAGCACCGCTCCGAGGGCCACCGAGAGCGCGACCGCCGCGGCGACCCCGAGCCAGACCTGCGGCAGCGCGCGGCGGCGATCGGTCCGGACGAGGAATGCGACCAGAATGCTGACCACGAGAACGGCCTCCAGCCCTTCTCGCAGTCCGATCAACGCATTACTGAATAGCATTCGCATCTTCCTTGTTCGGCGACCGGCGAGGCATGGAGAACATAGGTAAGGCTCACCTTCATGTCAAATGGTTGTGAACCCTGCGACACGCTGTTGACCTGGGTCGATGCGATCGTTTTCGGTAGGTTTGGGCTACTTTTCCGATACATGTCCGAAATGTTCGAATACCCTTTCGGTTGCGCGGAATGGCGGGGTTCGGGCCGGAAGATCATTTAGTTGCGTGCCGGAATCGGGCACTGTCCGCTGTGGACCGATCTGTGTCGCGTTGGGACGGATCGAGAATTCGCCGATCCCGTGTGCCGCACGCGTCGGGTGCGCGGGATGTGGCGCGTGAGGAGCGCTGGGTCACGTTTCGCCCCGCGGAGCCGGGGACATCGGCTAAGGTGGCAGCGGCATCGGTGGGCCCCAGCGCCCACCGGCGAACGACCTGGCGGTGCCGGGTGGGTCGCCGGGGCATCCCCGCTCCACGGCCCGTCGCCCCGGCGTACGACCGCAGAACTAGCCGTGCCGGTCCAAGGCGCCACCTCAGACCGCGCGGCTGTCCCGGGTGGTCAAAAGGGAGGGACGGCGCCAGCCGTCTCGGCCGCCCGCGTGGAAGAGCCCGCTGACCGGGAGGTCAGCGGGTTTTTTCGCTTCCAGGTCCGCGCGACTGGCGACCCGGCCGGGGAAGGCGCACGGTACCGGGTATGTCCACTGTCAAGGCACAGCAGTCAGGCGTGTTCTTCCGGCGTCCGGCCCCGGAAGCCGATCCGTACGTGCGCGAGGGCGGCCACGTCGACCCCGGCCAGACCATCGCGGTGATCGAAGCGGTGAAGACCTTCAACCCCGTCAAGTCGGCCGCCGCCGGCACCGTGACCCGGTTCCTGCTCGCCGACGGCACCGAAGTCGCCCAGGGGCAGGAAATCGCCGAACTCGCCGACGAAAACACCTGACGCGGGTGATCTTGAATTCCGCGCAAGCCCTATCATGACCGCGCAGTGCTGGGAGGCGGGAGGGCCGTGCGCGGGGTCGATTATTACGAGCTGCTGGGCGTGAACCGCGACGCGACGGCAGCCGAGATCAAGTCCGCCTACCGGTCGCTGGCGCGCAGCATGCACCCCGATGTCGGCGGCACCGCGGGAACCTTCCGGTTGCTGCAAGAGGCATACGAGACGCTCAACGATCCGGTTCGCCGCGCCGACTACGACCGCGTCGATGAGCCCGCGCGCCGGCCGCGCGCGTCGCAACGGCGCCGGCGGCGGGATTTCGGCGAAGACCCGGACTACGTGCCGAAGATCCCCCGGCTGCGTCCGGACGACATCCCCTGGTGGGACACCGTCGACCCGGGCACCCGGGTCCGCTACCTGCCGGTCACCGGCCCGGAGCGGGCGCCGACGCTGGCGCTGGTCGGCGGCTGGTCGATGCTGCTGCTGGCCGGGCTCGCCGTCGAGCTGACCGCGATGCTGCTGGCCGCCTGGCTGTCCCTGCTGGTGGCCTCCGGCGTGGTGATCGTGCTGCTGCTGCGGCGGCACATCCGGGCCCACCGGATCGACCGGTCGTTCGTCTCCGAGTTCGGCGGCCGCCGGATCTTCGGCCTGCCCGACGCGCAGCACGAGCGCGCGCAGCAGCTGACCGCCGAGTTGTGCGCGAAGTACCTGACCCGGCTGCCGGGCGTGCGCGTGTTCCACGGCCTGGCCTGGCCCGACTCGGTGTTCGAGGACGTGCACCACGCGGTGCTGTGCGGGCGCCGGCTGGTGCTCGTGGAGTCCAAGAGCTGGCTGCCCGGCCACTACACCGCCGACGAGGACGGCGAGTTGTGGCGCAACGGCCACCTCTTCCGCGGCGGCGCGACCCGGCTGCCGGAAGGCGTCGACGCCTTCGCCGAGATGCTGCCCGACGTCGAGGTGCGCGGCGTGGTCCTGATCTACCCGAGCCGTGCCGGTGACGTCACGACCGTCGAGCAGGACGGCGATCCGGTGTCGCCGATGACCCCGGCGCAGTTCGTGCGGGAGATCGGGCGATGGCTCGCGCAGGACCCGGCGAGCGTGGACCGCGAGGCGTTCACCACCGTGCTGGAGCAGGTCGTCGCCGATTGAGACGGCGCGAAACCCCTTGCCGCCTTGATCATTCGAACGGGCCTGGATCAGGTCGTGGCCTGCCCGGCACCGATGAGTTCTCGTCGCGCCCCCGGTCTGTGGGAGTAGTGAACACTTCCATCCGGTGCGGAGAGGGTGTGCCAGTCATGACGATCGGTTCGAATGCGGCGGTTTCCCAGCGGCGGGGCGCGAACGTGGCGCTCTGGGTGCTCCAGATCCTCCTGGCGGCGTTCTTCGTGTTCGCCTCGGCCCCGAAGCTCCTCGGCGACCCGACGGCGGTGCAGATGTTCGACCTGATCGGGCTCGGGCAGTGGTTCCGGTACCTGACCGGCGGTCTCGAACTGCTGGGCGCCATCGGCCTGCTCGTGCCCCGGCTGGCCGGGCCGGCGGCGCTCGGCCTCGCCGGCGTCATGGTCGGCGCGACGATCACCCAGGTGTTCGTGCTCGACGGGCCGGTCGTCGCGCTCATGCCGTTCGCCCTGGTGCTGCTGTTCCTGATGATCGCCTGGGGACGCCGCCGGACGATCCCGCTGCTCGCCGACCGCTGACCGGCCGGCCGGGCGTGACGGACCGTGATCGCCCGGTTGCGCGCCCGGCCCGGAGCGGCCGCCCGCCTCGTCGTTCGAATTCGCGGGAAGCGAGAATTCCCGCGTTCGAGTACTCCGCCGCGGATTCTCGCGGCGGCACCGGGAGGGGCGGTTCAGGTGCAGGTCTTGTGGGGAATCGGCGGCATGCTGGTGGTGCTGCTGCTCGCGTTCGCGTTGTCGACCGACCGACGCGCGATCAACCCCCGCACCGTGATCGGTGCGCTGCTGATCCAGATCGCCTTCGCGGTGATCGTGCTGCGCTGGGACCTGGGCAAGCAGGTGCTCAGCGCCGCCGCCGACGCGGTCGGAAAGGTGATCGGAGCCTCGACCGAGGGCATCGAATTCATGGTCGGGCCGATCTTGCCGTCGCAGGGCACCGTCGTCGCCTTCCAGGTGCTGCCGATCATCATCTTCATCTCGGCGCTGACCGCGGTGCTCTACCACCTGAACGTCCTGCAGTGGGTGGTGCGGATCATCGGCGGCGGCCTGCAGAAGGTGCTGGGCACCACCCGGCCGGAGTCGCTGAACTCGACGGCGAACATCTTCCTCGGCCTGACCGAGGCGCCGCTGACCATCCGGCCGTACCTGAAGAGCATGAGCCGCTCGGAGTTCTTCGCGGTGATGGTCGGCGGGCTGGCGACCGTGGCGGGGACCGTGATGGTCGGCTACGCGCTGCTCGGCGCGAAGCTGGAGAACCTGATCGCGGCGAGCTTCATGGCGGCGCCCGCCGGTCTGCTGATGGCGAAGATCGTCATGCCCGCGGCGAAGGAGCAGCCCGCCGCGGCTGAGTCCGTCCCGGCCGAGGCCGGTTCCGTCGGTTCCGCGGAGGACGAAGGCCAGTCGGAGGCGGCCGTCGCGACGAAGACCGCCGTGGAGGCCGAGGCGGAGGAGAAGCCGCGCAACGTCATCGATGCCGCCGCCGGCGGTGCCGCCGACGGCCTCAAGCTGGCGATGAACGTGGGCGCGATGCTCTTCGCGTTCGTCTCGCTGATCGCGCTGGTCAACCTGATCGTGGGCGGCGTCGGCGGGCTGTTCGGGCTGCCCGACCTCACGCTCCAGCAGATCCTCGGCTACGTGTTCTCGCCGTTGATGTGGGTGATCGGCGTGCCGTGGCACGAGGCGGTCGCCGCCGGCGGGTTCGTCGGCGAGAAGCTGGTGATCAACGAGTTCGTCGCGTTCGCCGACTTCGGCCCGCAGATCGGGCAGTTCAGCGAGAAGAGCGCCACCATCATCACGTTCGCGCTGACCGGGTTCGCCAACTTCGGTTCGCTGGCGATCCTGCTCGGCGGCCTGGGCAGCCTGGTTCCCAGCCGCCGCGGCTGGATCGCGAAGGACGGCGTCCGGGCGATCATGGCGGCGACGCTGGCGAACCTGCTCAGCGCCACCATCGCGGGCGTCCTCGTCTGACCCCGTCGCGGATCACCGGGCCTTGGCAGGTGCCGCCGGTCCTCGGTACGTTGTCGATCTTCGCCGGGCGGTTCGCCCGGCGGCGCGGTGTGACCGTGTGCGATCAGCCCGGCCGAGCGCGACGATGGGCCGGTCGGGGTCGGCCGGACGAAGGAGTACCAGCGTGACGAATCCGCACCAGAACGTCAGTTTCGCCAGCAACGGGCGCACGGCGCACGGTTACCTGGCGACGCCGTCCGGTTCGGGCCCCGGCGTGGTGGTGATCCAGGAGTGGTGGGGGCTCACCGACCACGTCGCCGACATCGCGAACCGGCTGGCGGCGGAGGGGTTCGTCGCGCTGGCGCCCGATCTCTACGGCGGGCACACCACGCACGACGCGCAGGAGGCGGCGCGGCTGATGCAGGAGCTGCCCGTCGACCAGGCGGCGCGGGATCTCTCCGGCGCGGTCGACTACCTGCTGGCGCACGACTCGGTGACGGGTTCGGCGGTCGGGGCGGTCGGGTTCTGCATGGGCGGCAAGTTCGCGATCGTGCTCGCCGCCCAGCAGGGCGACCGGGTGGGCGCGGTGGTGCCGTTCTACGGCCTGCCGTCGGTGGCGGACACGGACTTCGCGGGACTGACGGCGCCGATGCTGTGCCACTTCGGCGAATACGACCGATCCATCAGCATGGACGCGGTAGCGGAACTGCGCGACAAGATCCAGCAGCAGTCCGAAGTCCGCCCGCAGATCCACGTCTACCCGGCGGGACACGCGTTCTTCAACGACCAGAACCCGGCGACGTACCACGAAGATTCGGCCCGAACGGCCTGGCCGAGAACCCTAGACTTCCTCCGCCGCCACCTCACCTGACCTGGTGAAGTGAACGGCCTGTTCACCTCGTCTATCGAGGCGAACGGGCCGTTCACCTCGAACCGGCAGCTCCGCCGGCTCACGCGTCATCGGCGGTCGAGCCGTCGGTGCTCAGGCCGTGCAGCAGCAGGCGCCGGGCGTCGGGGAAGGCCGCTTGCTGCGCCAGCCTCACCAGCTGTTGGGAGCAATGACGATCGCCTCGCGCGGCACGGCCCCGGAGTTCGGCGAGCTTGCCGCGATCGGCGAGCAGGCGGGCGAGCTTCTGCGCGGTCATGTCCCCTGAAATGGTGGTGCTGCGGAGGAGCTTCATCGCTTCGCGATCTTTCCCGAGGTCGAGCAGCAGGCGGATCAGCTCGTAGCGGGCGGTGCCGTTGCCCGTATCGGCGAGCCGACGCAGCAGGTCGAGGTTGCCGTTGCGCGCGAAGTGCTCGGGCAGCCAGTTCCGCGCCCACGGCCCACCTTCGCGCAGCAGTTCCCGGGTTTCCTGCCACCGCCCCAGAGCCGCCAGCTGGTCCGCGAGCAGAGCTTTGGCCGTGGACGCGTTGAAAGCCGTGAGGTCGTCGGCCAGCAACCGCTGCAGGTGGGCGATCGCCGATTCGGCACCGCGGCTCTCGGCGATCGTGGCGACGAGTTTCCGGAACGCCTCCTCGTCGAGGGAGATGTGCGGCGTGGTGCTCAGCTCGATGGCCTGTTCGAGCAGACCTCGCTCGACCAGGAGGTTCACCAGGCGGCTCGCGGCGTGCGGCGGCACGCGGACGAGAACCGGATCTTCCATCAGTTCAAGGGCTTCTGCCGTCCGGCCCCGCGAAAGTTCCAGCTCCACCAGCAGCCACTGCGCTTCGGTGGAGCCTGCCGCCGCGAGTCGGCGCAACCGGTCGGCCTTCCCCGCCTTCGCGAACTGCTTGGCGAGCCAGCCCTTCGTCCAGCTGTAGTCGGCATGATCACGAACGAGCTGCAGGGCCTGCTCCCAGCGGCCGTCGGACGCGAGCAGATCCGCCAACTGCCTTGCCAGGCGATTGCCCTCTGCGGGGCGACGGCCCGGGGACAAGATCCCGCTCGACGTGACATTGCCGCTGGGTGGGGCCGTTCCTGCGTTGTTCTCGCGGTTCTCGTGCGCGATCTGCTGTTCCAGGATCTCGATCGCGTCGCCGGTCCGGCCGAGGTCGGCGAGCACTTGGGCCAACCACGGCGAAGCCCAGCTGGAGAACAACCGGGCAGCGATGAAGCCCCTCAAGAAGGACGCGGCGTCTTCCTTGCGTCCTTGTTCGAGTAGCGCTTCGACCGTTGCGTGGTGCCGGTTGGATCGGAACAGCATGTCGTCCTGCTGGAGATCTCGACCGACCTCGGGCATGAGCGAGACGGCTTCGTCGACACGGCCGTGCTCCGCCAGGAGATCGACGATCTGCTCCCGTGCCGAGGGGTGCGCGCTGCTCCAGTACCGGCGGTAGAGCGGTTGGCCGTAGCGGTACAGCAGGCGCTCGTACGCGCTCGTCGTGAGGCGTTCCAGGTCCTCCGGCTCAGCGGTGTGGGCCAGCAGCGCTTGCCAGAGCGAGTCCGGGACCAGCGCCGCTCGGCGTACGGCCTGGCCGTGCTGCTTGAGGTAGTCGTGGAGCTCGTAGCCGTCCGCTGCGCCGGTGCCCGCTTGGCGACGCCTGGGGATGAGTGCTGTGATGCCGTGCAGGCTTTCTTCGGCGGCGCACCGGATTCCGCGTTCGAACCAATCCGCGGGCGCATCGATGCGATCTTGCTCGTCGAGGTAGCCGGGAGCAGCGTCGGCGAGGAGCGGGCGGGACAGCGGACCGTGGTGGCCGAGGTGGTGGGCATCGATCACGGCAGTGACGATGGCAGCCGCGTAGCGGTCTTCTGCCGTGTCCGGGTGCTCATGGCGGTCGACCAGCGCGGGGCCGCCCGCAAGGGTTTGGATCACCTGGCGTGCCCTGCCCGCCGAACTGATCGCCAGGGAGAGCCTGGGATCGACCGAGCCGGTGCCGCGCAGGGCTGCCAGGTCTTCGTCGCTGAACCTCTCCGCCACCCGAATTCGCCGCACCGAGTGCAGCAGCAGTGACCGGGCGTGCGGGTTTTCGTTCGTGGTGTCCACCAGGTCCGACCAATACTGCGGCCACAGCGTCCCCAGGACGACGACGGGGCCGGGGATCGACCCGTCCAGCAGGGTCAGCAGCCAGGCAGTGGCTTCTGCGCCGCCGGGGCCGGTCAGGAAGTTCTGAGTTTCGTTGAGCCACAACACGGATCGGGGTTCGACCTGCCCGCTGAGCAACCGGCCGACCAGTTCGTCGGCGGTGCGCGGGTGGTGCAGCTCCCAGCTCCGGAGCACCTCGTGGCCGGTGATCGCTTCGTAGAGCGCGCGGGTCTTCCCGGTGGAGGATCCGCCGGTCAGCACCACCATCCGGCTTCGGGCGGGTTCGCGGAGCTCGGCGTCGAGTTCGTCGTCATGGGCGCGGCGCAGGTAGGACGGGAGTTCTGGCAACGCCTCCTCGGCCGGCGGCGCTTGGATGGCTCGGTGGACGTCCAGGTCGAACGGGCCCCACTCGGTGACCGGTCTCGGCGGCCGGCCGGATCGCGCGGTGTGCGGCGCGTGGAAGTGCACTTCGCCGTTGACCGTTCCCGCTTGCAGGAGATGGGTGAATTCCCCGGCGGCCTCGTTGCGCGCGATCTCGTCCGGCATGTTCCCATTGTCGCCACTCGGACGCAGGCATCCGGGATCGTCGCAGAAACCGGTACGTCGTCGCGTCGCCTCGGCGCATATGTACGGCCATTGCTCTCGCATGGTGTGATCGTGGGCATTGACAACTTTTGGGCGGGCGGGGCAATGTTGGCGGGCAATTGGCCGTACAAATACTCGCCTGGAGGGTCGATGCTTCCGCTGGAAGGCGTGACCGTGGTGTCGCTGGAGCAGGCCGTCGCCGCCCCGTTCGCGACCCGGCAACTGGCCGACCTGGGCGCCCGGGTGATCAAGGTCGAGCGCCCGACGGGCGACTTCGCCCGCGGCTACGACACCTCGGTGAAGGGCCTGGCCAGCCACTTCGTCTGGCTCAACCGGAACAAGGAGAGCATCGCGCTCGACCTGAAGGAACTGGCCGACCGGTTGATCATGGACAAGCTCCTGGCGACTGCGGACGTGTTCGTGCAGAACCTCGCTCCGGGTGCGGCGGCGCGGCTCGGGCTCGGGGCGGCCGAGCTGACGGCGAAGCACCCGCGGCTGATCGTCTGCGACCTCTCCGGCTACGGCAGCTCCGGTCCCTACCGCGACAAGAAGGCCTACGACCTGCTGATCCAGTGCGAGACGGGGCTCGTCTCCATCACCGGCAGCGAGGCCGAACCGGCCAAGACGGGGATCTCCACGGCGGACATCGCCGGCGGCATGTACGCCTACAGCGGCGTGCTCACGGCGTTGTACGAGCGCGAGCGCACCGGGAAGGGAACGGCGTTCGAGGTCTCGCTGTTCGACGCGCTGGGCGAGTGGATGGGTTTTCCGTACTACTACGCGGCATACGGCGGCACCGCGCCGAAGCGCGCCGGCGCGCGGCACGCGGCCATCGCGCCGTACGGCCCGTTCGCGGCCGGTGACGGGGCGCAGGTGTTCCTCGGCGTGCAGAACGAGCGGGAGTGGGTGAAGTTCTGCGAGCAGGTGCTCGACCGGCCGGAACTGGCCGCCGATCCCCGGTTCGACGCCAACCCCAAGCGCGTCGAGAACGTCGGCGAGCTGAAGGCGGTCATCGAGGCCGTGTTCGCGAAGCTGAGCAGCGCGGACATCGAAGCCCGCCTGGAGGAGGTCGGCATCGCCAACGCGCGGATGCGCACGATGGCGGAGTTCGCCGACCACCCGCAGCTGGCCGCCCGCGACCGGTGGCGCGAGGTCGACTCGCCCGCCGGGCCGCTGCGCACCCTGCTGCCGCCGGTGACCGTCGCGGGCCGGGAGCCGCGCATGGATCCGATCCCGGAGGTCGGCCAGCACACCAGCGCGATCCTCGCCGAACTCGCCGACGTCGACGACGCGCCCCGCGACTGACCCGCGACTACTCCGCCCCGTCCGGCAGTTCGCCCATCGTGGCGCACAGCTGGTCGAGGAAGCTCTCGAACTGTTCCAGCTGATCCGGTGGGTATTGCGCGACCAGGGCGTTGAAGCGCTCGCTGAAAGGGCCGAAGAACTCGCGCGCGGGCTCCTCGATGCGCGCACTGCTGCGCAGGGTCACCTTGCGCCGGTCGGCGTGCTCGCGGGTGCGGACGATGTGCCCGAGCTTTTCCAGGCGGTTCAGCAGGTTCGTGGTCGCGCCCGTGGTCAGCGCGAGGCGTTCGCTGAGGCGGGTCGGCGACAGCGGGGTTCCCTTGTCCTCGGCGTAGAGGATCTCCACCAGGGCGGCGGCATCGGTCGAGTGCAGCCCGAGCCACGTCGCGAAGCGGCCGGTGAGGTCGGTGTAGTTCGCGCCGAAGCTCCGGAGGCCGTCCAGGAGGCGCGCGCTGCGCGCCGCGGTGTCGTCGGGTTGCCGTGCCTCGGTCATGGGTCGTTCGCTCTCCCGCGTCGCTGCCGTGGTTGGTGCGTTGACAATCCAACCCTATCAACTCTAGCTTCACCATGAAGTAATTTGTTGATGAAGCTAGTTGGGAACCCCCAGACCTCGTGGAGAGCCCGATGACCAACGCGCCGCACCTCGATGGCGTAGACCCGTTCGCCCCGTTCGTCCGCGGCCTGGACGAGCCGGATCGCAGGCGTGCCGCGCTGCGCTCGGCCGGGCCGATCGTCCAGGTGGAAGCGCCCGCTGGCGGGCGGGCGTGGATAGTGACCGACGACGCGCTGGCCCGCGCAGTTCTGGTCGACCCGCGAATAGTCAAGGACCCCGCATTCGCGCCCCTGGACTGGGATCCGCAGCGCGCCGGGCTCGAACGGACCGCCGCCGAGCAGCCGTCCCTCACCACCCTCGACGGGCCGGAGCACGCGGAGCTGCGGCGCGCGCACGCACCGATCTTCGCGGCGAAGCGGATCCACCAGCACTCTGACCGGATCCACGCGATCGCCCGGGAACTGCTCGCCGAGCTCGCCGCCGGCGGCGCGGACGTCGACCTGGTGGCGGACTTCACCACCCGCTACCCGCTCACCGTCCTGCTGGACCTGCTCGGCGTTCCGCTCGACCACCTCGACCGCGCAACCGGCGCCTGCCGGCTGATGTTCAGCGCCGAGCCGGGCGCGCAGGGGAGGGCGATCGCCGAGCTCTCGGGGCTCGCGGAGGACGGGATCCGCGACGACAGCACGGGATTCGCCGCCGAGCTGCGCGACCGGGTCGCCCCGGAGACCACCCGGGATCAGCTGCGGTACCACCTGTTCGGGCTGATCTTCGCCGGACAGCTCACCACCGACGCGGCCCTCGGTTTCCTGATCGCGCGCCTGCTCGTGGACGGCGCGCACGGGATCCCGGCGGACGAGGACGCCGTCGACGAACTGGTCCGCGACACGCTGCGGATGCACCCGCCCGCGCCGTTCACGCTCTGGCGGTTCACCACCGAGGAGGTCGAGCTGGCAGGCGCGCGGCTGCCCGCCCGGGCGCCCGTGCTCGTGGACGTCCTGGGGATCAACACCGACCCGGCCCGCCCAGCCGGCCCCGACCTGTCCTTCGGCGCCGGGCCGCACTTCTGCATCGGCGCGCAGCTCGCCCAGCTCGAACTGCGCGCCGTAGCTTCGGTGCTGCGGACCGACTTCCCCGACGCCCGCCTCGCGGTCCCGTTCGGCGAGCTCCGGCAGACCGGCCTCGGCGGTCTCCAGAGCAGCAGGCTGACCGGGCTCCCGGTCGCGCTGCGCGGCTGAGCAGCGACAGGGCGCCGCCTCGCGCAGGAAGCGGCGCCCTCGTCGTCGTGCGGCGTCAGATGTGGCGGCCGCCGGTGATCTCCAGGACGCAGCCGGTCATGTACGACGACATGCCGGAGGCCAGGAACAGCACCACGTCGGCGACCTCTTGCGGCTCGCCCGCGCGCTGCATCGGGATCTCCTTGAGCTTGGCGTTCCACACGTCCTCGCGCAGCGCCGCCGTCATGTCGGTGCGGATCAGGCCCGGCTGGACCGCGTTGACCCGCACGCCCAGGTGCGCGACCTCCTTGGCGGCGGCCTTGGTCAGTCCGACGATGCCCGCCTTGGCGGCGCTGTAGTTGGTCTGGCCGATCATGCCGACCTTGCCGGAGATCGAGGAGATGTTCACGATCGAGCCGCTGCCCTGCTCGCGCATGACCGCGGCCGCGGCGCGGGTGCCCAGCCAGGCGCCCTTGACGTGCACGTCGAGGACCGCCTCGAAGTCGTCGAGGGTCATCTTGCGCATGGTGGCGTCGCGGGTGATGCCGGCGTTGTTCACCATGACGTCCAGCGAGCCGAACTCGCCGATGGCCGCCTCGATCGCCGCCTGCACGGCGTCGGGGTCGGTCACGTCGCAGGCCACGCCGAGCGCGGTGCCTTTGCCGCCGAGCTTGTCCGCGGATTCCTGGGCGTGGTCGGCGTTGATGTCGGCGAGCACGACCTTCGCGCCCTGGGCGACGAAGTTCTCCGCGATGGCGAACCCGATGCCCTTGGCGCCGCCGGTGATGACGGCCACCTTGCCCTGCAACATCTGCAAATCCTCCTAATGCGTGTCCCATGCCGGTGCGGCACGTCCGGGCGTCCCCCCGATACGCCCGGACGCGCCGTGCACCCGCGCAGTTTCAATTGAAACTGCGGGAAGTTCCGGACCGTCTACTGTGGTTGGTCAGAGGGTGTGCTCAGTGCCGAAGATCGCGGTGACCTGGCTGGAGAGCACGCCGCCGTTGCCGTGGGCCAGCGCGACGTCGGCGCCTTCGATCTGCCGGGCTCCGCATCCGCCCCGCAGCTGCCGCACCGCCTCGATGATGGTGAAGATCCCGTACATGCCGGGGTGGCAGTACGACAGCCCGCCGCCGTTGGTGTTCACCGGCAGCTTCCCGCCCGGCGCGATCCGGCCCTCGGCGACGAACGCGCCGCCTTCGCCCTTCTCGCAGAACCCGAGGTCTTCCAGGAACAGGACCGGGTTGATGGTGAACGCGTCGTAGAGCTCGACCACGTCGACGTCCTGCGGGGACAGCCCGGCCATCGCGAAGGCGCGGCTGCCCGATTCGGCGGCCGCGGTGACCGTCAGGTCGGGCATCGCCGAGATGCTGCGGTGCGAGGTCGCCTCGCCCGCGCCGAGCAGGAACACCGGCTTGCCGGGCAGCTGCCGGGCGCGTTCGGCGCTGGTGAGCACCACCGCGCCGCCGCCGTCGGTGACCAGGCAGCAGTCCAGCTTGGTCAGCGGATCGCTGATCATCCGCGCGGCCAGCACGTCCTCGCGGGTCAGCGGGTCGCGGGCGAACGCCACCGGGTTCAGCTGCGCCCACTGCCGCGCCGCGACCGCCACGTCCGCCAGCTGCTCGCGGGTGGTGCCGTACTGGTGCATGTGCCGCGCCGTCGCCATCGCGTACATGCTGATCGGGTGCCGCGCGCGGTAGGGCGCCTCGAACGGGTTCGCCTTCGACGGCGACACCAGCCGGCCGCCGTCGGAACGCTGGGTGCTGCCGTAGACGATCAGCGCCGTCGAGATCACCCCGGCGTTGATCGCCGCGGCCGCGTGCAGCAGGTGCGAGACGAACGAGCTGCCGCCGATCGTCGACCCGTCGACGTACTTCGGCCGGATGCCGAGGTATTCGGCGGTGTCCATGCCCGACATCGGGTAGTAGGACGACGCGGTGAACAGGCCGTCCACTTCGGACTTCTGGATGCCCGCGTCGGCCAGCGCCCGCACCGTCGCCTGCCCGACCAGGTCCAGCGGGGTCAGGCCCGGCGCGACCTGGCCGAGATCCGACTCGGCAACGCCGACTACCGCAGTGGTGCCGCGCAACGTCATGACTGCTCCTTGTCCTGCGGGACACCCGCACCCGGTCGGCCGTCACGGGCGGCGGCGGATTCGGCCCGGAACACCGCGACCGGCGTTCCGTCCTGCTCGACCGTGGTGAATCCGACGCGGGTGCCGATGACGACCTGATCGGCGTCGACGTCATCGACGCGCGACATCATCCGGAAGCCCTCGTCGAGGTCGATCAGCGAGACGTTGTGCATCCCCTCGCGCCCGCGCACCGCGGTCGTCGAGTAGACGGTCCCGAGACCGCTGCTGCGCTCCCAGTCCAACTCGTCGCTGCCGCACGCCGGGCACAGCACGCGCGGCTGGAACACCGCCGCCGCGCACTTGCCGCAGCGCTGGAACCGCAGCTCACCGGCCGTCAGGCCGTCGCGGAACACCGCCTCGGGCGCCGCCCCGGCAGGGGGCGTCACTTCACTCATCTCCGTACCTTCCTCGGTTCTCGGTGCCGTGCCGGGCCGCAATTTCCATTGAAATCAGAGGTTCGATTTCCATTGAAATTGCGGCACCGCACTCACTTCTCGGCCTTCGTCAGCACCGCCAGGCAGTCCACCGCGACGACGCCCTCGCCCACCTGGTCCAGCAGCAGCGGGTTCACGTCGAGCTCCGCGATGTCGTCCGCCAGGTCGTGGGCCAGCCAGGACAGCCGGGCCACCACGTCCGCCGCGGCGTCGAGGTCCCGCGCGGGTTTGCCGCGGACCTCGCCGAAGAGGCGGCTGCCGCGCAGGGAGGTCAGCAGGCGCTTCGCCGCGTCGGCGTCCAGGGGCGCCACGCCGACCTGGCTGTCGGCGAGGACCTCCACCAGCACGCCGCCGAACCCGACGACCACCACCGGCCCGAAGGCCGGGTCGCGCTTGATGCCCACGATGAGCTCGGTGTCGCCGCCGGCCATCCGCTGCACCAGCAGCCGCGCCGCCGGATCGCCGGCTTCCCGCGCGATGTCCAGCAGTTCCGCGGCGGCGGTGCGGATCGTCGCGTCACCGGTCAGGCCCAGCCGAACCCCGCCGATGTCGGACTTGTGCCCGATGTGGTCGGACAGCAGCTTGACCGCCACCGGCCCGCCCAGGTCCCGCGCGGCGGCCACCGCCGCATCCGGGTCGTCGGCCGGGAACGCCCCCGAGCACGGCACGCCGTAGGCGGCGATCAACCGGCTCGACTCGTACTCGTTGAGCTGGACGCGGCCCTGCTGCCGGGCGTCCCGGAGGATCCCGCGGACCACCTGGTCGTCGATGTCGTCCGGGCGCTCGGCCGCCGGCAGCGGCGGGCGCAGGCTGAAGTCGGCCAGCTTCCCCAGCGCCGCCGCCGCCCGGCCGGGGTCGGTGAAGCACGGGATGCCCAGGTCCTGCAGCCGCCGGCGCGGCCGCCCGCTGCCGCCGGTCCACACCACCACCAGCGGCCGGTCGGTGGAGCGGTAGGCCTGCTCGATCGCGTCGATCAGTGGCCCGGACGCATTGTCGGAGTTGCCCAGCAGCACCGCGATCATGTCGGTGCCGGGGTGCTCGACGGTGATCTCCAAGGCGCGGCGCAGCATGCCCGGGTCGCTGATCAGCGTGGCGGTCAGGTCGACCGGGTTGCGCGGCGAACCGAACGGCGGGATGACCTCGGCCATCCGCCGCTGCCACGCCTCGTCCCACGGCTGCACCTGGAGGCCGTTGCTGCTGGCCTGGTCTGCCATCAGCACTCCGGCGCCGCCGGAGAGCGACAGGGTGCTCAGCCGCCTCCCGCGGGCGCGCCTGCCGTCGGCGAACACCAAGCCGGCGTCCAGCAGCTGCTCCATCCCGTCCAGCCGGACGATGCCGTGCTGGCGGGTCGCGCCGTCGAACACGGCGTCCTCGCCGGCCAGCGACGCGGTGTGCGACTGCGCGGCGCGCGCACCGGCCTCCGAGCGGCCGACCTTCACCGCCAGGATCGGCTTGTCCAGCTCGTGCGCCCGGCGGGCCACCTGCAGCAGTTCGCGGCCGTGGTGCACGCCTTCGAGGTAGGCCATCAGCACCTTGGTCTCGTCGGTCTCCACCAGCCCGCCGAGCACCTCCGCCACCGACAGGTCGGCCTCGTTCCCGGTGTTCAGGAAGTGCGAGATGCCCAGCCCGGCGGCCTGCGCCGCGCTGAAGATGAAGGTGCCGAACGCGCCGCTCTGGCTGACGAAGGACACCGGGCCCTCGCGCAGCTCGCCGCCGTCGTCCATCGCCGAGGTGAACGTGGGCAGCGCGCGGTCCCGCAGGCTGAACATGCCCAGGCAGTTCGGGCCCAGCACGCGGATGCCGGTCTCGGCGATGACGTCCTGCAACTGCTGCTGCAGCGCCTCGCCGCGCCCGCCGACCTCCGCGAAGCCGGAGGCCCCGACGATCGCCGCCGGGATGCCGCGCTTGGCGCAGTCCCGCACCCCGTCGACGACCTTGTCGGCGGGCAGCATCACCATCGCCAGGTCGATGTCGCCGTCGATGTCGTCGAGGCTGCGGAAGGCGGGCAGGCCCTGCACCTCGGAGCGCCGCGCGTTGATCGGCAGCAACCGGCCGGTGTAACCGAACCGCTTCATCAGCTCGATGGGCCGGCCGGACAACTTGATCGGGTTGTCCGAGGCGCCCAGGATGGCGATCGATCGGGGATGCAGCAGTCGCTGGATGGCCGTGTTGCCGACGGCGCCCACAGAGTCCTCCTAGCAAAGGGAAGCGAATATCGTTCGCGTTCGGCCGGATCCGTGCCCGGGTGACCGGTGGTGCCGCAATTTCAATGGAAATCGGACCTTCGATTTCCATTGAAATTGCGGGGAACCGGGTCAGGAGATCTGGCGGAGCAGTTGCTTGGCGATGATCAGCTTCTGGATCTCGCTGGTGCCCTCGTAGATCCGGAACACCCGCGAGTCGCGGTAGAAGCGCTCCACCGGGACGCCGCGCATGTAGCCGGAGCCGCCGTGCACCTGCACCGCGCGGTCGGCGACGCGGGAGACCATCTCGCTGCAGAACAACTTCGCGCACGACGGCGCCAGCCGGGTGTCCGCACCCGAGTCGTACTCCCGGGCCGCCTCCAGGACCATCGACCGGCCCGCGTACAGCTCGGCCTGCGATTCGGCCAGCAGCGCCTGCACCAGCTGGAACCGGCTGATCGGCTTGCCGCCCTGCTCGGCTTCGGCGGCGTAGCGCACCGACTCCTCGACGATCCGGCCCGCCAGCCCCACGCAGATCGCCGCGATGTGCAGGCGGCCACGGGTCAGCGACGACATCGCCGCGGCGAATCCGGTGCCCTCCTGGCCGCCGACGATCGCCTCGGCCGGCACGCGCACGTCGTCGAAGAACACCTCGGCGGTGTGCGCCCCGGCCTGGCCCATCTTCGCGTTCGGCGGCCCGATCCGGACGCCGTCCAGGCCGGTCTCGACGAGGAACACCGAAATGCCCTTGTGCGCCTCGGCTTCCTGGTCGGTGCGGGCGAACACGACGAGCAGATCGGCCTGCGGCGCGTTGGTGATGAACCGCTTGGCACCCGAGATCACGTACTGGTCACCATCTCGCACGGCCTTGGTGCGCACCGAGCTAGGGTCCGACCCCGCGCCGTCCTCGGTCAGCGCGAACGACGCGATCGCCTCTCCGGCGGCCAGCCGCGGCAGCCACGCCTGCTTCTGCTTCTCCGTGCCGTACTTGACGATCACCTGCCCGGCGATGCCGTTGTTGGTGCCGAACATCGAGCGGAACGCCGGAACCGTGTAGCCCAGCTCCATCGCCAGCCGGACGTCCTCGCTCATCGACAGGCCCAGCCCGCCGTACTCCTCGGGCAGCGCGAAGCCGAAGAGCCCCATCTCGGCGGCGGTCTCGCGCACCCGCTGCGGGATCGCGTTCGTCTCGTCGATCTCGTCCTCGGCGGGCACCACCTCGTTGCGGACGAAGTCGCGCACCGTGCGCAGCACGTCGTCGAACACGTTCGGGTCCATCGTTCTCCTCACTCCTTCGCCAGGTCTTGCCTTGTAAGCGGCGGTAGCCGCTTGCGGTGTGGGACACAGCTCGCACCGCTGCGGGTTCTCAGACGTCTTTCTCGCGAGGACAGCCTCGACGTGGTGAATTGGCATTCATGATGTCGGGGATCCCACAGCGAGAAGGCGTCTGAGGTTCCGCTACCCGCCCCGCCACGCAAGCCCTTTCGTGCCATTCGTTCACCCGGCCAGGGCCGGTTCGTCGGTTTGGTCCGCGCGCTGCGCGGACCGGGTCAACAGGATTCGGACGCCGATCAGCGACATCAGCACGGTCACCAGCGCCCAGCCGATCACCGGCAGGATCGAGCCGGAGGCGGTCAGCAGCAGCTGGCCGATCATCGGGGTGGTGCCGCCCAGCAGCGTCCCGGCCAGGCCGTAGGACAGCGAGATGGCGGTGTAGCGCACGCGGGCCGGGAACGCGTCGGCCAGCACGCCGGCGAGGATCGAGTAGAACATCACGTGCGGGAGGGTCGCCAGCACCATGCCGACCACCGACCACGCGAAGCTGCCGGTGCTGATCAGCAGGAACATCAGCGGCATCACCGGCAGCTCGGCGACGAGCAGGATGGTGACGATCTTGCGGACGCCGTACTTGCTGGCCAGCACCGCGCCGAAGGGCTGCACGAAGAACTGGGTGATGCTGGCGATGAGCACCACGGTCATGAACGTCTCGCGCTGGAAGCCGAGCTCGTTGGTCGCCCACGACACCGCGAAGGTGTTCTTGAAGTACGAGGCGGAGAAGACGATCGCGCAGGCGAAGACGCCGAGGACCACCAGCCCGGTGTGGTGCCGGAAGGTGTCCAGCAGCGGGAACTTCGCGGTCTGCCCGGTCTCCTTGAGCTTGGTGAGCTGCGGCGACTCCTCGATGCTCAGCCGGATCAGCAGACCCAGCACCACCAGCACCGCCGAGGCCAGGAACGGGATTCGCCAGCCCCAGTTGTAGAACGACTCGTCGGGAAGCTGCGAGACGAGGGTGAAGGCCAGCGAGGAGAGGATCTGCCCGGACGGCGAGCCCTGCTGCGCCCACGAGCCGGAGATGATGCTGCGGCCCTTGGGTGCGTGCTCGGTCGCGATCAGCACCGCGCCGCCCCATTCGCCGCCGACCGCCAGGCCCTGCACGACGCGCAGCAGCACCAGCAGGATCGGCGCCGCGATGCCGATGGTGGCGTAGGTGGGCAGCAGGCCGATCCCGACGGTGGTGAAACCCATCAGCAGCAGCGTGATGATCAGGGCCTTCTTGCGGCCGACCCGGTCGCCGAGGTGGCCGAAGACGATGCCGCCCAGCGGCCGGGCCAGGAACCCGACCCAGAACGTCGCGAACGAGACCAGGACGCCGATCGCGGGCGTCACGACGGGGAAGAAAAGCTTGCCGAACACCAGCGCGGACGCGGTGCCGTAGATGTAGAAGTCGTACCACTCGATGCTGGTGCCGACGAACGAGGCGATCCCGGCCTTGCGCCCCATTCTTTCTTGCTCTGAAAGCCGTCTCATCGCACTTGGCTCCGTCTCGACCGCGGGCACCCGCCGCGCTGCTCGGCAGGTCGAAACCCGTTGGGACACCGCAGGATTCGCCGATGCGGCGGACGGGGCCCGGCGCCCGCCGCATCGCGAACGCGGTTCCTCGACGCTAGGTCAGCGGGTGTGTTCCGTCTAACACCAAATTCGGGTAGGTTTGATTCGGTCGCGCGACATAATCCGCGCTGACCTGGGCAAAGGCGCTCGCGGTCGGGAGGTTGGAGCGGTGGAGCTACGCCACCTGCAGGCGTTCGTCGCCGTGGCGGAGGAGCTGAACTTCCGGCGGGCCGCAGTGCGGCTGCACATGTCCCAGCCGCCGCTATCGCAACAGATCAAGCGCCTGGAGCACGAGGTCGGGGTGGCGCTGCTGCGCCGCACCACGCGGCAGGTGGCGCTGACCGCGGCGGGGGAGGCGTTCCTGCGCGAGGCGCGCAAGACGCTGCAGTCCGCCGAGGCCGCGCCCCGGCTGGCGCGGCAGGCGGCCGCGGGGGAGATCGGCGTGGTGCGGCTGGGGTTCAGCGGCCAGACGTCGTACCGGGTGATGCTGCTGATCGTGCGGAAGTTCCGCGAGCGCTACCCGAACGTGCGCTTCGACATCCTCAGCCCGCTCTACGGCGGCGAGCTGGTGGACCAGATCAACCAGCACGAGGTCGACGCCGGGCTGTTGCGGCTGCCGGTGCCGACCGAGGGGCTCTGCGTTCGGGAGCTGGAGCAGCACCCGTTGGCGGCGGCGCTGCCGGAGGACCACCGGCTGGCCCGCGTCCGGCAGCTGGGGTTGGACGACCTGCGGGGCGAGTCGTTCATCAGCTACCCGACCAACCGGGGGTCGGTGGTGAACCAGCTGGTGCAGGCGGCGTGCCTGCGGCACGGCTACAGCCCGGACTTCGTGCAGGAAGCGCCGGACACCCACACGATCTTGTCGTTGGTGGGTGCGGGTTCGGGCATCAGCCTGGTGCCGTCGACGGCCGCGCACCTGAAGGTTCCTGGGGTGGTGCTGGTTCCGGTGCACGACGCCCCGCCGATCCCGCTGGCGCTGGTGTGGCGGGCGGACGATCCGAACCCGGCGCTGGCGGGGCTGATCGGCCTCCTCGACGAGGTCGCCGCAGACCTCTGATCCGACAGTTTCAATTGAAACTGACGTTGTCCCCCGTCGGTCGCGGGGGGATCCGACAGTTTCAATTGAAACTGGTAGTGGGTGCCCCGTCGTGGACGCGCGGTTTCAATTGAAACTGTGGAACGGCCGGCGTCGGGTGTCCATAGTGGATGGTTGTGTGGATTTTCGTGCCCGGTGGGGGAAATCGGACATCCAGGTGAAGTGTGGTGCAGTGCACGTGCGTTTCGCGTAACTCCGCGTCGGGTCACGACGACAAACCGGGTGAACGTCCGATCATCGATGATCTTGATTTCGACTTTCGCTGCACAGAACTGAACAAGGAGGTCTTTCGTGGCTGCCGACCGACCGGAGAGTCGGGCATGGTGGATCTGGAGCGCGGCGGTGATCGCCTATCTCGCCGCGGTATTTCACAGGGGCAGCTTGGGGGTCGCCGGAACGCAGGCGCTCGACCGGTTCGACGTCGGTCCGGCCGCGCTGAGCGCGTTCACGGTCCTGCAGGTCGGCATCTACGCCGGCATGCAGATTCCCACCGGATTGCTGGTGGACCGCTTCGGTTCCCGGAAGGTGATCACCGTCGCGGTGTTGTTGTTGGGCACGGGGCAGATACTCTTCGCCCTCGCCGATTCCTACTCGATGGGCCTGCTCGCCCGCGCGGTGCTGGGCCTCGGTGACGCGCTGATGTGGGTCAGCATCCTGCGGCTGGTGGCGGCGCACTTCTCCGCCCGCCGCTACGCACTGGTGGCAACGGTGTCCAGCGCACTGGGGGCGCTGGGTGGCGTTGCGGCCACGTTCCCGCTCGCGCTGGCGTTGCAGAACATGGGCTGGACGGCGACGTTCCTGCTGGTGGGCGCGTTGACGCTGGCTTACGCGGCGGTGACCTCGACGATCGTGCGGGACGTTTCGCCCGGCGGTGCGCAGGCGCGCAGCGGCGGTGCGGTGTTCCAGCAGGTGCGCGAGGCCTGGTCGGTGCCGGGCACGCGGCTGGCGTTCTGGGCGCACTTCTGCACGATGTTCGTCTCGGGCGCGCTGACCCTGCTGTGGGGCTTCCCGTACCTGGTCAACGGGCTGGGCGTGCCGGCGGCGACGGCGAGCGTGATGCTCAGCCTGCTGATCATCGGGCAGGTCGTCGGCGGGCCCGTGGTGGGCGCGCTGATCGGCAGCCGCCCGGAGTGCCGGATGTGGATCGTGCTGGGCTACCTGGTGCTCAACGCCCTGTCCTGGGTGGTGCTGCTGGGCTGGCCGGAAGGACGCCCGCCGCTGGTGGTGATCGCGACGGCGTTCCTGGTCTTCGCCCTGGGCGGCCCGGTTTCGGCGGTGGCGTTCGCCTTGGTGCGGGACTACAACCCGGTGTCCCGGGTCGGCACCGCGACCGGCGTGGCGAACGCGGGCGGGCACTCCGCGACGGCGCTCGGCGTGCTGTTCGTGGGCCTGGTGCTGGACCTGGCGCAGGACATGCCGGGCGGCTCGGAGTACCGGGTGGCGATGCTGGCGCTGGTGGCGATGCTGCTGTTCGGCGCGTTCCGGACGGTGGTCTGGTGGCGCCGGGCGCGGGCGGAGGTGTTCGCGGCGGAGGCCCGCGGCGAAGGCGTGCCGGTGGTGCTGACCCGCCACCGCTGGGACCTCGCCAAGCCCCGCCAGGCCGTCACGGCCTGATCCGCCGAGGAGAGGAGCCGGGCCCGGTGGTGATCGCTCGCCACCGGGCCCGGCTCGCGTCACTTCCGCCAGAACAGGTGGTGGGTGACGCCGCTCGGGCTGGGCACGATCTCCAGGTGGAACCGGTCGCGCAGCTCGTCGGGCGACTCCCAGAGCTTCGACCCGGATCCCAGTTCCACCTGCGAGACCGCCACATGCATGGTGTCGACGAGGTCGGCGTCGAGGAACTGCCGAATGGTGGTGGCTCCGCCGCCGAGCCGGACGTCCTTGCCCCGCGCCGCTTCCCGCGCCTGTTCGAGGACCGTCGCCGGATCGCCGTCCACGAAGTGGAACGTGGTGTCGGACAGCGTGAACGACGGGCGCACGTGGTGGGTCAGCACGAAAACCGGGGTGTGGAACGGGGGTTCGTCGCCCCACCAGCCCAGCCAGTCGTGGTTCTCCCAGGGGCCGCGCTGCGGGCCGAACTTGCCGCGGCCCATGATCTCGGCGCCGATGTTGCGGGCGAAGTCCCGCGTGAAGTAGTCGTCGAGCCCGCGGCTGCCGCCGGGATCGGTCCGGGTGGGCCAGCTCGCCGTGGCGCCGCCCCAGGCGAACATGGTGCCGGGGTCGGCGTGGCCGAACGGCTTCTCGAGGCTCTGGCCCTCACCGGCACCGAATCCGTCGAGCGAAACGTTGAAGTTCTGCACTCTCAGCAGCTGGGTCACGCGGGTTCCTCCTGAACTCTTGTCGATTGGGGAGACCACGCGCGCCGGAGGAACTCATCGGTGAAACGGCCGAACGTCCGGTGACGCCGGACACACCAGGGAGGGGCGCCGCACAGTTCGCGGTGCCCCTCCCCGGTCCTAGTTGCCGCCGACGTACTTGCGGAGGTGTTGGGCCGTCAGGGAATCGCCGGTCGCGACCAGTTCGGCCGGGGTGCCGGTGAAGACGATCCGGCCGCCGTCGTGGCCCGCGCCGGGACCGAGGTCGATCAGGTGGTCCGCGTGCGCCATCACGGCCTGGTGGTGCTCGATGGCGATCACCGTGCCGCCGTCGTCCACCAGCCGGTCCAGGAGCGCGAGCAGCTGGTCCACGTCGGCCAGATGCAGGCCCGTGGTCGGTTCGTCGAGGACGTAGATCGACGCCTTCTCCGCCATGTGGATCGCGAGCTTCAGGCGCTGCCGCTCGCCGCCGGACAGCGTGGTCAGCGGCTGGCCGAGGCGGACGTAGCCTAGGCCGACGTCCACGAGGCGGCCGAGGATCGCGCGCGCCGAGCCCGCGGTGAAGAACTCGTGCGCCTGCGCCACCGACATGCCCAGGACCTCGCTGATGTCCTTGCCCCGCAGCTTGTGGGCCAGCACCTCGGCGGTGAACCGCTTGCCCTCGCACTTCTCGCAGACCGTCGCGACGCCGGCCATCATCGCCAGGTCCGTGTAGACCAGCCCGATGCCCTTGCAGTTCGGGCAGGCGCCCTCGGAGTTCGCGCTGAACAGGCTCGCCTTGACGCCGTTGGCCTTGGCGAAGGCCGTCCGGATCGGGTCGAGCAGGCCGGTGTAGGTGGCCGGGTTGCTGCGCCGCGAACCGCGGATCGGGGCCTGGTCCACCACGACCACGCCGTCGCGGCGGGGCAGCGAACCGTGGATCAGCGAGCTCTTGCCCGACCCGGCGACGCCGGTGACCACGGTCAGCACGCCCAGCGGGATGTCCACGTCGACGTTCTTCAGGTTGTGCGCGTCGGCGCCGGTGATCGACAGGTGGCCGGTCGGCTTGCGGACCTCCTCGCGCAGCCTGGCCCGGTGGTCCAGGTGCCGCCCCGTCAGGGTGTCCGAGCGCCGCAGGCCCGCCACGTCGCCGGCGAAGCACACCTGCCCGCCGGAGGTGCCCGCGCCCGGCCCGAGATCCACCACGTGGTCGGCGATCTCGATCGTCTCCGGCTTGTGCTCCACGACGAGCACCGTGTTCCCCTTGTCCCGCAACCGGATCAGCAGGTCGTTCATCCGCTGGATGTCGTGCGGGTGCAGGCCCACCGTCGGCTCGTCGAAGACGTAGGTCACATCGGTGAGGCTCGAACCGAGGTGCCGCACCATCTTCACCCGCTGCGCCTCGCCGCCGGAGAGCGTCCCGGACTCGCGGTCCAGGCTCAGGTAGCCCAGGCCGATCTCGACCAGCGAATCCAGCGTGTCGCGCAGCGATTCCAGCAGCGGAGCCACCGATTCGTCGCCGATGCCGCGGACGAACTCGGCCAGCTCGTTGATCTGCATCGCCGAGCAGTCGGCGATGTTGCGGCCGTCGATCTTCGCCCCCAGCGCGGCCTGGTTCAGCCGGGCACCGCCGCAGGCCGGGCAGTCGGCGAACACCACCGCGCGGTCCACGAACGCCCGGATGTGCGGCTGCATCGCCTCGCGGTCCTTGGCGAGGTAGACCCGCTGCACCTTGACCAGCAGGCCCTCGTAGGTGGTGTTGATGGTGGCGTGCTTGATCTTGGTGGCCGGCTTGTGGAGGAAGTCCTCCCACTGCTGGGGCGTGAAGTCCCGCAGCTTGACGTCGGGGTCGAACAGCCCGGAGCCGGCGATCACCTGCCAGTACCAGGAGTCCACCGCGAAACCGGGGACGGTGATCGCGCCTTCGTTGAGCGAGCGGTCCTTGTCGACGAGCTCGTCGACGTCGATCGTCGAGACGTGCCCGAGCCCCTCGCACTCCGGGCACATGCCTTCGGGGCTGTTGAAGCTGAACGCCGTCGCGGTGCCGACGTGCGGGGTGCCGAGGCGGCTGAACAGCAGGCGCAGCATCGTGTGCGTGTCGGTGGCGGTGCCGACCGTGGAGCGGGAATTGGCGCCCATCCGCTCCTGGTCGACGACGATCGCGGTGCTCAGGTTGCGCAGCGAGTCCACGTCCGGCCGGCCGAGGCTGGGCATGAACGACTGGATGAACGCCGTGTAGGTCTCGTTGATCAGCCGCCGGGATTCGGCCGCGATGGTGCCGAACACCAGCGAGGACTTGCCGGAACCGGAGACACCGGTGAACACCGTGAGCCGCCGCTTGGGGATGTCCAGCGAGACGTCGCGGAGGTTGTTCTCCCGCGCCCCGCGGACTTCGATCAGGTCGTGGCTGTCGGCGGCCCGCCGGGGTTCGGCGGTTTCGGAGTTGATGCGTTCGGACGGATCCGGGCTCATGCTGCGCTGCTTCTCCAACCGTGCGAAAGGCATTGGTTCCGGATGCCCCGCGGCACCGCTTCCGCAGGCACGCGCCCGTGAGCGTTTCGGGGCGTCCTGGCCCGAAACGCTCACGGCATTTGATCTGCGGAATCGGCGACTCGCGGAGCACCGGCCGTCCTTTATACCGGCCGGGACCGACAGTCGCCGCGAAATCAGCCTGCCAGCTCCGGGAGTTCGGCGCGGCGGGCGGCGATGGCCGCCGGGTTCCAGCCCGGCCGGGGCACCGAATCCTTGAGCAGCTGCACGTACGGATGCTCCGGCGAGCGCAGGACGTCGCGGGTGGTGCCGCTTTCCACGAGGCGGCCGCGCAGCAGCACCGCGATCGTGTCGGTGACCTCGTTGACGACGGCCAGGTCGTGGCTGATGAACAGCTGGGCCGTGCCGGTCTCGCGCCGCAGTTCGGCCAGCAGCCGCAGGATCTGCGCCTGCACCGAAACGTCCAGCGCGGACACCGCTTCGTCGAGGATCAGCAGCTTCGGCCGCACCGCGACGGCCCGCGCGATCGCCACGCGTTGCCGCTGCCCGCCGCTGAGTTCCCGCGGCAGCGCAGGCCTTTTCGACGGGTCCAGGCCGACCTGGTCGAGCAGCTCGCCGACGCGGGCGTGCCGCGCGGCCCGGTCCGACCAGCCGTGCAGGCGGAGCACCGCGTCGAGGCAGCGGCCGATGGGAACGGCCGGGTCGAGTGAGAGGTACGGGTCCTGGAACACCAGCTGGATGGCCTTCGCCCTGGCCAGCCGCGCCCGGCCGGTGCGCGGGCGCGTGGCGACCGGCGCGCCGTCCAAGGTGATCTCGCCGCCGTCGGGTCGTTCCAGGCCGGCCAGGATGCGGGCGATCGTGCTCTTGCCGGAACCGGATTCGCCCACCAGGCCCAGCGATCCGCCATCGGGCACGGTCAGCGACACGTCGTCGACCGCGCGGGTCGGACCGAACGACTTGCGCAGACCGGTCACTTCGAGCGTCATGCGTCGACTCCGTCCTCGTCCAGCACCGGCACGGCGGCGAGCAGTTCCGCGGCGTAGGCGGATTTGGGTGCGGCGAACAGCTCGCGCGCGCCCTGCTCCTCGACCACCTCGCCGGAGCGCAGGACAACCACGCGATCGCAGAACGCCGCCGCCAGCGGCAGGTCGTGCGTGATGAAGAGGATCCCGAGCCCCCGATCGGCGCGTGCCCGGCTCAGGATCCCGATGATCTCGGCCTGCGTGGTGACGTCCAGGGCGCTGGTCGCCTCGTCCGCGACCAGCAGCTCCGGCTCCGGGGCGAGGGCCGCGGCGATGACCAGCCGCTGCAGCATGCCGCCGGAGAACTCGTGGGGGTACCGCGCGAGAATGGCCTCGGGTTCCCGCAGCCCGCACTCGCGCATCAGGCCCACCACCCGGTCGCGGGCATCCTGCCCGGACCAGCCGAGATTCGTGCGCAGCTGCTCGGTCAGGAAGTGCCCGACCGGGCGCACCGGGTTGAACGCCGCGCGCGGTTCCTGCTGCACCACGCCGACCTTGCGGGTCCGCAGCTCCCGCAGCTCCGCCGGGGACATGCCCAGCACGTCCCGACCGTCCACTGTGATCTGTCCGGACACCGCGGCCGAGGCCGGCAGCGAGCCCGCGATGCTCATCGCGGCGGTGGACTTGCCGGAACCGGACTCGCCGACCAGCCCGACCACCTCGCCCGCCTCGACGCGCAGGTCGATGCCGCGCAGGATCGGCCTGCCGGGGAAACCGACGGTCAGCTCCCGGAGTTCTGCCAGGCTCATGACTGGTCCGCCTCTCCGCGATTCGCAGTGGTGGTTGCGTTCAGCGCACTCTCCCGTTGCGTGGTTTCCCGTGGCTGGGATGCGTCACGGTCCCCTGGGGTGCGGCTGAGGAGGGCTGAGGTTGGCACAGGGCTGCTCATGAGTGCTCCGCCCTGCCGAGCCGGTCGGCGATCCGCACGCCGACGATGTTGAACGCCACCACCGCGATCGCGATCATCGCGCCGGGCACCAGCGTCGGGGCCATCGCGCCTTCGAGCATCGCGAACTGGCCCTCGGCGACCATCAGGCCCCAGTCCGACGACGGCGGCTGCGAGCCGAATCCGAGGTAGCTCAGGCTCGCCAGCGCCATCAGCACGTCGCCGAAGAGCACCACCGCGTAGCCGAGCACGATCGGCATCACCCGGGGCAGCAACCGGGTCAGGCAGATCGCCGCGCCGCCCATGCCCTGCACCCGGTACGCCTCGATGTACGGGCGCTGCCGCTCGGCCCGCGCGGCGCTGCGGGTGATCTTGGCGACCGCGGGGAAGTACGCCAGGCCCAGGGCCAGCACCGACGCGGCGACACCCGTGCCGAGCACCGCGATGGTCAGCACCGCGAACAGCAGGCCGGGAAAGGCGATCAGCGCATCGGTCGCGCGGGAGACCACCGCGTCCAGCCAGCCGCCGCGCCACGCCGCGACGACGCCCAGCACCGGGCCGAGGAGCAGCGCGATGGCCAGGACGCCCAGCGGCGCGATCAGGCTGGTGCGGGCGCCGTGCAGGATGCGGGACAGGATGTCGCGGCCGAGCTGGTCGGTGCCCAGCAGGTGCTCGATGCCCGGCGGGGCGAGGATCGAGTCGAAATCGGTGGCCGTCGGGTCGTAGGGCGCGATCAGCGGCGCCGCCAGCGCGGCCAGCCCGAGGACCGCGAGAACGCTTGCGGCGCCCCAGAACAGCGGGCCGTTGCGCCGCCGCCCGGACGCGACCGCGGCGTCGGCGACGAGTGATCCGGACAGTGTCATGCCGCCGCTCCTGCCTGTCGTGGGACACCCGCGCGCCGGGCACGGCGCAGCCGCGGGTCGGCGAGGTGCTGCACCAGCTCGGTCAGCCCGGTCGTCACCACGTACGCCAGCACCATGCACAGCAGGACCGCCTGCGTGACCGGGAAGTCCTTCGTGTTGATGGCGTTGACCAGCAGCGATCCCACGCCGCTGAGCCCGAACACGGACTCCACCACCACGGTGCCCGCCAGCAGGCTCGCGGTGATCATGCCCGCCATCGTGGCGATCGGGCCGACCGCGTTGCGCAGCACGTGCCTGCCGATCACCAGCCGCTCCGGGATGCCGCGGGTGCGGGCGACCCGGACGTGGTCCTGCACCAGGATGTCCACCATGGACTGCCGGGTGACCCGGGTGATGGTCGCCAGCGACACCACCGCCAGGGAAACGGCGGGCAGCGTCAGGTGGTGCAGCCTGCCGAGCACGCCCTCGCCGGCGCCGGTCACCGGGAACCAGGCCAGCCCGACGCCGAACGCGGCGATCAGCCCGACGGCCGCGACGAACGGCGGGATCCCGGCCAGCATGGCCGTCGCGGCAGACACCACCGAGTCCAGCGGCCCGCGGCGCACCGCGGCCAGCGAGCCGAGCAGCACGCCGATCGCGATGGTCAGCACCGCCGCGTACAGCGCCAGCCACACCGTGGTCTCCAGCCGGGTGGCGATCAGGAAGCCGACGTCCTGCCCGTAGACGAACGACCGGCCGAGGTCGCCGCGCACCACGCCACCGAGCCACAGCACGTACTGCACCAGGAACGGCTGGTCCAGGTGGTACTCGGCGCGGATCGCGGCCAGCGTCTCGTCGCTGGCGTTCTCCGCGCCGCCGGCCAGCACCGTCGCCGGGTCACCGGGCGCCAGGTACATCGCGGCGAAGATCAGGAACGACGCGACCAGCAGCGTGATCACCACCTGGCCGAGCCAACGCAACAGCGCGATCAAGACCGCCTCCCGAGATCTGCCGCCCACGGATAGGTCAGGTAGGCGCTGGAGACCGGCGCGCCGGTGAGCCGGTCGCTCATCGCCAGCGTCGTCGGGGCCATCACCAGCGGGATGGACAGCATGTGCCCGAGGTACTCGTCCTGCAGCCGGATGACCTGCCGGGCGCGTTGCAGGTCGTCGTAGGTGGCCGCGGCCGAGGCGAAGGTGCTCTCGTACTGCTCGTCGCGGAAGTCGAGGTAGTTGTTGACGCTGTCGGGCAGCACGTTGTCGTACATGCCCAGCCCGTCGGGCTTGGACAGGTACCAGTCGTTGACGATCAGATCGACGCCGGCTCGCGCCTCTGGAGAGGCGAACAGCTCCGAGAACTGGGCGGGCGGCACGGTGCGGATCTCCACCGGCAGCCCCAGCTTCAGCCCGGCGTCGCGGACGCCGTTGGCCAGCACGTTGCCCACGGCGGTGCCGTCGTTGGCCACCACGATCGGCTCCGCCGGCGGCCCGGCCTCCCGCACCAGCTCGCGGGCGCGCGCCAGGTCCTGCTCGCCGGGGCGGATCGGGACGTCGCGGATTTGCTGGTATGCCTGCTCGAACAGCTCCTTGCCGGTGCCGAACGTGCCCGCGCCGACCGGCAGCTTCCACGGCTCGGCGGCGCCGCGGAACGCCGCCTCGGCCATGCCCCGGCGATCCAGCGAGAGCGACAGCGCGGTGCGCAGCCGGACGTCGGCCATCGGCCCGCGGCCGGTCGGGATGAGCTGCCACGCCGACGTGGTGAGTCCGAAGTGGAGGGACAGCTCCGGGCTGGTGCTCAGCGCCGGCGCCATGCTCGGGTCGTCGAGGTAGGCGCCGTCGGCGGCGCCGGTGCGCAGGCTGTTGACCGCCGCCCACTCGTCGCCCCAGACGAACCGGATGCTCTCGGTCAGCGGCCGGAGCTCGGGGTTCCAGTAGTCCGGGAACCGCTTGATCGTCAGGCTGGACCCGGCGTCCCAGCGGTCCAGGTAGTACGGGCCGCTGCACGCGTCGGGCCGGCCGGGGCTGCCGAAGTCCTGGCCGAGCCGGTTCACCACGTCGGCGTTGAGGACGATCCCGGCGTCGCCGGCCATCCGGTACTTGAACTGCGCGTCCGGTTCTTCCAGCCGCACGGTCACTTCCATCGGGCCGGTGACGTCGATGGAATCGACGTTGCCGAACTCGTCGGACTCGTCGTTGCCGTCCTCGGCGTGCCGTCGCAGGCTGAACGCGACGTCCTCGGCGGTGACCGCGCTGCCGTCGTGGAACCGGACCCCGTCGCGGACCCGGTAGACGAACGTCGCCGGGTCCGGCATCGCCGGTTCCCCGACCAGCCACGGGCGGACGGTGAGGTCCGGTTGCAGCTGGTAGAGGCGGTCGCAGAGGTTGGCCACCACGGTGTCCTCGGTGGTGGCGCCGTGGTAGTCGGTGTCGAGGGTGAGCGGCTCGGAGTCCAGGAACCAGGTGATGTCGCCGGCCGGCGCGACCGCCGGCGGCGTGTTCGGCACCAGCTGGACCGCGCCGAGCTGCGCGGAACTGCCGCAGCCGGCCAGCAGCCCGGCGGCGAGCAGGGCGAGGCATCTTCGCATCAGCTGTCACCGCCCGGTCCGTCGTAGAGGTTCCACGGCAGCAGCTGGTACTCCTCGGTGCACGGGTTGCCCGCCGCCACGTAGTACTCGCCCGCGGTGAGGTCGATGCAGTTGTGCAGCACGGTCGACCACTGGCGGATCTCGTCGGTGCGCTCGTCGGGATGGGTGCACACCGACTCCGGGTAGCCGAAGTGATCGGAGAAGGCGTCCTTGATCGCCTTGCGCACGGCATCGCCGCCGGACGCGGTGCGCGCCTGGCGCAGCCCGGTGCGGATGCGGGGCACGCGGAACAGGGAGTCCACCGGCCGGGGCCGGTAGTCGGCGGCCAGCTGCGGCGGGATGAATGCCTGGTAGTGGTTGCCGTGCACCAGTACCCCGTCCTCCGGGTACATCCAGCCGTGCGCCTTGGGCGTCGTCTCGACGTCGATGGCGAAGTCGTCGCGGTGCGTCAGCAGCGCGTTGCTGGCGATCTGCTGATCGGCCTTGCTGAGCACCTCCAGCGCCTCGTGCATGCTCGACGAGTCGAGCACCTTGCGGCGGATGAGGGTCTGCGGGACGCCGCGGGTGGCGCCGAAGTTCCCACCCAGGCCGTTGGCGTTGAGCGCGAGGCCGGTGGAGTTGGCGCCCTGGCGGCCGACCTGACCGGCCTCCAGGTGCATCACCACGGTCGGCTTCGGCGGCTGCACGATGCGGGCCACCACGATGGTGTCCTTGATGCCGTGCCGCCAGTCCCAGTTCTGTCCACAATAGACGTGGCCGTCGCCGCTGGCCTCGGGCAGCAGCGCGAACGACGAGCAGCCGTCGGCGTCCTCGTCGGTGGCGGGCAGGCTGTCCCGGATGAGCTCGCCGCGCGCGTTGAGCGCCAGGACGTCGGTGAAGCCGACCCCGGCGCCTTCGGCGATGCCGGTCATCTCCTCGACGAGGTCGGGGGCGAATCGTTCGCAGCCGGGGCGGAGCTCGTCGACGCGGGCGGTGACCTGCTGCCACGTCAGGCCGGTCGACTTGCCGAATGCGTCGGAGTAGTAGGCGAGGGCGCGGTCGATCTGGGGCCGGGCGAACTCGCCGTACTGGCGGCCCCGTTCCCGTGCGGTGCCGCGGAGTTCCACGGTGGGAAGTGTCAAGTTGTTCATCCGGTCTCTCACCAAGCGCTGTAGTATTCGCTACAGGAAAAATGTGACGGGCGTGACTGCTACAAGAAATGTAGTGAGGATGACGGATAAGTCAAGACTTGAAGCGAACACTTCAGGAGAGGCGGCGGCCGAAGACCTCCGCGCGAGGGTGCAGGAGCGCCTCGACGTGCTGTCCCGCGCGGAGCAGAAGGTGGCGCGCTACCTGCTGAACATGCCGCAGGAGCAACTGGTCTTCGCCACCGCCGAAGAACTGGGCCAGCACACCGGCACCAGCGACGCGACGGTGGTCCGCACCGCGCGCAAGCTCGGCTACAGCGGGCTGCCGGAGCTCAAGCGCGAAGCCGGGCGGGCGCTGGTGACCACGGTGGCGCCGGCGACCCGCCTGGAGCAGCGGCTGGCCAGCATCGGCCCGGACCTGGAGCGGGCGATGGCCACGGTGTTCTCCGAGGCCCGCGACGAGCTGGAGAACACCCTGGCCGCGCTGAAGCTCGAAGACGTGCGGACGGCGGTGAGCCTGCTGTCCCACGCGCGCGAGGTGATGGCGTTCGGCGTCGGCGGTTCGGAACTCGGCGCTCGGCACCTGGCGCTGCGGCTGAACCGGCTCGGGCGGCGGGCCCGGTTCGTCGGCAGCACCGGCTTCCGGCTGGCCGACGACCTGCTCCCGCTGGGCCGCGACGACGTCGTGGTGATCTACCTGCCGGGGCGCGCCCTGCCGGAGCTGGAGGTGCTGCTCGACCACGCCCAGGTGGTCGGCGCGCGCCGGATCCTGATCTCGGAACGCCGCCTGGCCAAGCAGTTCGCCCCGCAACTGGACGTGGCGCTCTACGCGGCGGGCGGAGCGGGCCGGGTCGCGGCGGAGTCGACCTCGGCGCTGACCCTGACGGACCTCCTCGTCCACGGGGTGGCGACCCTCCACGAAACCCAAGCCGTGGAAACCCGGAACACCCTGACAACCCTCCGAGAACGCCTCCTGCGCAAATGACGTCGTGAGTGGCTATGGCCGCGGGCATGGGACCGTGCGTACTTTGTGCTGCTATAGCAACACAAAGTACGCACGGCTCGACGGCCGCTCGCGACGCGCGTCAGCGGAGGCCGAGGCGACGGCGGATCGCCAGCAGGCTGAGGAGGCTCGCTGCCGCCGCGAACATCAGGTAGAAGCTCGGGGCCAGGCTGGTGCCGGTGAAGCCGATCAGCCACGTGCTGATGAACGGCGTGAACCCGCCGAACACGCTCACCCCGATGTTGTAGCCGATCGACATGCCGGTCGCCCGGGTCTCGGTGGGGAACAGCTCGGACATCAGCGCCGGCAGCGCCCCGAAGTAGCAGGCCTTCAGCAGCCCGATCAGCAGCATCATGCCGACCATCACGCCGAATCCGGGGAACGCCACCAGCGTCGCGAAGATCGGGTAGATCAGCAGCAGGATCAGCGCGGCGAACACGCCCATCAGCTTCACCCGGCCGATCTTGTCCGACAGG
Source organism: Saccharopolyspora sp. NPDC003752 (assembly GCF_053605825.1). NCBI lineage: Bacteria > Bacillati > Actinomycetota > Actinomycetes > Pseudonocardiales > Pseudonocardiaceae > Saccharopolyspora > Saccharopolyspora sp. NPDC003752. The sequence continues at coordinate 76,431 of NZ_JBSGJZ010000022.1, read as the reverse complement.
TGCCCGACCAGCGGCGTCACCACGGTCAGCACGACGCCGGTGACCAGGGTGGCCGTGAAGCTGGTCGACGCGGGCAGGCCGAGCTGCTTGATCGCGTAGGTCGGCATGTAGGTGATCGTGTAGTTGAGCACCGTGGAGACCAGCAGCGCCCCGACGACCAGCAGGATCCGGACCTTCTGGGTGCGCAGCACGGTGCGCACCGGCGAGTGCGGTTCGGCGGTCCGCGTCGCGGTGAATTCCGGTGCCTCGTCGACGAACCGCCGGATGTAGTAGCCCACCGGGCCGACCAGCAGGCCGACCGCGAACGGGATCCGCCAGCCCCACGACTCCAGCTGCTCCGGGCTCAGCGTGGCGGTCAGCAGCACGCCCATCCCGGCCGACACCAGCGTGCTCAGGCCCTGGCTGGCGAACTGCCAGCTGGCCACGAAGCCGCGCCGGCCCGGCATGTGTTCGACCATGAACGCGGTGGCGCTGCCGAACTCGCCGCCCGCCGAGAAGCCCTGGATCAGCCGCGCCAGCAGGATGCCGATCGGCGCGACCAGGCCGACCGTCTCGTACGAGGGCATCAGGCAGATGATCGCGGTGCCCAGCACCATCAGCCGGATCGACAGCGTCAGCGACGCCTTGCGCCCGGCGCGGTCGGCGTAGGCGCCGAGCACCACCGCGCCGATCGGCCGGATCAGGAACGAGACGCCGAAGGTGCCCAGCGTCAGCAGCAGCGACACCGTCTCGTCCTGCGCCGGGAAGAACACCTTCGACAGGACCGTCGCGAAGATCGCGTAGACCGCGATGTCGTACCACTCGAGCGCGTTGCCGATCGAGGCGGCCGCGATCACCCGGAACGGTTTGTGCGATTTCGCCGAGGCGGTGGAAGTGGCCATCACGGTCTCCAGGTCTTCAAGTAGGAGCGCGACTTCGCGCGAAATCGGCGGTATCCGTGCGGGGCGGTGGGCGAGTTCGCGCGAAATCGCCCATTCCTCGGGAGGATCAGCGCTCGCCGAGGTCCCAGAACAGGCCGGCCATGATCGCCAGCGCTTCGCGTGCGACGGTGCCCAGCAGGTGCTCGTTCGGGGCGTGCTGGGCGCAGGCGGGATAGGAGTGCGGGACCCAGATCGTGGGGAGCCCGAGCACGTCGGCGAAGGCGTCGTTGGGCAGGGTGCCGCCCAGGTTCGGCAACAGCGCCGGTTTGACGTCGGTGGTGCGCCGCAGCGACTCCAGCGCCCAGCGGACCCATTCGTCCGCCGGGTCCAGCCGGGTGGCGGCGACGCTGCTGGTGACCTCGACGTCGATCATCGGGAAGCCGTGGTCGTCGAGGTGCGCGCGCACGATCCGCTCGACGTCCTGCCAGTCGGTGCCGACGACGAAGCGGAGCTGGCAGTGCGCCTCGGCGCTGCCGGGGATGGCGTTGACCGGCGCCTGCGGGGTGCCCGCGGTGAACGCCAGCACCTCCAGGGTGTTCCAGCCGAAGACGCGTTCGCTCGGCGTCAGCCCCGGCTCGCCCCAGTCGGCGTCGATCCCGGGGGAGCCCGGGCCGCCGTCGACGGTGATGTCGGCCAGTGCGTCCCGCACCGATTCCGGGATCGGAGCGGGCCGCAGGCCTTCCACCCGCACGGCCCCCCGGGGTTCGATCATGCTGGCCAGCGCGTTGGCCAGGATGCTGGCGGGGTTGCTCAGCAGGCCGCCCCAGTTGCCGGAGTGGTAGGCGCTGTCGCGCAGGTTCACGCGCAGCGAGAAGTTGACGGCGCCGCGCGAACCGAGGAACAGCGTCGGCCGCCGCGCCGAGAGCCGGCAGCCGTCCGAGGCGATGAGCAGGTCGGCGGCGAGATCGTCGGCGAGGTCCGCGCAGACCTCGCTCAGGCCCGGCGATCCGGTCTCCTCGCCCATGTCGAGCAGGATCTTGAGGTTGAAGCCGAGCCTGCCGCCGCGGGTTTCGAGCACCTGCTCCAGCGCGGCGAGGTTGATGGTGTGCTGGCCCTTGTTGTCGGCGGTGCCGCGGCCGTACCAGCGGTCGCCCTCGACGGTGATCCGCCACGGGTCCAGCCCGTCGCGCCACTGCGCGTCGTGCCCCAGCACGACGTCGCCGTGCCCGTAGGTGAGCAGCGTGGGCAGGGAGTCGTCCTCGTGCCGGTGGGCGATCAGGAACGGACCGCCGCCGGGCACCGGGTTGTCGACGATGCGCGCGGTGCAGCCGAGCCGTTCGACGGCGGGCGTGATCTCGTCGGCGAGGTACTGCCGCAGCACGTCGGCGCGCTGCGGGTCCTGGCTCTCGGTGCGGAAGGCGACCCGGCGCGCGAGGTCCGTGCGGAACGCGCCGGAGTCGTAGTACTGCGTCGCCCGCTCGACCGCCACTTCCCGGCTCACCGCGATGTCCTCCTCGAATCCGCTTGCGCACCAAGGGTTTTCCGCGCCGCATGCGCTACCTGGATTCGCAAACTCAACCACGCGGAACGCCGCATGACCAGCAGCAAAAAGACAAGGCAGCGTTGCCGGATCGGCAACGGCCGCGCGGGTGCGTGGCGTAGCGTGAGGTGGTGCGAAGCGCGACTGTGATCGGTGCGGGGATCGGCGGGCTGGCCGCGGCGGTCGGACTGCACCGGATCGGCTGGCGGGTGGCGGTGGTCGAGCAGGCCGCCGAGATCGGCGCGATCGGGGCGGGGATCACGCTGTGGCCCAACGCTTTGCGCGCGTTGGAGGCGCTCGGGTTCGGCGAGCGGGTCCGGGAGCTGGGGAAGCCGCAGGAGTCCGCCGGGATGCGCTCCAGCGACGGCCGGTGGCTCAGCCGGCTGGACGGCGCGGAGATCGAGCGGGAGCTCGGCAGGCCGATGCTCGGAGTGCACCGGGCGCAGCTGCACCGGATGCTGCTGGACGAGCTCCCGGCGGAGTGCCTGCACACCGGCGTCCACGTGACCGCCGTCGGCCGGGACGGCGCGGTGCCGGGACTGGACCTGCCACCCGCCGATCTCGTCATCGGCGCCGACGGCATCAGCAGCCAGGTCCGGGCGCGGTACTGGCCGGACGCGCCGCGCCCCCGCTACACCGGCTTCGCCGCGTGGCGCGCCATCTGCGAGCGCCGGGACCTGACCGAGATCGGCGTGAGCTGGGGGAGGGGCCGGGAGTTCGGCATCGTGCCGTTGGTGGACGGCCGGATGTACTGGTACGTCGCGATGCCCGCACCCGAAGGCGCCCGCAACCCCGACGAGCGCGCGTACCTCCGCGAGCAGTTCGCGTCCTGGCACCCGCCGATCCCGGAGCTGATCGACGGCACCCCGGCGGAAGCGGTGCTGCGCAACGACATCCGGCACCTGGGTGGCCGGCTGAAGTCGTACGCGAGCGGGAACGTGGCGTTGCTCGGCGACGCCGCGCACGCCATGACCCCGCACCTCGGCCAAGGCGGCTGCCAGGCGCTCGAAGACGCCGTCGTCCTGGTCGCCGCCTGCGCGCGGTTCGACGACTTGGCCGAGGCCCTGACGCACTACGACGCCGAGCGCCGCCCCCGCACCCAGCAGGTCGCGCGGGCCTCCTACTGGGCCGGGCGTTTCGGCCCGTTCCTGGCCAGTCCGGTCGCGGTCGCGCTGCGCGACACCGCCGCGCGGCTCACCCCGAGCAGCGCGGCGATCAAGACGTTCATGCGGGTCAGCGGCTGGACCCCGCCGCAGATCGAGGGGCTGGACGGCTGACGGTCAGGAGCTCTCCGCGAGGCGCTGCGCCCGCTCCAGCAGGTCGCCCTTCTTGATCTTCCCGGTCGCGGTCATCGGCAGCTCCGGCACCAGCACGAAGCGCGGCACCTTGTACGAAGCCATGTTCTCCCGCGCCCACCCGGTCAGCGCCTCCGCGGTCAGCGCGGTCCCCGGGGCCGGTTGCACGTAGGCCAGCGGCAGCTGGCCCTTGGCGCGGTGCGGCATCGGCACCACCGCCACGCCCAGCACCTCCGGGTGGCGGGCCAGCAGCGCCTCGACCTCCGACGGGAAGACGCTCATGCCGCTGACCTTGATCATCTCCTTGTTGCGGCCGAGGAAGTGCAGGCAGCCGTCCTCGTCCACCATCCCGACGTCGCCGGTGCGCAGCCAGCCGTCGCGCAGCGCCTCGGCGCTGGCGTCCGGGCGGTTCCAGTAGCCGGTGAGCAGGGAGGGCGTCCGGATCGCGATCGCGCCGCGCTCGCCGATCGGCACCGGCTCGCCGGTTTCGGGGTCGACGACCATGAATTCGGTGCCGGGCACCGGAAGCCCGCAGAACACCGGCTCCGAGCGCAGGTCCCGGTCGTCGTCGGAGAAGCCGTAGGTGATGGTGTCGGCGGTGTGCGTCTCGGTCATGCCGTAGGACGCCTCGCGCAGGACGCTGTGCTCGCCGACCGCCGCCGCCCAGCGCCGCCGCAGGTCGGGCGTCAGCTTGCGCACGAACGACATCGACCGCGCGTTGTCCAAACTGGACAGATCGTGGGCGGCGAAGTCGGGGTGCTCCATCAGCTCGACGTAGTTGTCCACGGTGCCGATCATGTCGGTCACGCGGTAGCGCTCGACGGCGTCGAGCACGGCGGTGGCGTCCCACCGGGCGAGCAGCACGACCGTGCCGCCGTGCACGAGCGGGACCAGGATTCCCATGTCCTCCCCGGCGATCCAGAAGATCGGCACGTAGCAGAGGTAAACGTCGGGTTCGGTGCTCCGTCGCGGCGGGCGCGCGGCACCCGCGGTCACCGCGGTGTAGAGCATGTGCCGCTGCGTGTGCTCGCAGCCCTTCGGCAGGCCGGTCGTGCCGCCCGTGTAGTTCAGCGCGGCCAGCGCGTCCAGGTCCACCTCGCGGCGCTCGGCGCGCGGGCTGGCACCCACCCGGGACCACTGGCTGCCCGTCGTGTCGCTGCGCAGCGTGTCCGGGAGCGGCAGCACGGGCTCGGCGGGCAGCAGGTCGGCGGGCGAGGTCGCCAGCACCTCGCGCAGCGGTGTCTCCGCCCGGACCTGCTCCACCAACGGCACGAGCTCGGTGCTCACGACGAGCACCTCGACGCCGGCGTCGGTGAGCTCGTAGCGGAGTTCGTGCTGCTGGAACATCGGGTTCACGGGCACGTGCACCGCACCGAGCTTGAGGATGCCCATCATCGCGATCACGAACTGCGGGCAGTTCGGCAGCAGCACGCCCACCCGGTCGCCGGCGCGCACGCCCGCGCCGTCCAGCCAGCCCGCGAACCGGTCGGACGCCTCGTCCAGCTCGGCGTAGGTGATCTCGCGGCCGTAGAAGACGATCGCGGGGCGCTGCGGTTCGTGCCGGGCCCAGTGCCGCAGGTGGTCGGTCACCGGTACTTCGCCGAGCGGGTAGGTCACGTCGCGGGGGACGTCCCGCGGCCAGCTGCGCTGCTGTCGAGCGCGGAGATCCGCCAGGTAGCTGACCACGTCCATCTCGGCTCCCGCCACTCGCCCGAAACATACCGACTAGTCGGTCGATGCTGCTCAGCGTCGTGCCGAACCGGCCGCATGTCAACAGTCCACCGCGTCCCGGTCCCGCGCGGCGGACTGCGGTAGCGTCCCCGCCATGTCCTGCGGCCGCCCGGATTTCGCCCGATGAACCAGCTCCGGTACTTCCTGGAGGTGGCTCGGACCGGGTCGATCCGGGAGGCTTCCGAGCGGCTGCACGTGGCGACCTCGGCGATCAGCCGCCAGGTGGCGAAGCTGGAGAACGAGGCGGGCATGCCGCTGTTCGAGCGGCAGCCGCGCGGCATGGTGCTGACCGAGGCCGGTGAGATGCTGGCCGCCTACGCGCGGCGGCGGATGCGCGAGGAGGAGCAGGTCCTCGCCGAGATGCGCGAGCTGCACCAGTCGCACCGGAGCACGGTGAAGGTCGTCAGCTCGGAGGGCTTCGCCCAGGACTTCCTGCCGGAGGCGATGGCCTCCTTCCGCGCGGAGCACCCCGGCGTCCGGTTCCGGCTGCGCGTCACCACCCCGGCCGCGGCGACCCGGGAGGTCGGGGAGGGCACCGCGGACATCGCGGTCACCTTCAGCACGGCGCCGGAGAAGGGCGTGCGCGTCGAGCACTCCGAGCGCCACGACATCCGGGCCCTGGTCCGCGCCGATCACCCGCTGGCCGAGCGCGCGGAAGCCGCCCTGGCCGACCTGCTGCCGTACCCACTGGCGCTGATGGAGGAGGGCACCACGCTGCGGCAGCTGTTCGACATCTGCTGCAGCATGGAGGGCCTGGAGTTCGACCCGGTCTTCGTCAGCAACCACACGATCGCCCTGCACAGCTTCGCGCGGCTCTCCGGCAGCGTGACCCTCACCGGGCGGCTGAGCGTGCGCCGCCGCCTCGACGAGGAGGGCCTGGTGGCGATCCCGCTGACGAACCCGGAGCTGCTGGAGCGCAACCTCCAGATCCAGACGATGGCCCAGCGCCGCCTCCCGGTCCCGGTCCGGCTCTTCGTCGACCACCTGATCGCCACCATCCGCGACGGTGGTTGACGACGGGTCGTTCGAGCGCGAACGTCCTCGACGTTCGGGGGGAATGTGCCCGAAACCCTTGACACTGGGGGAAGATCGCTCCGACCCTGTTGGTCGGTCGACGAATTTTAGAGCGAAATTCTAGGGTTGCGGCTCGGGCCGAGCCGGATGTGGGGGTAGGCCGACAGCCGGTCGCGGAAGGGCGGAGCAATGGGGCTCTCGTACGTTCGTGAACTCTCGGAGTATCCGACCGGATCCCGCCGGATGCGCATCCTGTCCATGGCGGTGCTGGCCAGCCTCATCGGTTCCTACGAGGGGCAGATCGCCCCCGTGGTGCCGTTGTTGCTGGAAGACCTGCACATGAGCCTGATCACCTACGGCTCGGTGTCGGCCCTGGCGCTGATCGCCGGGGCGATCGCGGCGATGGTCGGCGGGCGGCTGACCGACCAGTTCGGCCGGGTGCGGGTGCTGGTCCCGCTGATGCTGCTGACCGCGCTGATGTGCTTCGCGATGACGCTCGTCAGCACGCCCGGCGAACTGCTCGTCGCCCGCGCGTTCCTGTCCATGCTCGACGGCGTGGTGATGGCCGCGACCGCGCCGCTGGTGCGGGACTTCTCGCCGCGGATGGGCCGGGCGCAGGCCTTCGGCTTCTGGACCTGGGGGCCGGTGGGCGCGAACTTCCTGGCCGCCGTGATCGCCGGATTCACGCTGCCGCTGTTCGACAACTCGTGGCGCTCGCAGTTCGTCATCATGGGTGTGGTCTCGCTGGTCATCTCGCTGGTGATCGCGTTCAACATCGCCGACCTGTCGCCGCGGCTGCGGGCGCAGATCCAGCAGACCGAGAAGCGCGCGCTGGCCGCGGCCGACACCGACCGGCCGGTGCGGATGCGGGACCTGTTCGGCCACACCACGATGTGGGCGCACGTCGTCGGCATCTCGGTGTGGCTGGTGCTCTACCTGACGTTGTCGCTGTTCGGGCAGACGATGCTGGCGCAGAGCTTCGGGCTCAGCGCGGCCTCGGCATCGGCCGTGATGAGCGGGTTCTGGGTGCTCAACCTCGGCACGCTGATCGCCGTCGGCCGGCTCTCCGACCGGCTGCAGCTGCGCAAGCCGATCACCGCCGCGGGCACCGTCGTCGCGGTGGTGATGACCGGCTACCTGGTGGTGCTGATGGGCGGCGAGACGATCTCGATCGTGCAGCTGCTGGTCACCGGGGCGCTGCTGGGCGCGGGCATGGGCGCCGCGTACGCGCCGTGGATGGCGAACTACTCGGAGAACACCGAGGACATCGATCCGCGGCTGCAGGGCAGCGCGTGGGGCGTGTTCTCGTTCCTGACCAGGGTGATGGCGGTGCTGGTGCTGTTCTTGATGCCGCGCGTCGTGGCCGCCACCAGCTGGTCGGCGTGGCTGTCGATCGCATTGGTCTGCATGGTGCTGTTCCTGCCGGTGATGTTGCTGTTCCGTGGGCCGTGGCGGCGTCCGCGGGTCCGCGAGGACGTCGCGCCCGGCGTCGAGAAAGCCGAGAGGTGAGCAGATGACCGACCTTTCCCAGGACGCGGTGGACCGCGTCGATCTGGCCGGCCTCGGCCGCGTCGACATCGACGACGTGCTGGCCTACCTGCACCGCGACCTGAAACGACTACCCGGCTACCTGGACCTCTACCGCCGCTACCTGCGGCAGCGCTGGGACGTCTACGAGCTCGACTTCACCCGCGACGCGGCGGACTGGGCCGAGCGGATGACCGAGGTCGAGCGGGAGGCGTTCGTCGCGATCTCGTCGGGATTCCACCACGGCGAGCGGCAGGTCGAGGTGGAGCTGCCGGTGTTCATGCTGGGCGGCAGCGAGGAATCGAAGATCTACATGTCCAGCCAGATCGAGGACGAGGCCCGCCACACGGTGTTCTTCGACCGCTTCTACCGCGAGGTGGTCGGGCTGCCCGGCGAGTCGATCCAGGACGTGCTGGACGCTTCCTTCCACCACGTGGCCGAAACGTTCGTCGGGCCGTTCGGGCTGCTCGCCTACCAGGCCGACGAGCTGCGCGCGGACCCGGAGAACCCGGCGCTGCGGGTGCGCTACGGCACCAACTACTTCCTGTGGATCGAGGGCGTGCTGGCGCTGTCGGTCATGAAGATCACCCTGACCTACTGCCGCAACAGGGGTTTCCTGCCCGGCTACTACGCGGGGTTCACCGCCACCTGCCGCGACGAGGCCCGCCACGTGCAGGCCGGGATGCGGTTCCTGCGCGACTCGGTGCGCGAGGATCCCCGCCTGCTGCTGGAGATCCACGAAACGCTGCGCACCATCCTGGCGATCAACGGCGCGACGAGCCGCCGGGTGGCGCTGGAGTCGCTGGGCTGGTCGCCGGAGGACGTGCGGCGGCTGATGATCCGCCAGCTGAACATGAAGCTCTCCGACGTCGGCATCGGCCTGGCGCCGGACATCGAGCGGATGATCGACAATATCGAGCCCGAACTGGCGGGAGGATGAGCATGCGGCTGTTCAGTCCACAGTGGGCGGAGGCGGCGCGCGAGGTGGTCGACCGCGGGCCGGACGAGGCGATCCGGGCGGCGAAGCTCGAGAGCTACTGGGAGTGGATCGACCGGGCGCGCGGGTCGTACTCGTCGTCCTGGGCGCTCGGCCTCGCGGAAACGGGCCAGTACCTGCGGTTGCGGTGGGCCGACGGCGACTGCGTCGAGGCGTCGATCCGCGACGAGCCGGACGCGGACTACGTGCTGACCGCCGACGCCGCCGCTTGGCGGGACATCACCACCGGCGAAGACGCCGGACGGCTGCTGATGTACCGCCGGATGCGGCTGGTGCACGGCGACGTCCTGCTGTTCTTCCGCGGCATCTACTTCGTGGTGGAGTCCATCGCGGCGATCGGCCGGATCCCCGCATCGATGCCGCCGGAGGCGGCGCCCGCCGGGTGAGGTGAACGGCCCGTCCGTTCCGTGTGTTGAGGTGAACGGTCCGTTCGCTCCGCATCCGCTTCCGTTCAGCCAGCGGCGTCAGGTCCGCAGAGCGACTGAACAGCTCCGATGCGGTGGAGGACGTTGGGCCGGGCGGTCCGGCGCTCGACCGAGCGGCTCAAGGAGCTCCGGATCTGATCCGGCCGCGATCATCGTGCTGCCGCAATTGTCCATTGTGGATATGTGGCCGCTAGGTGCGGGAACGCAAGCGGCGGAGCATGCGCGCGTCGGCGAAGCCGACCGCGTGCGCCGCGGCCTCCACCGTCGCACCCTGGCTGAGCAGGTGCTCGGCGCGCTCCGCGCGGAGCACCTGCTGGTAGCGCAGGGGCGTCAGCCCCGTTGCGCGCGCGAAGGAGCGGGTGAGGGTGCGCTCGCTGCAGCCCGCGGCGGCGGCGAGCGCGCCGAGCGGGAGCGGCTCGGTGAAGCGGGCGTCGATGGGGTCCTGGACGCGGTGCACCGCGTCGTTGAGGTGCGAGCGGTGCCGCAGCATCGCGCTGGCCTGCTGGTCGTCGCCGTTGCGGCGGGCGTAGACGACCATGCCGCGCGCGACCCGCGCCGCCGCGCCGGGGCCGTGCCTGGTCGCGACCAGGTGCAGCGCCAGGTCGATGCCGCTGGCGATCCCGGCGGAGGTGATGATCCGGTCGTCCTCGACGAACAACACGTCGCGCACCACGCTCGCGGCCGGATACCGGCGGGCGAGCTCGTCCTGCAGGTCGTGGTGCGTCGTGCAGCGACGCCCCCGCAGCAGCCCGGCCTGCCCCAAGGCGTCCGCGCCCGAGCACACGCTGGCCACCGTTCCACCGGCGGCGTGATGCGCGCGCAGCCGCTCGGCGGACGCGGCGTGCAGCTTCGGCCAACGCGGCGGATCGGCCACGTGCGAACCGGGTACGAGGACGAGGTCGTCCTCGGTCAGCGCGGGCCAGCTGGTGTCGGCGTGCAGCGGCAAGCCCTGCGCGCTCACCACCTCGCCGTCCTGCGCGACGTACGACAGCTGGTAGCGGTGCCCGAGGCCCGCGGCGGTGGAGAACACCTGCGCGGGACCGGCCAGGTCCAGCAGGTGCAGTCCCGGCAGCAGCAAGAACACGACCTGGCTCACGATCTGGTCACCTTACGCCCAGGTCCCCGGGGACGAGCGAACGGCCTCCTCGCGCCGCCTATCGAGGCGAACGGTCCGTTCACTTCACGGGCTCGCTCGCGGGTGGGGTGGAGTGAACGGCCTGTTCGCCTCGTCTTGCGTGGCGAACAGGCCGTTCACCTCAGCTCCCGGTGAGTTCCGCGACGGTGCGGATGGTCGCGAAGCGGCCCGACAGGGCGTACTCGGTGCGGGCGATGATGTCCTCGGAGTGCAGGGTCCGCGGGTCCGCCAGGAGCTCCTCGATCGTCTGGTCCGCCGGGGCGTCCCGGTGCGCGATCGGGTTCGTCGCCGTCGCGTCGGTGACGAACGTGACGTCGTAGCCGAGGTCCGAGGCGACCCGAGTAGTCGTCTCGCAGCACTGCTCCGTGCGGATACCGGACACCGACAGCTCCCGGATTCCGCGCTGCGTGAGGGTCTGGTGCAGGTTCGTGGTGGTGAACGCGTTGTGCGAGGTCTTGGTCAACTGCGGTTCGCCGTCCGCCGGGGCGAGCCCGTCCTGCAACCGGACGTGGCCGTTGACCGGGTCGAACACGTTGCCGGTGCCCGGCTCGCTGTGCAGGACCCAGACGACCAGGTCGCCTTCGGCGCGGGCCAGCGCCACCAGCCGGTTGACCTGCTCGACGATGCCGGGATTGGAGATGGCCCGCCACAACGGGCGCTGGCGGAAGGACTCTTGGACGTCGACGACGAGAAGTGCTTTGTTCACGCTTGTGGAGTCTGGTCGTCCGCGCGCCCGGGCGGGAGGCACGATCGCGCCGCATGCCGGAACGATCCGGTCACCCCGACCGCTGTGCGGGCTCGTCGGTGCGCGCGGGTTCCGGAGCCGGCGCCCGCCGCTCGGGGACACGGCTGCGGACCGCCGCCGCGACGACTCCGAGCGCCGCGATCGCGGTCATGGTCAGCAGTGCCATCCGGTAGCCGAGCACGAGCTGGTCGACGGCCTGCCCGGACACCCCGGAGATCGTCCCGGCGAACACGTCGGCCCGCAGCTCCACCGGCAGCGGGCCGGTGATCAGCGCCAGCGCCAGCGCGGTGCTGACCATCACCCCGATGTTCTGCGCGGTCAGCCGCATCGCGTTGCCGATGCCGACCCGGTTGCGGGGCAGGCCGTTCATCACCGCGGTGGCGTTGGCGGGCATGAACAGCCCCGACCCGGTGCCGATCAGCACGAGCCCGGCGGCGATCGGTCCATAGGGGACGGTCGGGGAGACCGAGACCGCCAGCACCACCAGGCCGACGGCGGTCAGCACGCCGCCGATGATCGCGATCGAGCGCGTCGACATCCGCCCCTGCAACAGTCCCGAGCCCGTCGAGGCGATCATGGTGGTCAACGGCAGCAGCAGGACCTTCAGCCCGGCCGCCACCGGGTCATCGCCCTGCACCGCCTGGTAGAACAGCGCGATCAGCAGCAGCACGGCCATCCGCGCGATGGTGTTGAGCAGGCCCGCGGCGAGCCCGAACGAGTAGCCGGGATCGCGGAACAGGCCGATGTCCACGGCGGGATTGCGGCGGCGCCGCTCGACGGCCAGGAACACCGGCGCGAGCACGACGGCCAGCACGAACGAGCCGATCACCAGCGGGTCGACGAGGCCGCGCTCGCCGATCTGCGAGAGCCCGAGCAGGAAGCTGCCCAGGCAGAGCAGGATCAGGATGTTGCCAGGCGCGTCGACGCCGCGTTCGCCGGTCCGGCCCTTGTCGGGTCGCAGCACCACCGCGCCCCAGAGCAGGCACACCAGGCCCATCGGGACGTTGCTCCAGAACACCCACTCCCAGCCGAACCGGTGGCTGAGGAAGCCGCCCAGCGTCGGGCCGAGCAGCTGCGCCACGGAGAACGAAGCGATGTAGATGCCCATGCCGCGGCCGAGGTGCTGGCGCGGGAAGGCGGTGGTCAGCAGCGCGGCGCTGTTGGCGAGCAGCATCGTGCCGCCGGCGGCCTGCACCACGCGCAGGCCGACCACGGTCCAGGCGGTCGGCGCGAAGCCCAGTGCGAGGCTCGCGGCGGTGTAGACGGCCAGGCCGGTCAGGTACATCGTGCGGCGGCCGAACAGGTCGGCCAGCCGGCCGAAGAAGACCATCAGCGTGGTCGTGGCGAGCATGAACGACAGCAGCATCCAGCTCGCCGCGGTCGAACTGGCCTGGAAGTGCCGGGAAACCTCGGGCAGTGCCACGTTGAGCGAGCTGGTGCCCAGGCCGGTCAGCACGCTGGCGATGCTGACCACGGACAACACGCGCCACGCGTAGCGCAGCTGATCGTCCACGGCCCGGCCTCCTCCTCGAACGGACAATACTAGAACGGTATTCTCATCCGGGTCCGCCGAGGAAGCGTCCATCTGTGCAAAAAGCATTGACAGTGGCAGGAATCACTCGTCAGTGTTTCTAGAAGGTGGCTCTAAAACCGGCTTCCGGGAGGACCGCATGGGCGGCATCGTCGACGGGCGGATCGTCATCGTGACCGGCGCGGCGCGCGGCATCGGCCGCGGCCACGCCCTGGAGTTCGCCAGGCAGGGCGCGAAGGTCGTGGTGAACGACATCGGTGCGGAGGTCGACGGCACCGGCTCCTCCACCGGGCCGGCGGGTGAGGTCGTCGACGAGATCCGCGCGGCCGGTGGCGAAGCCATCGCCAACGGTGACGACGTCGCCGACTTCGAGGGCGCCAAGCGGCTCGTCGAGTCGGCCGTCGAGCACTACGGCGACCTGCACGTGCTGGTCAACAACGCGGGCATCCTCCGCGACCGGATGCTGTTCAACATGACCGAGCAGGAGTGGGACGCGGTGATCCGCGTGCACCTGAAGGGCACGTTCGCCCCGCTGCGGCACGCCGCGGCGTACTGGCGCGCGAAGGCCAAGGCGGGCGAGGAGGTCGACGCCCGGGTGATCAACACGACCTCGTCCTCCGGCATCTACGGCAACCCGGGCCAGGGCAACTACGGCGCGGCGAAGGCGGGCATCGCCGGGCTGACCGTCATCGCGGCCCGCGAGATGGAGCGCTACGGCATCGCGGTCAACGCCGTCGCTCCGGCCGCGCTGACCCGCATGACCGACGGCCTGGGGCGCCAGGTCCGGGCGCCGGAAGGCCGGTTCGACGTCTCGAACGCGGAGAACATCGCGCCGCTGGTGGTGTGGCTGGCGGGCGAGAAGGCCAAGGGCATCACCGGCCGGGTGTTCAACGTGCGCGGCGGCTCGATCAGCGTCGCGGAGGGCTGGATCGCCGGGCCGGGCGTCGACAAGGGCGAGCGCTGGGACCCGGCGGAACTCGACGACGTGATCCCGGGCCTGGTGGCGGAGGCGCGGGAGAACGCGCTGACCAACGGCAAGGTCCCGGAAGCGGAGTGACCTGGCGGCTGACCGACCCCGGGCCCGTCCCGCCGGGCTGGGTCCGGGTCGACTGCCACGTCCACACGGTGCACTCCGGGGACGCGGTGTCCACAGTGGAGCAGATCGCGAAGCGGGTGGCGGAAGAGCGGATCGACGTGCTGTGCGTGACTGACCACCACAGCCTCGACGGCGCGTGGGAAGCCGTGGAGCGCGACATCGGCGCACGGGTCGTGGTCGGGGAGGAGATCCGGACCCGAGCGGGCGAGGTGATCGGCCTGTTCCTGACCGAGCGCATCCCGTACGTCCTACCGCTGCCCGAGGTGGTGCGCCGAATCCGGGCCCAGCGGGGCGTGATCTACGCGCCCCACCCCCTCGACCCGAACCGAACCAGCCTCGGCGCCGAGGGCCTGCGAGAACTCCACGAACACGGCGCGCTCGACGTGGTGGAGGTCTGCAACGCCAAGATCAGCGACCCGGAGCGCAACGCGGCGGCGGCGAACTTCGCGGCCCGGAACGACATCCCCGCGGCAGCGGGCTCGGACGCCCACGATCCCCCGGGAATAGGAGCGGCCTACCTCCACATGCCGGACTTCGACGGCCCGGCCGACTTCCTGGAAAAGCTCCCGGAAGCCCGGATCTGGGGCGAGTACCGAGACCACGTCGGCTGGCAGCCGGGACGAGGGTCGTGAGTGAAAGATCCGGTTCGCCGAAAGCTGGTCACGAGCCCAGTCGGCGTCCCATTCTTCGCTGCTGCGTGGCAGTGCGCGGAGATCGTTTCGGGGCGGTCTGACAGTTTTTCTTGCTGCGAAGCCTAGTTCGCCACGATCGTGTCGGGCGGAAGCGCGGGGCCGTGAGTCTTCCTGGTTGCTATTGCCGCCCAAAGGACTCACGGCCGCGTCGGCTACTTCGATGCCGGGTTGGCCACTGCCGTCACCGTGCAGTAGCCGATCGGACCGCTGGTGTCGTGGAACGTGCAGTTCGCCGCCGCGATTCCGTCCTCGCTGAGGTGGCCCGTGGCCTCGATGCCGATCGCCTCGCTCAGCGGGAGGCGGCTGAGCGTCAGCGTGTAGTCCGCGTTGATGAACTCCAGCTTGCCGTGGGTGCCGAAGTTCGCCAGCGGGCTGGCGAAGTCGCCCGCCAGCGCGACCCGCACGAACGGCGACGGGGATTCGCCCGCCACCAGCTCGTTGTTGTCCCGCAGCCAGGCGCGGCGCCGGCTGTCGGCGATCCAGGAGTCGGTGGGCTCGCCGTCGGCGTCGAGCATCCAGATGTCGAACGGCGGCGGCCACCCCGACGACTGGGTGCGCGGCGTCCCGATCTCCGCCGGGCTCGGGACGTCCCAGACCGGTGTCTGCGCCACTGTCTCGGTCGGCTGCTCGCCACGGCGCAGCAGCACCGCGCTCGCCCGCGCCACCGGGGTGTCCCCGGCGTACACCGTCGCGTCCGCGATGCGGATGCGACGGCCGTCGCGGACCCGCTGGGTCTCCACCCGCACCGGCACCAGCTTGGTGTTGCGGAACAGGTCGACGGTCAGCCGGGTGAAGTGGAAGTCCGGTTCGGCGTGCTCCTGCTCCAGCGCGCGGGCGAGCAGCCCGCCGAACAGCCGGCCGTGCATCATGTCCGGCGCCCACGGGCTGCCCGCGTGCGGGCCGGGCACCAGCCCGTCCCCGTCGATGGTGAAGAACGGTTCCGCGCCGTTGGTCTCGGCCATCAATCCTCCTCGTCTTCGTCGCGGAGCGGGTCCAGGCGGCGGATCAGCCGCAGCGTCGCCTCCAGGACCTTGTTCGCCTCCCGCTTGCTGGAGCACGTCGCGATCTCGCGGCCCGCCTCGCCGATGATCGTGGTCAGCACGGCGACGGTCACCCGGTCCACCGGGTCGGTGCCGGCGCCGAGCAGCACCGCGTTCTGCCGCACCCACTCGCGGCCGCGGGTCCGGCGGATCAGCTCGAACCCGGGCGGCCCGTCGCCATCCATGAACAGCCGCACCAGGTCGCGGCGCGCCCACGAACCTTCCAGGAACGCCCGCGCGCCGACGTTGAACAGCGTCAGCGGGTCCTCCTCGCCGTCGGCGCGGGCCTTGGCGACGGCGCTGATCGCGTTCTGCTCGTGGGTGGCCTGGTGGTCCTCCCACAGCGCCAGGAACAGCTCGGTCTTGCCGCCGAAGTGGTGGTAGAGGCTGCCGACGCTGGATCCGGCGCGTTCGACGACCTCCGCGACGCTGGCCTCGGCGAACCCCTTCTCCGTGAACACCTCGCGCGCGGCCTGCAGCAGGACGCGGCGGGTCTCCGCGGTTCGGCTCCACTGCCAGGCGTTGGAGCGGCTCGTCTTCCGTGCCATGACCACCTTCCCGTCGTGCTGATCGGCCCTGGCCGGGGCCGTGCGTACTTCCTGTCGCTATGGCAGCACAAAGTACTCACGGGCCCGGCCTGGGGAAACGTCCGCCCCACCGGTGTCCGAGTAGTGGGATCACATTCTAGAACGTGTCCGCCGTCGGCGTGGCTACCTCGGACGGACGCTAGGCGCGGGCCGTCCGAGTATCTAGAGTGCGGTTCTAGAAAGTCTTCGCACCGCCGGGCAACGGGGCCCGAGTCGAAAGGACTTCGCGATGGTCGACTTCGCACTCGGCGAAGAGGAACGGCAGATCCGCGACACCGTCCGCAGCTTCATCACCAGGGAAGTGCGGCCGCTGGAGGAAGAGGTGCTGCGCAACGAGCGCGCCGGCAAGCCGTCGGTGGACCCGGACGTGCTGCGCGAGCTCCAGCAGAAGGCGAAGAAGGCCGGTTTCTGGGGCGTCAACACGCCCGAGGAGTACGGCGGGATGAACCTCGGCGCGGTGATGTCCGCGATCCTGGCGATGGAAACCGGCCGGACGTTCGTGCCGTTCACCTTCGGCGGCAGCGCCGACAACATCCTCTACGCCGGCGACGACGAGCAGCGCAAGCGCTACCTCGTGCCGACCATCGAGGGCGAGCGGAAGTCCTGCTTCGCCATCACCGAACCCGGCGCGGGCTCCGACGCCCGCAACATCCGCACCCGCGCGGTCCGCGACGGCGGCGACTGGGTGATCAACGGCGAGAAGACCTTCATCACCGGCGGCAACGAGGCCGACTTCGTGATGGTCTTCGCCGTCACCGACCCCGACGCGAGCGCCGACAACGGCGTGACGTGCTTCCTGGCCGACCGGGACATGGGCTGGAAGTCCGAACCCATCCCGACCATGGGCCAGTGGGGCCCGGCGTCGCTGGTGTTCGAGGACGTGCGGGTGCCGGCCGGGAACGTGCTCGGCGAGGTCGGCCGGGGCTTCCCGCTGGCGCTGCGCTGGATCGGCCAGGGCCGCTACATGATCCCGGCGCGGGCGATCGGCGCGGCGGAGCGGATGCTGCAGATGGCCATCGACCACGCCAAGATCCGCGAATCGATGGGCCGCCCGATCGCCGAGTACCAGGCGATCCAGTGGCAGATCGCGGACTCCCAGGTCGAGATCGAGTCCACCAAGTGGCTCACGCTGCACGCCGCGTGGCGCGTGCAGCAGGGCATGGACGCGCGGCACTGGTCGTCGATCGCCAAGCTGCACGGCGCGGGGATGGCCAACCAGGTCGTCGACCGGGTACTGCAGATCCACGGCGGCATGGGCTACACCCGCGAGCTGCCGATCGAACGCTGGTACCGGGAGCTGCGGCTGCTGCGGATCTACGAGGGCACCGACGAGATCCAGCGCCGCACCATCGCCCGCAACCTGCTCAAGGGCCACGTCAAGCTGGGAGGGATCGCGGAGTGACACGCCGTCGCGCGGCCATCGTCGGGGTGGCCGAATCCGAGTTGGGCAAGACCCCGCACCTGACCGTGCTGTCCCAGCAGGCGCAGGCGACGAAGGCCGCGCTGACCGAGGCCGGCCTGCGGCGCGACGACGTCGACGCGCTGTTCGTCGCCGGCGGCTGGTCCTGGGCGCCGGCGCTGGCCCTGGCCGAATACCTCGGCATGCGTCCGCGGTACCTGGACGGCACCAACATCGGCGGCTCGTCGTTCGAGGCGCACCTCGGCCACGCCACCGCGGCGATCGAGGCGGGCGTCATCGACGTCGCGGTGATCGCCTACGGCAGCACGCAGCGCAGCGACCGGTCGCGCAACCAGCCGCGCCCGGCGACGCTGACCGAGCAGTTCGAGCGGCCGTACGGGCTGCCCACGCCGGTCGGCGCCTACGCGCTGGCGGCGAACCGGTACATGCACGAGCACGGGGTGACCAGCGAGCAGCTCGCCGAGGTCGCGGTGTCCACGAGGGAGTGGGCGCGGCTGAATCCCGCGGCGTACCACCGGGATCCGCTCACCGTGGACGACGTGCTGGCGTCGCCGATGATCTGCGAGCCGCTGCGCAAGCTGGACTGCTGCCTGGTCACCGACGGCGGCGGCGCGCTGGTCGTCGCGGCCGAGGACCGGTGGCCGGACCTGGCCACGCGGCCGGTGATCGTGCTCGGGCACGGCGAGGCGACCACGCACAACACCATCGCCAACATGCCGGACCTGACCGTCACCGGCGCCGCCCGGTCCGGCCCGGCAGCGCTGGAGATGGCCGGGGTCGGGCACGACGACATCGACGTGCTGGAGATCTACGACTCGTTCACCATCACCGTGCTGCTGACGCTGGAATCGCTCGGGTTCTGCAAGCCCGGCGAGGCGGGCGCGTTCGTCGCGGGCGGCCGCACCGCGCCCGGCGGCGAGGCGCCGATGAACACCAACGGCGGCGGCCTGTCCTGCACGCATCCCGGGATGTACGGGATCTTCCTGCTGATCGAGGCGACCCGGCAGCTGCGCCACGACTTCGCCGGCACGCCGCGGCAGGTGGACGGCGCCGAGCTGGCGCTGGCCCACGGCACCGGTGGGGTGCTGTCGTCGACGTCGACCATCGTGCTGGGAAGGGGCTGACCGATGGTGCAGATCATCCCGGACGCCGAGACGCGTCCGTTCTGGGACGGCATCGCCGCGGGCGAACTCCGCATCCAGCGGTGCGCGGACTGCGAAGCCGCCGTCTTCTACCCGCGCTCGGTGTGCCCGGGCTGCTTCGGCGACCGGCTCGACTGGTTCACCGCGAGCGGCCGCGGCACCGTTCACTCCTGGACGGTCGCGCACAAGGCGTTCGGCGAGTTCGCCGACCAGGCACCGTTCACCGTCGCACTCATCGACCTGGACGAGGGCCCCCGGATGCTCACCCGGATCGTGGGCCCGCAGTTTCAATTGAAACTGCGGACGGGTGCGGATGAGGGGCGGGTGCGCATCGGGGACCGGGTGGAGCTGGTGATCACCCGCCTCGGCGCGGACGGGCCCGAGCTGCCGTGCTTCCGGGTGGTGGCGCGATGAGCGCGGAAGCCGTGCGGGCGCTGTTCAACCCGCGGTCCATCGCCCTGGTCGGCGCCACCGACAAGTCCGGCTGGTCGCTGGCGACCTTCGACAACCTGCGCAACAACGGTTTCCCCGGCCCGGTGCACCTGGTCAACCCGCGCACCGAGGTCGTGCACGGCGAGCGCGCCCACCCGAGCCTGTCGGCGATCCCGGAGAAGGTCGACCTGGCGTACGTGATGGTTCCGACGCACGCGCTGCTGGACGTGCTGCGCGAGGGCGCGGAACTGGGCATCCGCAGCTACGTCGTGCTCACCGCCGGGTTCGGCGAGACCGGCGCCGAGGGCCGCCGGTTGGAACGCGAGGTGGCCGAGTTCGCCCGCGAGCACGGCCTGATCCTGTTGGGGCCCAACGGGAACGGCTACATCAACGCGGCCGCCGGCATCACCCCGTACGGCCTGCCGATCCCGGCGCCGCTGGTCAGCGGCCCGATCGGGGTGGTGCTGCAGAGCGGGGCGCTGGCCAGCGCGGTGCTGAACTTCGCGCAGGCCCGCAACGTCGGCATCAGCCTGCTCACCGCGATGGGCAACGAGACGGTGCTGTCGGTGACCGACGTGATCGACTACCTCGTCGACGACCCGGCGACCAAGGTCATCGCGCTGTTCCTGGAGCAGGTGCGCCACCCGGCCGAGTTCGCGCGGGTCGCCCGCCGGGCCGCGCAGGCGGGCAAGCCCATCGTGGCGCTGAAGATCGGGTCCAGCGAGATCGCCTCGCACACCGCGCAGGCGCACACCGGCGCGCTGGTCGGCGACGACGCGGTGGTCGACGCGGCGTTCCGGCAGCTCGGCGTGATCCGCGTGCGCTCGCTGGAGGACCTGCTCATCACGGCCGGGCTGCTGGCCGAGGTCGGGCGGTTGCCGGGGCGCCGCATCGGCGTGGTCACGCCGTCGGGCGGCGCGTCGGAGATCATCGCCGACCGCGCGGCGGAGGAAGGGCTCGAACTCCCCGAGTACGCCCCGGAGACCGTGGCGCGGCTGAAGGAGATCGTGCCGGAGTTCGCCACCGTGCAGAACCCGCTGGACGTGACCGGGTACGTGGTGGTCGACCGGACGCTGCTGGGCCGGGCGCTGGAGGTGGTGGCCGAGGACCCGGGCATCGACGCGGTCCTGCTGCTCGCAGACCTGCCGCGGGTGCCGCCGCCGAACCCGGAGCTGAGCATCGCGGCGTTCCGGGAGAACGCGCGCCGGATCCGCGAGTCGCCGCGCCCGGTGGCCGTGATCGGCAACGTGTGCGCCGACGTCAGCGAGTTCGGCCGGATGATCCAGGAGAAGTCGGGCTTCCCCTACGTGGCGGGCGGAATCGAGCACGGCATGACAGCGCTGGGCGCCGCGGCGCGCTGGTCCGGGGCTGCGGTGTCCCATGTGGACGATCCGGAGCCGCTGGGCGTGCGGGGTTCCGGGATCTGGACCGAGCACCAGGCGGCGGCCCTGTTGTCCGCCAACGGGATCCCGGTGGTTCCCTCGGAGCCGGCGGCGGATGCGGATGCCGCGGTCGCGGCCGCCGAGCGGTTCGGCTACCCGGTGGTGCTCAAGGCGGTCGCCGACGGTCTGGGGCACAAGAGCGACATCGGCGGCGTCCGGCTCGGTCTGTCCGGCCCCGAGGACGTGCGCCGGGCGCACGAGGAAGTGTGCGCGACGCTGCGGGAATCCGGTGCGAGCGGGATCGGCGCGCTCGTGCAGCCGCAGCGCAGCGGCGGCGTGGAGCTGCTGGTCGGCGTCGTCCGCGACCCGTCGTGGGGGCTGACGATGGCCATCGGCCTCGGCGGGGTGTGGGTCGAGGTGCTGCGCGATTCGGCGCTGCGCCTGCTCCCGGTCGACCACGCCCAGGTCCGGCAGGCCCTCGGCGCACTGCGCGGAGCCGCGCTGCTGCAAGGCGCCCGCGGCTCGACTCCGGCCGACCTGGACGCCGTGGCCGACGTCGTGGTGCGCATCGGACGCCTCGCCCAAGCGCTCGGCGACGGCCTGGAATCCCTGGAGGTCAACCCCCTCCTCGTCGACGGCGACCGCGTCGAAGCCCTGGACGCGTTGGTGACCTGGACTCGGTGATGGCCGAGCGGGACTTTCCCTCGGGGTGACCGAGGGAAAGTCCCGCTCGTCGGCGTTTGCGCCCGCCCGGCGGTTGCTCCCCGGGTGACGCGCTGATCGACTCCCCGGTACTTCGGCATGCAGCGGATGGGCGGTCAGATGGAGAAGTTCACCAGGCGAGGCGGATTCCGATCGAAGTGGCTGACCGGGGTGGCGGCGTTGGTCACGGCCTTGCCGCTGCTCGCGGTCCCGACGGTGCGCGCCGCGGCGGAGGGGGCCTGCGACCCGTTCACCGCGCCCGCCGTCGACGAATCCATTCCGAAGTCCCGCGACGTGCTCGGCATCGACCTGGGCGAGCGCGATGTCAGCACGGCGGAATCCGACGACTACCTGCGCGCGGTCTCCGACGCGAGCCCGAGGGTCGTGGATGGCGTCCTGGCCACCTCGGTCGAGGGCCGCCCGCTGCGCTACGCGGTCGTCGGACAGGAGAAGTGGGTGCGCCCGGGAGCGCTGGAGAACATCGGCCGGCAGCTGAACCGGCTCCGCGACCCGAGCACGCCGGAACCGCTGGCGAAGCAGATCATCCGGAACACCCCGGCCGTCCTTTGGGTCGCGGGGAACGTCCACGGCGGCGAGAAGAGTGGAACCGACGCAGCGCTGCGCGTGCTGTACGAACTGGCCGCCCGCACCGACTGCACCGCGCAGACGATCCTCGACGATGCGATCGTCGTGGTCCTGCCGACGCAGAACCCGGACGGCCGCGAAGCGAGCACCCGCCGCAATGCCAACGGTTTCGACATGAACCGGGACTGGTTCGCCCGCACCCAGCCCGAGACCGACGGCAAGCTGGAGAAGCTGCGCGAGCTGCCACCGCAGATGTACATCGACGCGCACGAGATGGGCACCCAGGACTACTTCTTCCCGCCCAACGCCGACCCCGTCTACCACGACATCGGCGAGACACCGCTGAACTGGGTCTACAACGACTACGGCCCGGCGATGCAGCAGGCCTTCTGCCGGTTCGGCATTCCCTACTTCAACGGCCGGTCCTACGACCTCATGTACCTCGGCTACGGCGACACCGTGCCGCTGACCGGCTTCAACGCGGCCGGGATGACGTTCGAGAAGAACTCCGGCGACCCGGCGCCCGAGCGCGTCGGGGAGCAGTACACGGCGATCTGGGCGACGCTGATGGCCGCCGGCGCGCGGAACGACGGCATGCTCGCCGAGTGGCGCGCCGAACACCTGGAGGCATACCGGCAGGGCGCCGCCGGTGAGCTGGAACCGAACCGGCTCTACTGGAACGACGGCGAGATCTCCAACCCGGTGCCCGACATCAGGGTCAAGCACTACTTCCTGCGCACCGACGACCCGGCGAAGTCCGCCGAGGTGCAGCGCCTCGCGCGCCGGCTGCAGCGGATGGACGTCGACGTGTACCGCCTCGCCACGCCGCTGACGGTGCCCGACTACACCGAGTACGGCCGCGCCCCGCAGCAGACGACGCTGCCCGCGGGCACGTTGTGGATTCCCCTCGCACAGGGGCAGAAGCACTGGGTGCAGGCGATGCTCAACGAGAACAGCTACGTGCCGTTTCCGTACTTCTACGACGTCACGGCCTGGAGCGGCCCGCTGCTGGAGAACGTCAGCGGCGGCCGTTCGGGCGCTGACGTGAAGCCGCGGGCGATTCCCCTGCCGCAGCAGGCCGAACCGGTCGCGCCGCCGGTCGCCGGCGCGCCGCGGACGGCGGTCTGGCAGGTGTCGGAGAACAGCGCCGCGGTCGAATCGTCGGGCTGGCTGCGCTGGTGGCTGGGCGACCAGGGACTCGGGTTCGGCGACCTGACCGCCGAGCAGATCGCCTCCGGTGCGCTGGCCGACTACGACGTGCTGGTCGTGCCGAACGGGCCGGAGGCGGAAGCCGCCGATTCGCTGGGCGAGCAGGGGCGGGCGGCGCTCACCGAGTGGGTGCGCGGTGGCGGCACGCTGATCACGCTGCGGGACAGCTCCCGGCTGGCGGCTCGCCTCGGGCTCACCTCGGCGACGTTCGCCGAACCGACCTCGGACATCCCCGGCGCGCTGATCCGGGTGGAGCTGGACCCGGCCAGTCCGCTCGCGGCCGGTGTCGGCCCGACGGCGTGGGCGATGTACGAGTACGACACGGTGTGGTCGGCGCCGGCGCAGTCGTCGGCGGCGAGCTTCCCGGCGGCCGGCGATCCGGACTGGTACGTCTCCGGTTTCGCCGAGGGCGCCGAGCAGCTGCACGGCAAGAGCGCGGTGGTGGACGAGAACGTCGGCAGCGGGCGCGTGGTGCTGTTCGGCTTCGACCCGAACTACCGGGCGTTCACCAACGGCACGGCGAAACTGCTGTTCAACGCCATAACCGGGCCGAAGACGGCGAACGCCCCGCGGGCTGCCGCCGCGCCGGTGGCGGTGCCGGCCGCGCCGGGCTCGGACCGGATGGTGATCAGCGTGCGCCCGGGCGCGGCGGACGCAGTGCAACGGCTGATCGCCGAGCACGGCGGAACGGCCGATGTCGTGCACGGCCCCAACGTCGTGCGCTTCCGCGTCGACCTCGGCGGCATGGACGCGGACGAGCACCCGTGGGCGCGCCGGCTCGCCGACGAGGCCGCCGCCCTCGGGCGCGCCGTGGTGGCGATCAGCCTGCCATGACAGCGGCTCCCCGGGTTTCGGCGCACTGGAAACCCGGGGCAGCGTCGGGCGTTCAGGCGGCTTCGGCGACGAACCGCAGCCGCTTTCCGTCCGCTCGCCACACTCCGTCGGAGCCTCTCAAGGCGGGCCGGGTGATCTGGGTTGTTTCGGCGAGCAGCTCGTCGACCTGTGCCGGCGGGAACGTGGCGAGCACCGGCGCGCCGACCGTGCGCCACCAGTCGCCCGCACCGTCCGGGCAGTCGACCATGGGCGCGGACCTGTCGGTGACCTCCATCGACCGGACCCGGAAGCCCGCCGACTCCAGCAAGGCGGCTTGCTGAGCGGGGCTCGGGAAGTGCCAGGGCAGCGAAACCTCTTCCGGGAGGCCGTGTTCGGCGGCCGCCTTTGCCAGCCCGTCGATCAAGGTGGCCCAGCTGCCGGCGGCACCCATATCCACCACGAGCCGCCCGCCGGGCCGCAGTACGCTTCGCACGGACGCGAGCGCATCTTCGGGTCGGGGCAACCAATGGAACGCGGAGTAGGAGAAGACGGCGTCGTACGGGTCGTCGGTCGCGAGCTCGAAGACGTTGGAAACCTCGAACTCGGCATCCGGGTGCGAGCTCCTGGCCGCGTCGATCTTCCCCGGATCGCCGCAGACGCCCTTGGCGGTCGCGCCTCGACCGGCGATCGCGGCGGTGAGCGCACCGGTGCGGCATGCGACGTCCAGTACCCGCTCGTCCGCACGCGGGTTCAGCAGATCCACCAGAGAGTTCCCGCACGTCGAAAAATCGGACAACCAATCGTAGAAAGGCGGATCCCAACGCATTCTCGCACTTTAACAAAGTTGACCATATAGCGGGAAATTTTTCTCAGAATCTGAAACGTCGTCTCGGGTGAGTGGTTCGCTGCGGCGCGTGAGTGCCGGTCATATCCGGCCGCAGCTCGCCCGGCGTTCACCTCCGCGACGCCTCCTCGCGGCCTACCGGACGTTCCCGCTGCGCAAGATCGCTGCGTTGTCCAGTTCGCGACAGATGGAGCTACGCATGTCAGGAAAGCTGAATCGCCGCACGGTGCTGGGTCTCGGCGGCGCGAGCGCGGCCGCGGTGCTGCTCGGCACGGGAGCGTGGAGCAGCGCGGCGGCCGACACCCGGCTGCGGGGCGGGTACCCGTTCTCGCTGGGCGTCGCCTCCGGCGATCCGATGCCCGACGGCGTGGTGCTCTGGACGAGGCTGGCGCCGCAGCCGCTGGCCGCCGACGGCGCCGGCGGCATGCCGGACAAACCGGTGAAGGTGCTCTACGAAGTGGCCGCCGACGAGCGGTTCCGCGACGTCGTGCGGCGCGGCGAGACCACCGCGACACCGGAGCTCGGCCACTCGGTGCACGCCGAGGTC
This sequence comes from Saccharopolyspora sp. NPDC003752, assembly GCF_053605825.1. Classification (NCBI taxonomy): domain Bacteria; kingdom Bacillati; phylum Actinomycetota; class Actinomycetes; order Pseudonocardiales; family Pseudonocardiaceae; genus Saccharopolyspora; species Saccharopolyspora sp. NPDC003752. The sequence goes on along the minus strand of NZ_JBSGJZ010000022.1, from coordinate 51,140 downwards.
GCCGGCCTGCAGCCGGGCCGCGAGTACTTCTACCGCTTCCGCGCCGGTGGCGAGCTCAGCCCGGTCGGCCGGACGAGGACCGCGCCCGCGAACAGCGCCGCGCTGGCCTCGCTGTCGTTCGCCTTCGCCTCCTGCCAGCACTGGAAGGAGGGTTTCTTCACCGCCTACCAGCACATGGCCGCCGAAGACCTCGACTTCGTCGTGCACCTCGGCGACTACATCTACGAGTACGACCAGACGGCCAACAAGCGCGGCGTCGCGCTCGGCGACGAGTTCAAGTCGGAGACCGAGCGGCTGGAGCGCTACCGGCTGCAGTACGCGCTGTTCAAGTCCGATCCGCACCTGCAGGCCGCGCACGCGGCGTTCCCGTGGATCGTCACGATGGACGACCACGAGGTGGACAACAACTGGGCCGACGAGATCTCCCAGGACAACACCGACCCCGCGCTGTTCCTGCAGCGCCGGGCCGCGGCCTTCCAGGCGATGTACGAGAACCTGCCGCTGCGCCGCACCGCGATGCCCAGCGGCCCGGACGTGCGCCTGCACCGCAGGCTGAAGTTCGGCGACCTGGCCGACCTGACCATGATCGACACCCGCCAGTACCGCGACGACCAGCCCTGCGGCGACGGCTCGAAGTACGACTGCACCGAGCGGCTGGACCCGCGCCGCACGATCCTCGGGGAGCAGCAGCGGGAATGGCTGCTGGACGGGTTCTCCCGGAACCGGTCGCGGTGGCAGATCCTCGGCAACCAGGCGCCGATGGGCGAGACCGACCTCGACGCCGGCCCGGCGAAGAAGCTGTTCATGGACCCGTGGGACGGCTACGTGGCGGAGCGCAACGCGGTGCTGGCGGGTGCGGCCCAGCGCGGCGTGCGCAACCTGGTGGTGATCACCGGCGACCGGCACCAGAACTACGCCTGGGACCTCAAGCGCGACTTCGAGGACCCGGGCTCGCCCACGGTGGCCAGCGAGTTCGTCGGCACGTCGATCAGCAGCGGCGGCGACGGCGCGGACATCACCGACGAGGGCCGCACGATGCTCGCGGCGAACCCGCACATGAAGTTCTTCAACGCCCAGCGCGGCTACGTCCGCTGCACGCTGACGCCGGAGCTGTGGCGCAGCGACTACCGGGTGGTCCCGTTCATCTCGCGACCCGACGCGCCGATCTCGACCCGGGCCAGCTACGTCGTCGAGGACACCCGCCCCGGCGTCCAGCCCGCCTGACGCCGCGCCGCAAGCCGGCCGCCTGGAGTTTCGCGGTTCGGCGTTTCCGCTGATCACTCCGGCCGTGAGTGCTTTGGGGTGCCATAGCGCCCCAAAGCGCTCACGGCACCGTTCCCGAGCCGGGTCAGCCGCGGGGCTTGGCGTAGGTCGCGGCGCTCGCCCAGGACTCCGCGACCTCCGACCACTCCGCGGCGCTGGACAGCAGTGCGATCGCCGCGGTCTTGAGCTCCGCCGGTTCGCCGGTGAGCAGCCCCGCCAGGTCTTCCAGGCCCGGGTTGTGGCCGATCACCACCGCGGTCATGACCGCGGGCGGGATCTCGCGGATGACGGCCAGCAGCTCGCGGGCCGAGGCCGCGTAGATCCGGTCGTCGTGCTTGAGCACCGGCTCCGCCGGGATCTCCTGGGCCGCCAGGTCCCACGTCCGCCGGGCGCGCACGGCGGGGGAGCAGAGCACGATCTCGACCGCCGCGGCGTGCTCGCGCAGCCACCGGCCGACGGCCGGCGCGTCGCGGAGGCCCCGCTCGGTCAGCGGCCGGTCGAAGTCGTCGACGTCGTCCGGCCAAGCCGACTTCGCGTGCCGGATCAGCACCAGTTTCCGTTCCGCCTCGGTCATGTCGCGCCGCCCACCTGCTCGCCGGGATTCCTGCTCCCACGGTAGAGGCCGAGCCGACCCGCTGCCGCACCCGGCGCGCTTCCGCATCGCGGAACGCATTGAGTCGCCGGGAGTCTCAGCGCGGCGCCGATTCCGTATTGGACAGCCCCGCGACCCGGTGGAAACGTGCTGGGCATGAACTTCGCCGACCTCGATCCCGCCCTGCGCCCGCTGCTGGCCCGCTACGTCGACCAGGTGGACCGCGTCGAGCCGCTCCTGCGCGACGTCGGCGAGGTGGCCGCCGGCGAGCTGGACCGGCTGGCCGCGGTCGCCGAGGTCAACCCGCCGCGGCTGCGCCAGTACGACGCCGCGGGCGACCGCGTCGACGAGGTCGTCTACCACCCGGCGTACGCCGAGATGTCGCGGCTGGCGTTCGAGCGGTTCGGCTTCGCCGCGATGTCGCACCGCCCGGGCGTGCACGGCTGGCCGACCAAGATCCCGCACGTGGTCAAGTACGCCCTGTCGTACGTGTTCGTGCAGTCCGAGTTCGGGCTGTTCTGCCCGGTGTCGATGACCGACTCGGCGGCCCGGGTGCTGCGCAGGTTCGGCGACCCTGAGGTCTTCGAGCGCGAGATCGACGGGCTGAGCTCGCCCCGGTTCGACTCGCTGCTGACCGGCGCGATGTTCATGACGGAGAAGCAGGGTGGCAGCGACGTCGGCCAGACCGCGACGGAGGCCACCCCGAACGGGTCGCACTGGACGCTGCGCGGCCAGAAGTGGTTCGCCTCCAACGTGAACGCGGACGTGATCCTGACGCTGGCCCGGGTTCCCGGCGGGCCGGCGGGCACCAAGGGACTCGGGCTGTTCATGGTGCCGAGGCTGCGCCCGGACGGCAGCCGGAACACCTACCGGATCGACCGGCTCAAGGACAAGCTCGGCACCCGCTCGATGGCCAGCGGCGAGGTGACGCTGGAGGACTGCTACGCGCTGCCGGTCGGCGACCTCTCGCGCGGCTTCGTGCAGATGGCGGAGATGGTCAACGTGTCGCGGCTGTCCAACGCGATGCGCGCGGTGGCGCTGATGCGGCGCGCTCTGCACGAGTCGATCGTCCACACGCGACAGCGGGTGGCGTTCGGCAAGCCGCTGTTCGACCAGCCGCTGATGCGGCGAACGCTGCTGCCGATGATGCTGCACACCGAGGCGGGCCTCGGATTCGTGCTGGAGGCGGCGGCGACGCTGGACCGGGCGGACGCGGGGGACGCCGACGCGAGCCGGCTGATCCGGGTGCTGACGCCGCTGGGCAAGCACCACCTGTGCAAGCTGGCGCGCGAGGTGACCGGTGAGGCGATGGAGATCCGGGGCGGCAACGGCTACATCGAGGACTGGGTCAACCCGCGCCTGCTGCGGGACGCGCACCTGGGCTCGATCTGGGAAGGCTCCAGCAACGTGATCGCGCTGGACGTCCTGCGCTGCATCCGCAAGGACAACGCCCACGAACTCCTGGCGGACACGGCCCAGCAGCGCCTGGAACGCATCGAGGATGCGGACGTCAGAGCAGCGGCCGAGCAACTCATCACCGAGGTGGAGGGCCTGCGAACCCTGGGCAAGTCCCTGCTGTCGGAGTCCGACGAGTACGCCCAGGCGATGTGCGGCGACTTCACGACCCTGGCGGCGTGCACGACGATGGCGTCGCTGCTGTTCGAGCAGGCGGACCACGAAGCCAGGAGCGGTCGGGGATACCGGAAGCTGTTGGTGGCGAAGACATATCTCCACCACGCGGTGCGCGGGACGGACCCGGTGCCGGAAGCCCTCCGCTGGCTCCCGGAACTCGCCGACGGAGGCGACGTCCCGGCCGAAGCGGCTCAGTCCTGAGCGGAGTCGCGGTCGGCCACGACACGCTCGATCCAGGACATGAGCTCGCGAGGATCGGCGGTGACGCCCAGCGCTCCGAGCTCCTCGGCGCGCTTGACGCGGGACGGGGTGACCCTGCTGGTGTAGAAGATGACGGGGCCGTCGTAGATCCCGTCGGATCGCAGCGCGGCGAGGTCGTCCAGTCCCGCGTTCGGGTCGCCGTCGCGGGTGATGTCCGAGATGAACAGGTCGGGCTCGAACCGGCGGAAGTTGTCCTTCAAGGATTCCGGGTCGTTCGTCCGGAGGACCCGGATGCCTCGGCGGTCTGCGTCGGCGATCAGGTCGAGCTTCGCGTCGCCCAGCAGGTCGGGTTTGAAGGAGTCATCGACCCACAGCACCCGGAGACCGGGGGAGGCCTCGTCCTCTTCCAGCTGGGAGTGGCCCGGCCGTGCATCGACCAGGTCGATGTCGTGGCGTAGCAGATTCCGCAATCCTCTCCGGTCGTGCCGATCACGCAGATCATCCATCAACGACCACAGATTGGAGATGGAATCGACGGTTTCCGGCAGGCGCTGCACGAAGTTCTTCATGAATTCGTCGGTGAGCAGCTCGCGCGGAGAGAAGCTGCGGCTACCGCCGTGCTGCAGGTATCTCCGGAGCTCCTCGAAGCTCGCCTCCTCGGACAGCTCGCGGATCAGCGACACGAAGTCCGGATTCATCGCCAGGTCGGGGAAGAAGACGGGCAGTTCCTGCTCGACCCTGTCCAATGAGGACAGGAGCACGTCGTGGTCCGCGGCGGCGGGCGGCGGTGCCACCTGGTGGTTGGTGAAGAACTCGTCGTCACCGGGGTGGTTGCCCGCCTTGCAGTGCTCGCGAACCGAGGTGTAGGCCAGGAATTCCGAAACGATGTCCCGATCATCGGTGCTCGTCAGGTTCCGGTAGAACTCGGGGTAGAAGTGCTGCAGCAGGATGACGCGGACCAGCGCGGACGCGCCGAAGCGCTGCCAGTCCCGGTTCAGGTGGTATTCGAGGACGAAGCTGTTGATCAGCCGTTTGATCCGGCGCGGGTTGCGCCTGGTGCGCTGGGCGATCAGCGCGGTCACGCCGTCGCCGAACAGCTCCTTCGTGCCGGACCGGCCGGCGAAGCCGTCGATCAGCCGCCGCACGCTTTCCTGGTCGGGTGCGGGCGTGCGGTAGTAGACCTGCACGATCTTCTCCAGGTGCCCCAGCGCATGCCCGGCCGAGCCGCCGGATTCCTGCATGTTGCGGGCCAGGACCGCCTGGTCGCAGCCGATGACGAACACCAGCCCCGGCACGTCCAGGTACAGCTTGATCGCCTCGCACACCGCGAGCACCACGTCGCCGGAGCAGCGGTCGAGGTCGTCGATGAACACCACGAGCTGACGACCGTCCGAGGTTCCGCCGTCCGCCCAGTCCTTGGCCATGTCGTGCACGACGTCGCGGATTTCGTTGCGCGACTTGGCATCGACCGACAGCTGCCGCCACAGTTCATCGACCAGCCGGTGCACCCCGAAGAACCTGAGCACGACCTTGAGCAGCAGCCGGACGAACCGCACGGCCCGGCGCCGCTTCGCCAGCCGGTGGTACGCCCGCCGCACGATGTTGCGGTCGAAGGTCAGCAGCACCGACTTGATCAGCACTTCCAGCGCGTCGGCGCCGGAGGTCCAGGCGTTGAACCAGGCCGTCGGGGTGCCCCGGTCCTCCAACCGCGCCCGCATCAACCGCATCAGGCTGCTCTTGCCCATGCCCCACCCGGCGTCGATGGCGACCGTGAACGGGGTGGAGACGTGGGAGTCGGAGATCAGGTCGACCAGCGCGCGGGCCGTGGCCGCGGCGTCGAGCAGGTCGTCCTCCCCGGCTTCCACCGGTTGGTCGTTGAGCACCACGAACCGCGTGGTCACCGCCACCTCCGATTCCGCAGGACGTCGAGGAGTATGGCAGCTCCTCGGCGCGCGGATGGGGAAAACGATCTAGCTCGCCGGTTGGTCGAGGGTCAGGTGCCAGGCTCGTTCGCCGTCGTGCCACTGGTCCGTTGGTCGCAGGCCCGCCGCCGTCGCCACCGCCGCCGATGCGTGGTGGTCCGGGTGGATGTGGGCGAGGACCGCGCGCACCGGTTTCCGGCGGAGCCAGCCCACCAGGCCGCGCGCCGCTTCCGTCGCGATGCCCCGCTGCTGCCAGTCCGTGCCCACGATCCAGGCGATCTCGGCGATCGGTCCCGGGTAGGCCGGGCTCAGCGTCGCCTGCACCGTGCCGACGAGGATTTCCTCGCCGGACAGCCGGATCACCCAGTTGCACCAGGACACCTCGGGATCCGGCGGGCCGGCGAGCATCCGCTCGTAGCGGGTCCGCAGTTCCTCCAGCGTGAGCGGGGCACCGCCGATGAAGGCGTACAGCTCCGGGTCCGCCAGCACGCTCGCCATCTCCGCGGCGTGGTCGATGCGCAGCGGCATCAGGTCGAGCCGCTCGGTCCGGACCACCTGCGGCCTGATGCCGCCCGCCGAGCTCATCGCAGGCTCTTGCGGAAGTGGATCAGCTCGTAGTGCCCCGCCGGGCTCCGGTGGGTCTCCACGTATCCCATGCGCCGGTAGAGCCGCAGGTTCGAGGTGCTGTGCTCGCCGGTGAACAGTTCGATCGCCTCGACCTGAGCCGGGAGGTTCTGCTCGACGTGCAGCAGCATGCCGGTGCCGAGGCCGTGGCCCTGCCGGTCGGGCGCGACCATCAGCCGACCCAGCTCCGCCGTCGCCCCGCTGAGCTCCACGCGAACGGATGCGACCAGCCGCCCCGCCTCGCGGCAGCCCCACGCCAGGCACGACGGCCGGGCGAGGTCGGCGCGCACGTCGTCGAGGGACTGCATCAGCGGCGGCATCCGGACGTCGTCGTGGGCCTGCGCCTCGGTCACGTACGCCGCGCGTTGCAGCGTCAGCACTTCGCCGGCGTCCGCGACCGTCAGGCGCTCGACTTGCCCGCTCACAGCTTCTTCTCGAACCAGTGCTCGGCGTACGGGCCCTGGTTGTAGGCCGGGATCTCGTGGAAGCCGTTCTTGGCGTAGAGGTTGCGGGCCTCCACGAGATCGTTGCGGGTGTCCAGGCGGATCGAGCGGAACCCCAGCTCCTTCGCGTGCTGCTCGACGGCGGCCAGCAGCCCGGTGCCGACGCCGAGGCCGCGGGCCTGCGGCCGGACGTACATCCGCTTGAGCTCCGCGATGCCGGGTTCCATCGGGCGGATCCCGACGCAGCCGAACGGTTCCGCGCCGCGGGCCATCAGGAACACGCCCTCCGGCGGGTGCAGGCCGTCGTTGGGATCGTCTGCGATCGTCTCGTCGATCTCGGCCGTGGTGGCAGGGCGACCGTAGTACCGCCTGACCATCTCGTCGGTGTACTCGCGCAGCAGCGCAACGACCACGGGTTCTTCCACGCCGACCGGCTCGACGGTCCAGTGCTGGTTCACGTCATGCATTCTCACCGGCCTGTCCACCGGATATAGGCCGGGCCTTCGGTTCCGTTCGCGAACCGGACTTTGACCGGCGTCGAGGGGCGTGCTTTGAATGGGCCGAGCACACCGGTGTGGAAAGGATCTGCGCATGCGCCTGGAAGGTATTTCGGCGGCGGTGACCGGCGGGGCGTCCGGTCTCGGCCTCGCCACCACCCAGAAGCTGGTCAAGGCTGGGGCCAAGGTCACCATCATCGACCTGCCGACGTCGCAGGGCGCGGAGGTCGCCAAGGAACTCGGCGACGCCGTGCGCTTCGCGGCCGCCGACATCACCGACGAGCAGCAGTTCGCCGCAGCCCTCGACGTCGCGGACGAGGTCGGGCCGCTGCGCGCGCTGGTGCACTGCGCCGGGCGCGGGGCCCGCATCCGGCTGGTGGAGAAGGACGGCCAGCCCGGCGCGCTGGAGCCCTTCGAGGACGTCATCCAGCTGAACCTGGTCGGCTCCTACAACGCGCTGCGGCTCGGCGCGGCGCGGATGGCGAAGCACGACGCAGTCGACGACGAGCGCGGCGCGATCGTGCTGACCGCGTCGGTGGCGGCGTTCGACGGGCAGATCGGGCAGATCGCCTACACCGCGTCGAAGGCGGCGATCGTCGGCATGACGCTGTGCTCGGCGCGCGACCTGGCGAGCAAGGCGATCCGGGTGTGCACCATCGCGCCGGGCATCATGGACACCCCGCTGCTGGGGCGGCTGCGCGAGGACGTGCGCAAGTCGCTGGAGGCCTCGGTGCCGAACCCGAAGCGCCTCGGCGAGCCGGCCGAGTTCGGCGCGCTGGCCTGCCACATCGTGGAGAACCCGTACCTCAACGGCGAGACGATCCGCCTGGACGGCGCCATCCGCATGGCCCCCCGCTGACCCCACGACACGCTGAGGGCGCCTCCCGGCCGGGAGGTGCCCTCAGCGCTGGTCAGTCGAAGGAGACGCCGAAGACGCTGAGGAGGCTGTAGACGCCCAGCAGGCTGATCGCGATGCTGCTGATCACCAGCAGGGCGTTGAAGGCCTTCGAGCCGTGCAGGCGCTTGTCGACCTGGGTGTTGCGCAGGTACCAGGTCGCGACCACCACCGCCGGCAGGAAGATGCCGGTCATGATGCCGCCGATCTGCACCATCACCACCGGCGAGTTGACGAACAGGTAGGCCGCGCCCCACAGGATCGGCAGCGCCACCGTGAAGCCGCGGATCCACTTCTGCCGGGAGCGGGCGTTCTGCCAGTCCATCACGCCCAGCTCCGCCAGGACGTTGACGTACATCCGCGACCAGCTCGGGATCGCGGCCCACAGGGTGGAGCCGAGCACCGCGATCGCGCCGATGAGGAACGCCACGGCCGCCCACTCGCCGATGACGTCGGTGTACATCTGCGACAGCGTGGTGATCATCTCGTTGCCCTTGAGCACCAGGCCCTGCGGATTGAGCACCGAGGCGCCCATGATGTAGAACGCCAGGGTGCTGAAGGTGTAGATCACCCAGGACAGGAAGACGTCCTTGTACATCACCTTGATCCAGCCCTGAGCGCGGTTCTGCCACGCCTCGCTGCCGTCGTTCGGGCCGACCCAGCGCGCGTAGCCCTTCTCCACGCACCAGTAGGTGTAGAAGGTGATCTCGTCGGCGCCGACGCCGGTGATGCCGAACATCGCCACCGCGGCGCCGATGGCGCCGGCGGGAATGGTGAAGGTGAGGCCGCTGAGCAGGTCGCCGCCGCTGTAGCCGAACGGCGTGAACGGCAGGCCGAGCGCGATCACCACGGTGGCCACCGAGAACACCGCCACCAGCGCGAAGGCGCCGCGTTCGATCAGGTTGTAGTTGTTGGAGTACAGCAGCGCGATGCTGCCGGCGACGATGATGATCGTCCACACCGTGAGCGAAGTGGAGCCGAGCGGATCGCCGCCGACCGGGATCAGCATGCTCATCGCGACCGCGGTGCCGCCGACGATGCCGCCGACCTGCAGCAGCTTCGACAGCGCCATGAGCATCCACAGCAGGTTGATCCAGCCGACCCGGCCGATCTTCGGCGGCACCTGGTTGAACCCGGTGAGCGCGGGCTTGCCGGTGATGATCGTCCAGCGGGCGAGCTCGGCCTGCACCGCGACCTTGACGGCGGTGGACAGGATCACCATCCACAGCAGGGCGAAACCTACTTCCGCGCCGAGCGCGGTGGTGGCGATGAGCTCGCCGGAACCGACGATCGAGGCGCTCACGATCAGGCCGGGGCCGAGGTAGCGGAGGCAGGACTTCCAGCCCTTGGGGGGTTTCTTCACGCCGTCCGCGGTGAGAACGTACGGATCGTCGCCGCTCGCGACCGATGTTCCCATCGGGCACTCCCTTGTGCTCAGAATTTCACATTTGTGAAGATGTATTTGTGGATGTGAAAACTACAACCGCGAACGGGGCCGGTCAACGGACCGGGAAGCACGGTTCGACGCAGGTTTTCGATCGCCCCGCGACGGGCATTCGGGAGGCGAGCGCGTCCGGAGGTGCCCGATGGTTTCCCGTTCGCGATGGCAGCGCCCGCTGACGCGCTGGCAGTTGGTGCTGGGCGCGGAAGGCCTGTTGCTGATCCTGCTCGGCCTGCTGGGACTGGTGAACGGCGGTCGGCAGGCAGGAGGCGCCGCGGTGCTGGTGGTCTTCCACCTCAACACCGCGCACAGCGTCCTGCTGCTGATCGCCGGTGCGCTGGCGCTGGTCGCCGTGCCGTGGCGGCGCGGGGTGGCGCTGTTCGCGGCGGTGCAGATGGTCGGCGGCGTGATGCTGTTCGTCTACGGCACCGCGGAAAGCACTGCGGGGGAAGGGAGAACGCCGTTCCTGTTGCATCCGGCCGAGAACTTCCTGCACGCGGGCCTGGCCGTGCTCGGCTTCATCATCCTGTGCGGCGTGGAGTCGACGCCGCGCCCGGTCCGGCCGCGCCGCATGGTCCCCCGGCATTGAGGTGGTAGGCGTTGACCACGGCCGCCCCGGCATCCCGGACAGCCGCTTCGGACGGACGCCTGGCGCGCGGTGCGACCCCGCTGTCAGAGGTTTTCAGCAGAGAGGTCAATGGCCGGTTCCATCGACACCGCCAACACGGTGTTGATCTCGTGGCGCAGTTCGTCCTCGCTGTCGAACCCGACGTTCACGTCAGCATGACCCGGCAGGCTGTAAGTGAGCCGCCAGGCCCCGCCGACCGTCCGTGTGGCCGTTAGCTGCACCTCGAAGTCTTGCGGCCCGTACCGGATCACGAAACCGTCCATTTTGATACCTTCGTCCTTCTCGCCTCAGCATGCGAATGCCGTGGGTTGGAAGCACAGGGCATTACGACCTTGGGCGAGTGAGGTGGTGCCCCGCCGGACGCCGAGTTGACCGGGTAACGCAGCAGTGAAAGCGAGCCCGCCTCAAGCGGCGACCGAAGGTTCTCGCGTTGCCGTGTTCGGTGGTCAGTGCGTTCAGCGGGGGCCCGAAGAAGAGGCCCGGGCGTTGCTGGGCACGCACGGGCGTTCGGATGGTCATGGGATGATCCAATCCAAGCCGAACAGGATGGCCGCTCGGCTCGCTAGAGCTGTGAAGAGAGCGGCCCTGCGTCGTGTCAGCGAGTGACGTGATGGGAGCAGCCCTGTCGATTGCACAAGCAACCAGTTCAGCCAGCTACCCGCAACCCTACGCTCCCGGGAACGGAAGAAGCAGAAAGCGACCGTCGGTCCGGTCGGGGCCCCGTCATCACTGCGCGCCGTAGCCGGGCGGCAGGTCCGCACGCGGCGCCAAACGGTCCAGGTCCGCTGGCCGAAGCCGGTAGAGCTCCACGGTCTGCCCGAAGTACTTGTCCGTCTCCCCGGCCCATTCCATGCCGTTGTCGCGCACCGTCTCCGCAGTCCGGACGTTGTCCGGCCGGACCACCGCGAAAAGCTCATCGACCTCGTGCTCGAACGCCCAACGAGCCAGCGCGAACATCGCCTCACCGGCGTAATCCTGCTCCCAGAATTCCGGAAGCACGTGCCATCCCACTTCGAGGTCTTGATTGCCGGGCGGCAGCGGCAGCAGGGACGCACCACCGATCACACGGTCATCCTCGCGTCTCTGGACGCACCAGCGCCCCACGGGCGGGATGGCTCTGACGTCCTCGGCGATCCACTGCCGCAACAACAGGCGCATGGCCACGATGTCGGGAACCGTCTCCATGATCGGACTCAGCCACCGCGTCACCTCGGCGCTGCCGTACACGTCGAGCGCCGCTTCCGCGTCCTCGATGCGCCAGGTCCGCAGGAGCAACCTGTTCGTGACCAGCTGCCGAGCCATGCTGCCAGGATAACCGCCCATATGCGGTCTTCGCGGACACCGCCCACGCCAGAACCTGGACAACAGCAGGGAAACAAGAGGCTATTCGCCATGGCGGGCCAAACCGCTCACCAGGCCGGACAACCGGCCCGGTCGGTTCCGGCGCCGCCCGATTGGGGACGGAGCGGGAATTTCCGGCGGGTGTTCGGCGTTGGGCTCCGACCGCAACCGGATTTCCGGTGCTTGTCGGCGACGGGACGGATAGGGTTTCGAACATGGTGGGTTCATTGCTGGGGACCGAAGTCCAACGGGTCGAGGACCCGGAACTGCTCCGCGGTCGGGGCACCTACGTCGGCAACCTCGAACTGGCGGGCATGCTGCACCTCGGGTTCGTCCGCTCGCCGCTCGCGCACGCGCGGCTGGGCAATGTGGACGTCACGGCGGCCGCCGCCGCGCCGGGCGTCGTCGCGGCGTTCACGGCGGCCGACCTGGACGTGCCGATTCCGCCGCCGTTCATCGAGCTCAACGCGCAGTGCGCGCGGCCGCCGCTGGCCACCGACCGGGTCCGGTTCGTCGGCGAGGCCGTCGCCGTGGTCGTCGGCGAGAGCGCCGCGGCGGTCGCCGACGCGATCGAGCTGGTCGACGTCGACTACGACCCGCTGCCCGCCGTCGCCGACCCGGAGCAGGCCCTGGACCCCGAGGCGGAGCAGCAGTTCCCGGAGCTGGGTTCGAACGTGGCCGCCGGATATCGCGACGCGGTCGGGGCGGACGTGCTGGCCGAAGCGGACGTCGTGGTCCGGGCCCGCATCGAGAACCAGCGCGTCGCGGTGGTTCCGTTGGAGGGCAACGCGATCGCGGTGCAGCCGGGCGGCCCGGACGAGGAGTACGACGCCACGGTGCACGTCTCGACGCAGATGCCGCACGGCCTGCGGGACGGGGTGGCCAAGGCGTTCGGCTGGGAGCCGGAACGGGTGCGGGTGATCTCCCCGCACGTCGGCGGCGGGTTCGGCGGCAAGGCCGGGGTGATCCCCGAGCACGCGGTGGCGGTCGCGGTCGCCAACCGCCTGGGGCGGCCGGTCCGGTGGATCGAGACGCGCTCGGAGAACATGCAGGCGATGCCGCACGGCCGGGCGCAGGTGCAGTTCGCGGAGCTGGGCCTCAAGCGCGACGGCACGATCGTCGGGCTGCGCTGCCGCGTGATCGGTGACTCCGGTGCCTACGCGGGCTGGGGCGGCATCCTGGCCATGGGCTCGACGCGCATGATGTCGCAGGGCGTCTACCAGATCCCGAAGATCAGCTACGACGCCGTCGCCGCGATGACCAACACCACGCCGACCGGCGCGTTCCGCGGCGCGGGGCGGCCGGAGGCCGCGGCGATGCTGGAGCGGATGATGGACCTGGCCGCGGCCGAACTGGACGTGGACCCGGTTGCGTTGCGGCGCAAGAACTTCCTGGTGCCGGAGTCCTTCCCGTACAAGACGGTGGTCGGCGCCAACTACGACAGCGGCGACTACGAGCTGCCCTTCGCCGAGGCCCTGCGGCTGGCCGACTACGACGCGCTGCGCGCCGAGCAGGCCCGGCGCATCGCCGCCGGCGAGAAGGTGCTGCTGGGCATCGGCTTGGCCGCGTACGTGGAGATCACCGGCGGCGGCTCGGGCGAGTACGCCGAGGTCGAGGTGCATGAGAACGGCGCCCGGATCAAGGTCGGCACGTCCGCGCACGGGCAGGGGCACGCGACCTCGTTCGCCATGATCGTCTCCGACACGCTGGGCATCCCGATGGAGTCGATCGAGTTCGTGCAGTCCGACACGGCGCAGGTGCCGCGCGGCGGCGGCACGGGCGGGTCCCGGTCGCTGCAGATCGCGGGCAGCGCGGTGCAGGAGGCCGGCACCACGGTGCTGCAGAAGGCCAAGGAGCTGGCGGCGTCCCGGCTGGAGGCGTCCGTCGACGACATCCAGGTGACCGACGGCGGCGAGCTCGGCGTGGCCGGGGTGCCGAGCGCGACGATCGCGTGGGCGGAGCTCGCCAGCGCCGCCGCCGACGACGGCGACCGGCTGGCCGCGAACGTCGACTTCGCGCCCGGCGGTGCGACGTTCCCGTTCGGCGCGCACGTGTCGGTGGTCGAGGTGGACACCGAGACCGGGTTCGTCCGGCCGCTGCGGCACGTCGCGGTGGACGACTGCGGCCGGGTGCTCAACCCGATGATCGTGCGCGGCCAGCAGCACGGCGGCGCGGCGCAGGGCATCGCGCAGGCGCTGTGGGAGCAGGTGACCTTCGACGCCGAGGGCAACCCGGAGACCGGCACCCTCGCCGATTACACGATCCCGTCGGCGGCGGACCTGCCGTCCTTCGAGGTGTCGAACACCGAGACCCCGAGCCCGCACAACCCGTTGGGCGCCAAGGGAATCGGCGAGTCCGCCACCATCGGCTCGACCCCGGCGGTGCAGAACGCCGTGGTGGACGCGCTCAAGCACCTCGGGGTCCGGCACATCGACATGCCGACCACCCCGGAGCGGGTGTGGCGGGCGATCCAGGCCGGCCCCTCCGCGACGTACTGGCAGGAGCCGCCGGCGGCGTTCGAGGCGCTGCCGCTGCGTCCGGACGACGCCCCGGATGACGCCGACGAGGCCGTCGCCTGATCAGGTTCGAGTCCCACGCGAAGGGCGTCCCCCGCCGAGCAGCGGGGGACGCCCTTCGTCGTCCGGGGTCGTGGGTGGCTGTGCCGGTAAGAACCGGAGCGAGCGCTCGCGTCAGGCGCGGCGGGCGCCCGGCGGCCAGACGACCGTGACGGGAAGTCCGCGGTCGCGGGCGGCGGCGACGATGTCGGCGGTGCCGCCGGGTCCGGCGGGTGGGCGGCCGTCCCAGACCGCGATCAGGTGGTTCGCCGTGTCGAGCATGCGCAGGCCGGCCGCCAGGTAGGCCTGCGGTTCCGCGGCGACGTAGTCGAGCTCGACGGTCTCGGACGCCTCCGCGCGGAGCGCGTCGAAGGTCGCGAGGTGCGATTCGGGCAGCGAGTCGCGGTACCCGCTGGCCGGGAGGATCACGGCGAGCCGGCCGCCGTGGTCGAGCACGAGCCGCGCGAAGATGCTGTCCGCGCCGTCGGCGAGGCAGGTGAGCCCCACGAGCTCGGCGGCCTGGTAGCCGCCGATCTCCGCGCGCAGCCCGTCGGCCACCATTCGGGCTGTTTCCGCAGGCAAGCCCCTGTGCCCGGTGATCGCAACCCGCATCGAACGCCCTCTTCCTCGTGGTGAACGCCGGTCGGATCAGGCCTTGCGGCGCGTTCGGTAGGCACGCATCTTGTGGCGCGCTCCGCAGATGTCCATGCTGCACCAGACGCTGTTGTTGCCCGGTGACCTGTCGTAGTACAGCCAGCGGCAGTCGTCGGCCCGGCAGACCTTGAGCCGGCCCGGCTTGCCGGCCAGCCCGTCGACCACCAGGGTCGCGACGAGCCGGCCGACGAGCCGCTCGACGGCGGACCCGTGCGCGGTCGGGATCACCACCTGGCCGTCCTGCCACTGAGGCGCCCCGAGCAGGCGGCTCGCGTAGTCGTTCAGCTCCGCGGAGCCGGTTCCGGCGAGATGATCGCGGATCGCCTCCCGGGCCCGCACCAGTCCCAGGCGCCCGGGTTCGTCCAGCTCGTCGGCGGCCTGGGGCCAGTCGTGCGCGCGCAGCCAGGCCTGGGCGCCTGCCACGTCCGCGAAGGCGTCCTCGTCGTGCAGGAAGCGCGCGGAGTTGCCGAACGCTTCGACTGCTTCCAGCTCGCCCGGTGCGGCCGGTCGGTCGTATGCCACGACATCAGATTACCGACATGTCGAATCTGATGGTAACGTTACCGGCAGAGTGCATAAGGCAGTAACGAGGAGGTCGAGATGAACTGGGAGCTGCCGGAGCGGCACGAGTCGCCACATGGAACGGTGCGCTGGGCGAGCCTGGGGCAGGGCGATCCGGTGGTGCTGATGCACGGGACGCCGTTCTCCTCGTACGTCTGGCGCGATGTCGCCGGGGCGCTCAGCGCCCGGCACCAGGTGTTCGTCTGGGACATGCCGGGCTACGGGCAGTCCGAAAAGCGCGACGGCCAGGACGTCTCGCTGGCCGCCCAGCAGGAGGTGTTCACGGGCCTGCTGCGGCACTGGGGCCTGCGCGCCCCGTCGGTGATCGCCCACGACTTCGGCGGCGCGGTGGCGCTGCGGACGGCGCTGCTGGACGGTGTCCGATATGGACGGCTGGCGCTGATCGACGCGGTGAGCGTGCGCCCGTGGGGTTCGGAGTTCTTCCGCCTGGTGCACGACAACCACGAGGTCTTCGAGGCGCTGCCGCCGACACTGCACGAGGCGCTGGTCCGCCGCTACATCACGACGGCGGCGCACCGCGAGCTGCGCGGCGAGGTGCTCGACGCGCTGGTCGTGCCCTGGCTCGGCGAGGCGGGCCGGCCGGCGTTCTACCGGCAGATCGCCCAGGCCGACGAACGCTTCACCCGCGAGGTCGAGGACCGCTACGGGGAACTCGACTGCCCGGTCCTGATCGCCTGGGGAGACCAGGACGCGTGGCTGCCGCCGGAGCGCGCGAAGGACCTGGCGAAGCGGATCCCGCACGCCGAGCTGGCCTGGATCGGCGAAGCCGGCCACCTGGTGCAGGAGGACAACCCGGCGAAGGTGACCGCGCTCGTCACGGACTTCCTCGGCCGCTGATCGCCAGACGTCCCGCGGCTTGCGTCGAAGTCATCAGCGTTCGAGGCGCGGCCTGGCTTGATCGTCGTGTCAGAGGTCGGTGCCAGAATCTCGCGGCATGGTGAGGAGAACGGTTCGGGCGCTGGCCGGCCTGCTGGTTCGTTCGGGCATGGTGGCGGAGGAGAAGTCCGCCGAAGTGCTGGCCCGCATCGGCAAGCGGAACGATCTGGACGAGGAGCTGGCGGAACACGACATCTTCGGTTGGCTCCCGGAGTTCGGCATCGCGATCTCGGTGCACGGTGAAGACGTCGACCACGTCGAGGGCTACTACCGGTACCTGCTGGAACGGGAGGTGGCCGCGTGCACGGGTGGCGCGGTGGTCGTCTCGGATCTCGTGCTGGTGCGCGACGAGGACGACTACGAGTTCCTGCACTTCCTGCGCAACGGCGAGTCCGTCTGGTGGTCGGTCGAGCACCAGTCCGATGACTACGCGGACCAGGGAGCAGTGGCGACGCAGATCATCGACCTGACCCCGGGCGGCGACGATCCGCGCGTGTTCTACCAGCTCCGACGGGAGAAGGTGGAGGCATGCCAGGACGATGTGCACGTCCTGGCGTCGCCGGCGCAGGCCAGGGCGCTTCGCGACGAGTTCGGCCTGGATTTCCACGGGCCGGACGTGGAGTGGCCGTGTCGCGGGGCGGCGCCGACGGCGGAGCCGGGCACGGTCGAGTGGTACATGCAGGAGGATCGCCGGTACATGACCGAACCGGCGAAGGAGTTCCTCGACCGGTGGTTGTCCGATATGGACGGTGCGCTCGACGGGTGGCGTGCCGGATTCCTGCCGGAGGACTTCCCGTTCGACTTCTCCACGAGCTCCCTGGACGCGCTGGGACGGCTCGTGCTCGACCGGTTGCCCGACCGGTCGGCGGTCCGCGAAGCGGCCGAGGACCCGTTCGTCGTGGGCGCGGTCCGCTACCTCGGCGAGACGCTGATCCGGAACGTGCCGAGCCACTGGGGCTACCAGGACCTGGTGGGGGACGTGGACGACTGGATGCCGAAGATTCGGCCCAACACCCCGGACGCCTTCCAGCTGATCGTGACCCCGCTGCACGAGCTCTGCGCTGCCGCCGGCGATCGCGATTCCGGCATCCTCGGCAGGTCGGCCGAGGATCTGCACGACTCGGCCGACCGGTACGCGAAGGCGCTGCGGGCGCTCGGCTCGATGCGGTCAGAGGTGGAGGTCTAGGCGCTGGCCCGCGTTGATCGTGCAGGTCTCGGGGAAGCGGAGCAGCGGGCCCGATTCATCGGCGCTCGTCCGCACGTCGACCGGGGCGCCGTCGAGGGTGGCTCGTGGTTCGGCGGCGGTCGCGTCGAGGCGGAGGGTCCGCAGCTCCAGGCGGCCGTGGTGCAGCTCGATCGAGCTGGTGCGCTGGGATTCGCTGCGCGTCTGCCGGTAGCGGCCCCAGCCCTCGGCCGTCGCGAAGGCGGCCGCGAAGTCCTCGGGGCGGATCTTGGGGGCGAAGCCCAGGTGCCCATTGGGGCCGTGGTGCTCGAAGCCGAGCGCGCTCAGGTAGGTGCCGAAGCTGGCCATCGAGCGCGCGTAGTGGTCGCTGCACTCGATCTCGTTGTACGGGTTGCGCCGCAGCGGGCCGTACCTGTCGTGCACGGAGCGGGCGATCGCCAGACCCTCGCCGACCATGCCCTCGGCGATCAGGTGCGCGGCCACCTGGTACTCGATGCCGTGCCAGGCCTCGTTGAAGTAGCTGGTCGACCAGTTGTCGCCGGCCTCGTCGCCGCCGCCGTCCGGCCAGGTGCACATCACCAGCGCCGGGACGTCGGCGTCGTAGAAGATCCGCCCGCCGTCGATCGGGCTGTGCTCCCGGTATTCCATCGGCCGGGGCACGAAGTTGTGCCGCCAGATGCTGCGCAACGCCGACCTGGTCGGCTCGGGCGGCAGCACGCGGGGCAACCCGAGCTGGGCGGCCCAGCTCTGCCCGAGCAGCTGGTCGGCGAAGCAGCCCCGGTTGGTGTTGACCGAGCCCGGGTGCGCCGGGTCGAGCTCGTGCACGAAGTACTCGCCGTTGAACAGGTCCCGGACGATCACCTCGGTCCCGTTGGCGGCCAGTTCGGCGCAGCGCCGGGCGAACGCGTCGTCGCCGACCTCGCGGGCCATCGCCTCCCCGGCCCGCAGCGCCGCGACGTACAGCCCGGAGAGCCAGCTGTTGCGGCCGAACCAGGTGGCGTCCTGGGTGTTGGGCTGCGCGCCGTCGAGGATCCCGTCGGGCTCGGCGTCGGAGCCGATCAGGTACTCGACCGCCTGCCGGGTTCGCGGCCAGACGCGTTGCAGCCAGCTGGAATCCGGCGACATCTGATGCTCGCGGTAGATCCGCAGGACCGTCCCGGCCTGCCCGTCGACGGCCGGGCTGCGGTCGGCCTCGCCGCGCATGCTCAGCTGCCCGGTCGCGGCGTGGAATCCGATGCCCAGGTCGACGCGTTCCCGCGTGTCCCGCTCCACGGCCGGGAACAGCCGGGCGAGCGCGTGCGCGTAGTGCCACACGTGCGTGCAGGTGCCAGCGCAGCAGTAGGCGCCCTCCCAGCCGTAGAACCGGCCGTCGGCGAAGCGGTAGCAGGTCGACGTCGACAGGATCGTGGTGTTCGCGGCGACCCGCTCCAGGAACCAGTGCGGCAGCGTCGAATCCTCGTACCAGGCGCGAGTCCACGCCCGCGTCGCGCCGAGCAGCCGATCCTGTTCGCGAGCCAGGTGCGCGACGACGTCTTGCGCGTTGCCGAAGCGGTTCGCGTAGTGCCGCAGCAGCTCCCGGCTGTGCTCCAGGAACGCCAGCCCTTCCCGGTCCGGCACCGGGAAGTACCAGGCCAGCGCGAACCGGATCGTCCGCTGTTCGCCCGGTTTCAGCGTCACGGCCGCCGCGACCACTCCGGCGCCGCGCCGAGTCAGTCCGTCCACTGTGGATGATCCCGGCGCCGGTGCGAAGACGTCGCTCGGTGATTCGAAGGTCTCCGTCGCCGGGCAGACCCGTGCCCGGTCGGCGCCGAGCACGGCCAGGGCGACGCTGCCGTGGTCCGGCAGTTCCGGCAGGGCGGGCTGGGTGGGGGCGTGATCGGTGAGCCGGAGCTGGTCGACGCCGACGTGGCCCCACGGCCCGGTCTCGGCGTCGATGATCTCGATGACCGCGTCCTCGCCCTGCCACGGCCCCAGGTACAGCACCCGGTCGGCGAGCCGGTCGCTGAACGAGCCGGTGGCGGTGCCGACGACCGCGCCGCCCACGACGACGTTGAGGCAGCACGTGCCGGGGTAGTTGCCGCCGCTGAGGCGGAACCGCAGGTAGTCGCGCTCGATCCGGAACGGCTCGCTGCGCAGCGAACCGGTCGCGCGATCCCGCGCCCCCGCGTCGGTGCCGGGGGCGCTCGCGTGCGAGTCGGCCATCCGCATCCCGAACGCGCCCGCCTCGCCCTGGTAGCCGGGCCGGTCGAGGGTGCGGACCGGGCCGCTGCCGAACGCGTCGCCGGTCACCGACCAGCCCGCGTAGTCGGGCTTTTCCCAGTCCTCCAGCACGATGTCGGCGCGACCCGGGTTCTCCGGCGCTGCGTCGGCGGCGGTGAACTGCACGCCGGCCGCGCCGTCGAGGGCGAACTCCCGGGAGCGCAGCCGGAGCGGCCGGGTGTGCCTGCTGGTCAGGCAGACGGGATTCGCCAGGAACCCGGCGATCTCGACCTCCGCCGTGGTCGTCCCGGTGTTCGTCGCGGTGTAGTCGAGGAACACGGCGGGGTAGGAGCTGTCGTCGATCTCGGTCGGGACGAACGGCGAGCAGGCGTTCAGCGCGATCCGCACCGGCTCGCCCGGATCGGCGTAGTCGACCTCCGCCGCAGGTGGCCGCCCGGCGAAGGTCACCTCCGGGAAGTCGCGCGCGTCGAGCCAGCGGGCGCGTTCGCCGTCGCCGTCGGTGACGCGCACCGCGAAGCCGTGCTCGAACGGCGAGCTCGGCAGCGGTGGGCGGGTGAAGTGCAGGTC
The DNA here is from genome assembly GCF_053605825.1 of Saccharopolyspora sp. NPDC003752. Lineage (NCBI taxonomy): Bacteria > Bacillati > Actinomycetota > Actinomycetes > Pseudonocardiales > Pseudonocardiaceae > Saccharopolyspora > Saccharopolyspora sp. NPDC003752. Next base: position 31,024 of record NZ_JBSGJZ010000022.1, on the reverse strand, counting down.
GTTGATGTTGGCCGGGGCGGTGCGGTTGTCGACGTCCCAGAGCCACAGGCGCCCGTCGCCGCCCAGGTAGAGCTGTCCGCAGCCGATGCCGCCGATCGGCATCCCGACGAACTTCAGCTCCTCGCCGCGAAACCGGCTCGGGGTGCCGCGGTCGGACAGGTCTTCGCGTTCAGCTTCGGCGGACACGACGCAACTCCCTCTGCGCTACCGCGCGGGTGGCCGATTTCGGTGCGAAACCAGTCGATTCTAGGAATTCACTGCGTGATCGCGTGATTACTCGGTACGTTGATCATCCGGTCGGAGGAACGGCCGGAGATCGTTACCGGCCGTGAGGATGCCCACTATGCGGGAGTCGTGTCTCGGCTAGTGGTCGGCCGAGGTTTAGAGTGCTGACGTCCATTCGTGTCACGAGGAAGGTTTCGGCGCCATGGCGGTCGGCCAAGCCCCAGCACCAGGAGTGCGGGGTTCCGGAGCATCGGGAGATCCCACCCCGCGGAACTCGACCCGGCAGGTCGTGCTCGCCAGCCTCGTAGGCACCTCGATCGAGTTCTACGACTTCTACGTCTACGCGACCGCCGCGGTGCTGGTCTTCCCGCGCCTGTTCTTCCCGGCGGGCGACCCCACCGCCGCGACCCTGCAGTCGCTGGCGACGTTCGCGATCGCCTTCGTCGCCCGCCCGGTCGGCTCCGCGCTGTTCGGGCACTTCGGCGACCGCATCGGCCGGAAGTCCACGCTCGTCGCGTCGCTGCTGACGATGGGCATCTCGACCGTGCTGATCGGCCTGCTGCCCGGCTACGAGCAGATCGGCGTCGTCGCGCCGCTGCTGCTGGCGCTGTGCCGGTTCGGCCAGGGCCTGGGCCTCGGCGGCGAGTGGGGCGGCGCCGCGCTGCTGGCCACCGAGAACGCGCCCGCGGGCAAGCGGGCCTTCTTCGGCACCTTCCCCCAGCTGGGCGCGCCGATCGGGTTCTTCTTCGCCAACGGCCTGTTCCTGCTGCTGTCGGAGTTCATGGACGACGCGACGTTCCTGTCCTGGGGCTGGCGCGTGCCGTTCCTGGTGTCGGCGGTGCTGGTCGTGGTCGGCCTGTGGGTGCGGCTGAGCATGCACGAAACCCCGGCCTTCGCGAAGGTCGTGGCGCGCAACGAGCGCGCGAAGGTGCCGTTCGCGCAGGTCTTCCGCAGCGACCTCAAGGCGCTGGTGCTCGGCACGTTCATCATGCTGGCCACCTACGTGCTGTTCTACCTGATGACGGTGTTCTCGCTGTCCTACGGCACGGCCAAGACCGGCCTGGGCTACGAGCGCTCGCAGTTCCTGGTCATGCTGCTGGTCGGCGTGGTGTTCTTCGGCCTGACGGTCCCGCTGGCCGGCTGGCTGGCCGACCGCTACGGGCGGCGTCCCACGCTGATCATCACCACCGTCGCGATCATCGTGTTCGGCCTGCTGCTGGGCCCGTGGTTCGGCGCTGACTCCGGCGTGGCCACGGTGACGTTCCTGATCGCCGGGCTCGGCCTGATGGGCATGACGTTCGGGCCGATGGGCGCGGTGCTGCCGGAGCTGTTCCCGACCGCGGTGCGCTACACCGGCGCGTCGGTGTCCTACAACCTGGCCAGCCTGCTGGGCGCCTCGGTCGCCCCGTACATCGCGACCTGGCTGGCCAGCTCCTACGGACTGGGCTGGGTCGGCGTCTACCTGGCGGCGATGGGCGCCATCACGCTGATCGCGCTGATCATCTCCAGGGAGACCCGCGAGACGTCAATCGAGCACTGAACCCAACCGCGCGAGCAGCTCGTCCAGCAGCGGCAGCGAGGTCGCGTGGTTGAAGCGGACGAAGCCCCGTCCGGCCGTCGAGCCGGGCGGGGCGTAGTTCGTTCCGGAGTTGACCCGGACCCGGGCGTCCCGCAGCAGCACCTCCGCCGGTTCCGGCCCGAGCTCGCGGACGTCCAGCCAGGCCAGGAACCCCGCCTGCCCGCGGTGCACCCGGACCCGCGAGCGCTCGCCCGCCCACTCCTGCAACCGGTCGCGCGTGCGGTCCAGGTAGCTGCGCACCGCGGTCAGCCAGCCGCCGTCGTCCCGCCACAGGGCGGTCGCCACGGCCAGCCCTGCTGCCGGGGCGCGCATCTTCTCGTGCGGCGGGATGAGGTCGAGGAGGTGCTTCGTCGATTCCTGGCACACCAGCACCGCGGACTTGAGCCCCGGGACGTTCCACCCCTTGGACGCGCTGGTCACCGTGACGGCCCGGTCGCCGACGGCGGCGAAGGGGACGAAGTCCTGATCGCTCGCGCGCAGCGGCGCGTGGACCTCGTCGCTGATCACGAAAGCCCCGTGCCGGTCGGTGATTTCCGCGAGCGTCCGCAGTTCGTCGCGCGACCAGATCCGGCCCGTCGGGTTGTGCGGGTGGCACAGCAGCACCGCCTTCGCGCCGGTGGCGAGCGCGTCGGCGACGGCGTCGAAGTCGATCCGCCAGCCGTCCTCGGCATCGAGCAGCGGGCATTCCCGGACCGGCCGGCCGAGGTGGTCGAGCAGGCCCAGGAGCGGCGGATAGGCCGGGGTCAGCAACACGATGCCGTCGCCGGGCGCGGTCAGGCGGCGCACCGCCGCCTCCAGCCCGGCCAGCACGTCGGCGACGGGTGAGACCAGTGCGGGATCGACGCGCCAATCCTGTTCCCGCGCAACCCAATCCGCGAACGCCGCGAGGTGCTCGTCGATCACCGGGTAGCCGAAGTCGGCGCGCTCGACCAGCTCCAGCAGCACATCGCGGGCCACCGGGCACAGCGGGTAGTCCATCTCGGCGATCCAGGCGGGCAGGACGTCGGGATCGACCAGGGCCCACTTCTGGGAGCGGCGCCGCCGCAGCTCGTCGGGGCGCAGGGCGTCGAATTCGGCGTGCAGTTCCGCAACCGTCATTCTCGTCATTATGCGCTGGCGGCGGTGCTCGATCGGCGAAATTCGTTGGCGCGACGCCGGGTTCGCGTGGTTAGGTGCGGTCATGTCCGACATCGCCGCTGCTGAGCGCCTGCGGGCGTGGGTCCGGGAAGACTTCGGCATCGACCTCGTGGCGATCGATCCGGTGGGCAGCGGTGCGGACGTGGCGGCCGAAGTCGGGCGCGGGACTTCCGCGGCGGGGGAGCGGTACGCGGTCAAGTGGAGCGGCGGCGGCACGACGGCGGGGCTGGCGGTGTCGGCGTGGCTCGCCGGGCGCGGAGTGCCGGGCGTCGCCGGGCCGGTGCCGACGCGTAGCGGCGGGTTGTGGAGCGAGCGCGCGGGGCGCCGGCTGTCCCTGGCGCCGTGGGCGTCCGACGAGGGCGCGCTGGACGGCGGGATGACGGCAGAGCACTGGGAGGCTTATGGGGCAATGCTCGCGCAGGTGCACGCCATGCCCGTGGCGGAGGCGCCGGAGTCGCTGCCGCGCGAGGAACACACGCACGAGCGCTGGGCATCGGCGGTGCGCGTGCTCCACGGCGAGTGCACCTCCGGCGAACTCCCGGACGACCCTCTCGTCCGCTCCCTGGCCGCGGAGTGGCGCTCGGCGGCGGACCGCATCGCGGCGCTGCTGACGCACGCCGATGCGCTGGGGCGGAAGCTCCGCGCCCAGTACGCGCCCGAGGTCGTCTGCCACGGCGATCCGCACCTGGGGAACCTGCTGCTGCGCGGTGTGGACGTGTCCCTGATCGACTGGGACGACGCGGTCCTCGCCCCGCGCGAACGCGATCTCCTGTTCGTGATCGGCGGTGTGCTGCTGCCGTTCGCGCCGGTCGGCCGGCAGGAGCAGCAGTGGTTCTTCGCCGGGTACGGGCCGGTGGACATCGACCCGCACCGCCTGGCCTACTACCGGTGCGTGCGCGCCCTGGAGGACCTCGCCGTCCCGGCCGCGCAGGTGCTGGAGAACCGCGCCCCGGAGGCCGAACGAGCGGAGGCGCTGGCCCTCTTCCGGGGCGTGGTGTCGTCCACCGGCCTCGCCGGCCTCGCCCTCGCCCCGGCGGGGAACGGCTCCACGGCGGCCACGAGCTAGATCTCGGCTGCACCCCAGGATTCGACGACGACCTTGTCGCCGACGGACAACCTGCCTGGTCGCACGACCGCGAACTTGGTGCCGAAGGCGATTCCCGCATCCGCCCGCCGGTACCGGGCGAGGGTGCGCAGCGGCTGCGGGCCGGCTCGGCGACCGGTCTCCTGGTCCACGGTCGTGACGGCGCAGCGGATCGCGAGTTTGGCGTAACCCAGCGCCGCTTCGCCGATCGAGATCGTGCGCACCAGGTCTTCGGTGTGCGGTTCGTCCCAGCCGCTGATCACGATGTTGGGCCGGAACCGGTTCATCGGCAGCGGCCCCGAACCGTCCTCGGCCAGCCGTTCGTCGAGCAGGTCCAGCGATGCCGTGGAGATCAGGTGCACGGGGCAGCTGTCGGCGTAGCCGGACGTCCCGGGGGTCGCGCCGTCGGTCACGCGGTCGTGCTCGGGCGGGACCCGCACCAGCCTGCTCGGCGCGCCGAGCAGGTCGGAGAACCACTCCGCGGCGGCGTCCCCCTGATCGATGCCCAGGTGCGGGGCGCCGAACAGGTCGACCGGGCGGCGCGCACCGGTGCTGTTCACGGCGACGGTCAGCGGGTCGGTTCCCGGCGCCGAGAGGGTCATCAGATCCCCGTCGACCCGGGGCTGAGCCACCGCGAGCCGGGGATGTCTGCGCTGGGTCCGGTAGGTGCCGTCGAGGTCGACGACCATGAACGCGCGGTCATGTTCGAGCCCGGCCGGGGTCAGCGCGGAACCGCTCGTCGCGATTCCCGCGCATCCCTTCACCGGGTAGCTGATGAGAGCGGCGATCTCGCCTGGCGCGATGAACATGATGACGCACCTCCTCGGTCAGGAGGCGCCCTTGTGTCCCTTCGCGTCGGCGGCCAAGCGTGGCGGGCACGGCCCGTCGCAGCGCCTCTCGACCGCGTTGCCGAGAAGCCTGCCGATTCGCGGCCTCGTCGTCAACGGGTTATCGCGACAGGCGGCCGGCGGTGCGCAGCAGGTCGAGCAGGCGGTCGACGAACTCGGCCTGGGCGGCGTTGAGCTTCTCGCGGGCGGTGTCCGGATCGCACCACAGGGCCCGGTCGACCTCCGGGAAGCTCTGGCGGTGGCCCGACTTCGGCGGCCACTCCACCTCGAACTCGTTGCTGCGCAACGCGGTCGGATCGAAGTCGCCCTCGACGGCCCAGGCGGTCACGAGCTTGCCGTTGCGCTGCTTCACCTCGCCCAGCGGCGACAGCTCGCGGTCGGTCAGCGGCATGCCGGTCTCCTCGGCGAACTCCCGGACCGCCGCCGACCGCGCGTCCTCGTCGGGCTCGTGCTCGCCCTTCGGGATGGACCAGGCGCCGGCGTCCTTCTTCCGCCAGAACGGGCCGCCCGGATGCACCACGAGGACCTGCGGAGATCCGTCCTCGACCTTGAACAGCAGGATGCCGGCGCTTCGCTTGCTCACGCCACCAGTGTCGCGCACCCGCCCCGGCGCGCGCGACGGAGGTGTCCGATGTGGATGGTGAATCCCCTGCGGTCAGCTCTGGCGCAAATCCCGGAACGCGTCGATGCTGGCAGCGTGGAACGGGTCGTGCTGCACGTGGATCTCGATCAATTCATCGTCGCCGTAGAGCTGTTGCGCCATCCCGAGCTTCGCGGGCGGCCGGTGCTCGTCGGCGGCTCCGGCGACCCGAAGCAGCGCGGCGTCGTGGCCGGGGCGTCCTACGAGGCCCGCGAGTTCGGGGTTCGCTCCGGCACGCCGCTGCGCACTGCGGCGGCCCGCTGCCCGGAGGCGGTGTTCCTGCCCGCCGACCGCGAGACCTACCTCGCCGCGTCCGCCGACGTGATGGGGGCGCTGCGGGAGGTCGGCGGCATCCTGGAGGTCGCCGGGTGGGACGAGGCTTTCATGCTGGTCGACACCGAGGACGCCGAGCTGACCGCGCGATCGGTGCAGCAGCACGTGCGGGAACGCACCGCGCTGGCGTGCTCGGTGGGCATCGGCGACAACAAGCTCCGCGCGAAGCTGGCTTCCGGGTTGGCCAAGCCCGCCGGGGTGTTCCGGCTGGACATGTCCAACTGGGTCGAGGTGATGGCGCACCGGCCGCCGGAAGCGCTGTGGGGCGTCGGCGCGAAGACGGCGAAGAAGCTCGCCGCGCGCGGCATCGCCACGGTCGGCGACCTGGCGCGGACCGCGATGGCGGACCTCGCGGGCGAATTCGGCCCCAACATCGGGCCGTGGCTCGTCGCGCTCGCGCACGGCTACGACTCGACCCCGGTCACCGACGAGCCCTACCAGGCCCGCTCGCACGGCCGGGAGGTCACCTTCCAGCAGGACCTGCGCGACGAGGCCGAGATGCGCTCGGAGATCACCCGCCTCTCGCGCGTCGTCTCGGACGACCTCGCGGCCGAGGACGTCCTGGCCCGCCGCGTCGTCGTGAAGGTGCGGGATTCCCGCTTCGCCACCCACACCCACGGCGTGTCCCTCCCGGCCCCGACCCGCGACGCCGGGGCCATCGACGGCGCGGCCCAGACGGCCCTCGGCCGGTTCCCGCTGGACCGCCCGGTCCGCCTCCTCGGCGTCCGGGCCGAGATCGCCCGAGCAGCGCCGGAATCTGTTGACCGGTAGCTCCGGGTCCGCTGCACGTTCCGCCAGGTGAGGCCCGTGCGTACTTTGTGTCGCTATGGCAGCAAGAAGTGCGCACGGGTCCTGACCAGGCGAAACTCGGCTACTCCTGCTCGCGTTCGGCGAGGGCCTTGCGCAGCAGCGGGGTCAGGCGGAAGTCGACCATGCTGCGCATCGCCAGCGCGAAGTTGGTGCGCTCCACTCCGGGTGTCGCCAGGACCTGCCCGGCGATCCGGTACAGGTCGTCGGCGTCCACCGCGACCACCCGCACCAGCAGGTCGGCCGCGCCGGTGAGGCCGAAGACCTCGACGACCTCCGGGATCTGCGCCATCGACTCGGCGAGCTCGCCGAGCATCTGCTGGGTGACCTGCACGGTGATGAACGCGGTCAGCGGGTGGCCGAGCGAGGCCGGGTCGATGCGCCGCTCGAACGACCCGAGCCTGGGCTCCAGCTTGGCGAGCCGGGCCTGCACCGTGTTGCGGGACAGCCCGACGCGTTCGGCCAGCGCGACCACCGTCGCGCGCGGCTCCTCCCGCAGCGCCAGCAGCAGCCGGATGTCCACCTCGTCGAGCGTGTCGGCGCTGGGCACAATGCTCACCTCCGTTGGCTCGCACCGAGCCGTGCCGGTGCAGAATGCGCAAAATAGGGTCCAGAACTTGTGCAGTGATTGTGCTCTTGGTGTTCTCGTCGAAGCAATGTGGCAACTTTCCCGAGGAGGCGCGATGACCAGCGCGGCACCGGTCCAGGCGGCGACGGCCGAATCCCTGCGCGAGGTCGAGCAGCGGGTGCTGTGGTTGTCGGCCGCGATCATCGACCACGCCAACCGGGTGCGGCCCAACGCGTCGGGGCTCAAGGTCGGCGGGCACCAGGCGTCCTGCGCCTCGATGGTGTCGATCATGACGTCGCTGTACTTCGAGCACCTGACCGCGGCGGACCGGGTCTCGGTGAAGCCGCACGCGTCGCCGGTGCTGCACGCGATCAACTACCTGCTCGGCGAGCTCGACGAGTCGCACCTGACCACGCTGCGCGAGTTCGGCGGCCTGCAGAGCTACCCGAGCCGCACCAAGGACCCCGACCCCGCGGACTACTCGACGGGCTCGGTCGGACTCGGCGCCACCGCCCCGATCTGGGGCGCGGTGGCCCGCCGCTACGTCGACAGCCACGTCGGCGGCGCGGGCACCGGGCGGCAGTACTCGCTGCTCGGCGACGCGGAGCTGGACGAGGGCGCGTGCTGGGAAGCGATCATGGATCCGACCGTCGCCGACCTCGGCGAGGTCGTCTGGATCGTCGACCTCAACCGCCAGTCCCTGGACCGGGTCGTGCCGAACATCGCGGCCAACCGCCTGCAGGGCATGTTCGCCGCCGCCGGCTGGCAGGTGCTCACCCTGAAGTACGGGCGGCTGCTGGAAGAGCTGTTCGCCCGGCCGGGCGGCGAGGCGCTGCGGGCGCGCATCGACGGCATGAGCAACCCGGAGTACCAGCGGTTGCTGCGCTGCACGCCGCAACAGCTGCGCGAGCGGCTGCCCGGCGCCGACGGCGGGGAGATCGCCCGGCTGCTGTCCGATGTGGACGACGAGGCGCTGACCGCGGCGATCCGCAACCTCGGCGGGCACGACCTGGCGGCGCTGGACGGCGCGTTCCGGGCCATCGACGACACCCGGCCGACCGTCATCTTCGCTTACACCGTCAAGGGATACGGCCTGGCCAGCGAGGGCCACCCGCAGAACCACGGCTCGCTGCTGAGCGCGGAGCAGATGCAGCAGCTCGCCGAGAACGTCGGAGCCGACCTGAACGACCCGTGGCACCGCTTCGAGGCCGGCAGCCCGGCGGGGCAGCGGTGCTCCGACGCCGCCGCGCGCCTGCGCCGCCGTGAGCGCCCGCAGGTGTCGCCGCCGGAGCTGCCGGCGGACATCGGGCGGACGCCGACCGGCACCACGACCACGCAGGCCGCGCTCGGCCGCGCGCTGCTGGACCTGACGCGCGGCGCGCCGGACGCCGCGGCGCGGATCGTGACGCTGGCACCGGACGTCAGCTCGTCGACGAACCTGGGCGGCTGGCTGAACAAGGTCGGCGTGTGGTCGCCGACCGAACGGGTGGACTGGTTCGCCGACGACGCCGAGACCATCCTGCACTGGCGGGAACGCCCGGCCGGTCAGCACATCGAACTCGGCATCGCCGAGACGAACCTGGTCGGGCTGCTGGGCGAGCTCGGCGCCACCTGGAGCCGCTGGGGCCAGCCGCTGCTGCCGATCGGCGTGGTCTACGACTGCTTCGTCGGGCGCGCGCTGGAACCGTGGTCGTTCGGGATGTACGCGGGCGGCCAGTCGATCCTGGTGGGCACGCCCTCTGGCGTCAGCCTCGCGCCGGAGGGCGGCGCGCACCAGTCCGTGATCACGCCGTCGATCGGCCTGGAACAGCCGGGCCTGACCAGCTACGAGCCGGCGTTCGCCATCGACACCGAGTGGTGCCTGCTGGCGTCGCTGGCCCGACTCGGCAGGCCCGACGGCGGATCCGCCTACCTGCGCCTGTCGACCCGGCCGGTCGACCAGACGCTCGCGGCGGTGCCCGCCGACCCGGCGGCCCGCGAACGCCGTCGCCGCCTGGCGATCGGCGGCGCGTACCCGCTGCGCCGCCACGAGGCGTCGGAGGTGACGTTGGCGGCGATGGGCGCGCTGGTGCCCGAAGCACTGGCGGCCGCCGACCGGCTCGAAGCGCAGGGCGTCGGCGCGGACGTGGTGTGCGTGACCAGCCCGGGCCTGCTGTTCGAGGCGTTGCGGGCGCGCCAAGGGGCCGGTGGCTCTGCGGGCACCTTGGACCAGGTCTTCCCGGCGCACCGGGCGACGCCGCTGGTGACCGTCCTAGATGGACACCCGCACGCGCTGGCGTTCCTGGCGGGGATCAACCGGGTCCGGGCGGCCCACCTCGGCGTCACGAACTTCGGCCAGTCGGGTTCCCTGGAAGACGTCTACCGCTACCACGGCCTGGACGCGGACACGATCGTCCGCACGGCCCTCGACATCACCGACCACGCCTGACCACAGGTCCTCACGCCCCGGTGGGTCCGCAATTTCCATTGAAATCGAAGGTTCGTTTTCAATGAGGTTTTTCCAGCCTCAATTTGGATGGCGGTGCGGGTGGCGGAACCTCAGAGGCTCCCTGGTCTGTGGGTGCCCCTTCTGATGTATGTCCAATACACGGCGGAGGGGCCGTCCTCGCCAGGGAGCCTCTGAGAACCCGCGGCGGTGCGGGTGTCGTAGGTGGGTTATGCGCCTGCGGCGCATGCGACACCTCATCGACGTGCGGCTTTGCGACCCGCGGTTGCGGGCTGACCAGGATGAAAAAGGCTCAATGGAAATTGCGGTACGGCCTCGGGGTCCGGGTGCCCGGGGGAGCGGGGGTCCGGGCGCCGGGGGAGTGGGATTTCGGTGGTCAGGTGGTGAATCCTGCCGCTATGGCCAGGAAGATCTCGGTGCAGTGGTCGATGAGGTGGGGTTCGTCGACGTCCAGGGTGCCGTCCAGCCAGGCCGTCAGGGTCTGGGCCAGGCCGCCCACGATGAAGTGCGTCGTGAGTTCGAGGTGCGGGGTTTCGGTGATGCCGTAGAAGTCCTTCGCCTGACCGCCCAGCAGGGCGGCGAACAGCCTTGAGGAGTCCAGACGGCGCTGCGCCAGCAGGGGACTGGACAGCGAGATCGAGAACAGCAGCCGGCCGCGCCTCGGGTCGTGGGCGATCGTGCGGACGATGTTCTCCAGTCCCGCCCGGACCTTGGCCCGTTCGCCCTGTGCCGCCGACGTGACCGCGTCGAGCGTCGTCGTGGCGAGGTCGTCGACGACGTGGTCGTACACCGCCGCCGCCAGCGCGTCGCGGTCGGCGAAGCTCTCGTAGAAGTAGCGCGTCGCCAGGCCCGCCCGCTGGCACGCCCCGCGCACCGTCAGGGTCGGGCTGTCGCCCTGCGCTCCGAGCAGGTCCAGTCCGGCCTCGATGAACTGCGCCCGGCGCTCGGCCTGGCGGTCATCGCCCTGCACTCCGCCGTAGACCCGCAGTGGAGACGTGCTCATCCGCTCATCTTGACAGATCGCCGGGGCCGCTGTTCCCTATCTGGGAACGGCCGTGTGCAGAATGGGCCTCGGTGCGGAGGGTGGCGGCGGTGGCTGTTTCGGCGACGAAGGTCAGGCGGATCGAGGACGCGGTGCTCGGCGTCGGCCTGCTGGCCGGCAACGCGAACGTGATCATGCAGCTGGCCCGCCCCGGGGTGGGGCACGGCGTGGTGGAGAGCAGGGTCGAATCCGGCCAGCTGTTCCGGCACCCGGTGAAGCGGACCCGCACGACCCTGGCCTACCTGGTGGTCGCGGCGATGGGCACCGACCGGGAGAGGGAGCTGTTCCGGCGCGGGGTGAACCGGGCGCACGCGCAGGTGCGCTCGACGGATTCCAGCCCGGTCGCCTACAACGCCTTCGACCCGGACCTGCAGCTGTGGGTCGCGGCCTGCCTGTACAAGGGCTTCGAGGACAACTACCGGATCTTCTTCGGCGAGCCCGACGCCGCCACGGCGGAGGCCTTCTACCGGGAGGGCGCGGTGCTGGGCACGACCCTGCAGGTGCCGGCGCAGGCGTGGCCGCCGGACCGGGCCGCCTTCGAGGAGTACTGGGCCGAGTCGCTGGACCGCATCTCGATCGACGACGCCGTGCGCGCCTACCTCTACGACGTGACGATGCTGGCCTGGCTGCCGCGCCCGGTGGCGCTGCTCTTCGGTCGCTTCAACAGGTTCGTGACCACCGGCTTCCTGCCGGAGCGGTTCCGCGCGGAGATGCGGCTGCCGTGGAACGGCCGGGATCAGCGCCGGTTCGACGCGCTGATGTCGGCGCTGGCAGCGATCGTGCGACGGGTGCCGCCGGTGGCGCGCCGGTTCCCGTTCAACCTCATCCTCTGGGACCTGCGGCGCCGGATCAGGACGGGCCGCCCGCTGGTCTGAAGCTCAGCAGGATCCGTCGGCGACGGTGGCCGAGAGCGCGTGCGAATAGGTACGGCGACGAAGAGCCCGCTTCGCCGACGGTGGTGGCGTTGACCGTCATGCACACCGCGACGTCGTCGGCGCTGATGGTCTGGCCCTCGTGCTCCACGGCGCCTTCCGCCGGAGGTCCGCCGACCCGCGTCACCTTCAGCAGCCCGATCTCGTCCACGTCCGAGTTCCGCAACGCCTCCTCGATGTGCCAGGTGAAGCGATCGTTCTCGTCGACCGCGCGCCGGTTGGGACGCGACCCGCGCTCGCCCGGTTCCCGCTGCTCGGCGGGCCGGGGCAGGGGGGCGTGAGCGGTAAGAGCCGGTCCTCGCGCTCACGACCGGGACCGGCCGATGTGGACTGAGCGGCCCGGGTGGTCGATTCGTCGGGTCTCGTTCTCCTGATCGTCACCTGCTCGGGGGTGTGCTGCGTCCGGCAAACATGAAAGATTTTCTGATCAGTTGGTTGATCAGGGACGCACGGACTGGGAACTAAACATGGCAGCGATGAGCAGGCGCGGTTTCCTCCGGGCCGCGGGCATCACCGGAACCGTCCTCGGCAGCGGCTTGCTCGGCGCCGGTCCGGCGCTCGCCAGAGGCGCCGACCCGAGGGTGGTCAACGCCGCCGGGACGACGTTGCAGCGCACGGCCGTCGCCGCGCCGGGCAGCGGCTACCGGCGCTTGGTGGCCGGCCCGGGCTGGTCGCAGGTGGTGCGCACCGACCTGGTCGAGGGTCGCGCGGGCCGGGACGACCGCAGGGTGCCGATCGCCTCCTTCGTCCAGTTCACCGACCTGCACCTGGTGGACGCGCAGAGCCCGGCGCGGTTCGAGTACGTGCACCCGCTGACGGGCGGGGCGTGGCGCCCGCAGGAGACGCTCGGCGCGCTGGCCGCGGCGCACCTGGTGCAGCGGGTCAACGCCCTGCCGGGCGGGCCGGTCACCGGCCGGCCGCTGGACTTCGTGATCACCACCGGCGACAGCACCGACAACCACGAGCGGGCCGAGCTCGACTGGTACTTCGCGGTGCTCAACGGCGGGCGACTGGCGCAGAACACCGGCGACCCCGGCAACTACGAGGGCGTGCAGAACTCCGGCGACCCGCTGTACTGGCATCCCGAAGGCGGCGTCGCGGACCGGTTCCGCGAGCTCGGTTTCCCGGTGCTGGACGGGTTCTTCGCGGACGCGCTCCGGCCGTTCGACAGCCCCGGGCTGCGCATCCCGTGGTACGCGGTCTTCGGCAACCACGACAACGCCGTCGTCGGGACGGTGCCGGACAAGCTGATCCCGGGCCTGCACAACTGGTACACCGGCTCGCGCAAGATCATCGGCCGGGACGAGCGCGAGACCCGCGAGGTCGCCGCCCTCCTGCGCGGCGACCGGCAGCGGTCGGCGCTGGCGGTGGAAACCCGCAGCGGCATCATCCGCACCGTCACGCCCGACGAGCGCCGCAGGCCGTTCAAGACCGAGGAGTTCATCCAGGCCCACCTGGATCCGGCCAACACCGGGCCGGGGCCGGTCGGCCACGGCTTCGACGCCGACCACACCGAGCCGTACTACACCTTCCCGATCGCGCCCGGCGTCACCGGCATCAGCCTGGACAGCACGAACACCGCCGGCTTCGCCGAAGGCTCCCTCGGGCTCGCCCAGTACCAGTGGCTGGAAGAGGTGCTCACGCGCGGCAGTTCGGAGTACTACGACGCCTTCGGGCGCAAGCAGCGGCAGTCCGCCTCCGACGAGCTCTTCGTGCTGTTCAGCCACCACACCAGCGCGTCGATGACGGCGCTGCTGCCGGACTTCCGCAGGCCCGGCGAGATCCGCAAGAGCGGCAACGCGGTGGTGCGGCTGCTCAAGCGCTTCCCCAACGTGCTGGCCTGGGTCAACGGGCACACCCACCGCAACGCGATCACGCCGCACCACGCCGACGATCCGGCGTGCGGGTTCTGGGAGATCAACACGGCGTCCCATGTGGACTTCCCGCAGCTCGCCCGCGTCATCGAGCTGGTCGACAACGGCGACGGCACGCTGTCGCTGTTCACCACGCTGATCGAGGCCGACAGCCCGTACCAGGCCGACTACGACGACCGCTCGCCGGCGGGGCTCGCCTCGCTGTACCGGGAACTGTCGTTCAACGACCCGCACACCGACCTCGCGCAGCTCGGCGAGCCCGGCGACCGCAACACCGAGCTGTTCGTCGCTGGGCGCATGCCGACTCGCTGAGCGCGCGAGCCGAGGACTCCTGGACCACCCTGGTGTCGTGACGCGACAGGCACCGGGAGGCTGAGATGGACGGCGGACCTGTGGTCGTGGGCGTGGACGGCTCGGCGGTCGCGCGCAACGCCGCGCGCTGGGCGGCGCGGGAGGCGGTGCGCCGGCGGGTCGGCCTGCGGATCGTCTACGCGGACGCGGCCGCGCAGCCGGTGCCGGCGGATTCGCTCCGGGCGAAGGAGCACCACCTCCGCGACGAGGTCGCCCGCTGGCTCGCGGCGGGCACGGACGCCGCGCGGGAGCAGGAACCCGAGGTGCCCATCGACGCCGCGGCCGTGCGGGGCACGGCGGAGAAGGTGCTCATCGCGGAGTCCGAGCAGGCCGGGCTCCTGGTGGTCGGGGACCGCGGGTTCGGCGGGTTCACCGGCCTGCTGGCCGGGGCGGTCGCGGTGAAGGCCGCCGCGCACGCGCGCTGCTCGGTGGCCGTCGTGCCGGACACCGGTGAGCCGCTGACCTTCCCGGTGACCGGCCCGGTGGTGGCCGGGGTGGACGATGCCCGGTCCTCCGAGCAGGTGCTGGCGCACGCCTTCGCGGTGGCGGCGTCCCGGGCGGTGCCGGTGCACGTCGTGCACGCCTGGGAAGTGGTCGGGATCGACCTCAGGTGGCTGCGGGCGCGGCTGCCCGAGGAGGAGGTCAGCGAGAACGAGCAGCGGTTCGTCGCCGAGGCCCTGGCGGGCTGGGCCGAGCGGTTCCCCGACGTCGAGGTGCGGCGGTTCGTCGGTCGCGGATCGCCCACCGGGGAACTGCTCGCCCGCGCCGCGGAGGCCCAGCTGGTCGTGGTGGGCGCGCGCGGCCGGGGCGGCGTCGCGGGAGCCCACCTGGGCTCGACGAGCCACAAGCTGATCCACCACTCGCCGTGCCCGGTGCTCGTCGTCCGCGACAACCCGAGTTAGGAATGGCTTCAGAATGGGTTTGCGTGGCGGTGCGGGTAGCGGAACCTCAGACGCCGTCTGGACTCCGGGATCCCCGATTTATGTATGTCCAATACGCGGCTTCGGGGCTGTCCTCGCCAGACGACGTCTGAGAACCCGCGGCGGTGCTTGCTGAGTCCCTCATCGCATGCGGCTGACGCCGCATTCCGAAACAGCCTCTTGGGAATCCCCTTTCGGCGCAAGCTAGTTCCGCTCCTGTTGATCGCCCCTTGACGGCGTTCCCCGGATTTTCCATGCTCGGGTGGCCATATGTGACCTTGAACGCCATTCGACGAGGAGTGGGACATGAAGACCAAGGCTGCGGTGCTGCACGGTCCCGGCGAGGACTGGGAAATCGAGGAGATCGACCTGGGTGACCCGGTGGCCGGCGAGGTGCAGGTGCGGCTGGCGGCCTCGGGGCTGTGCCATTCCGACGAGCACCTGCGCACCGGCGCGAGCCCGGTCGCGTTCTACCCGGCGGTGGGCGGGCACGAGGGCGCCGGCGTGGTCACGAAGGTCGGGCCCGACGTCACCGGCATCGAAGAGGGCGACCACGTCGTGCTGGCGTTCATCCCCGGCTGCGGGTCGTGCCGGGCGTGCGCGCGCGGGATGCAGAACCTCTGCGACGCGGGCGGCAGCCTGATGACCGGCAAGGCGATTTCCGATGGCACGCACCGGTTGTCGCTGCGCGGCAAGCCGATGGTGCCGATGTGCCTGCTCGGCACCTTCGCCCCGTACGTGACCGTCAACCAGGCGTCGGTGATCAAGATCGAGGACGACGTCCCGCTGGACAAGGCCGCGCTGCTGGGCTGCGGCGTGTCCACCGGCTGGGGTTCGGCGACCGAGGTCGGCAACACCCGCGCCGGCGACACCGTGGTGGTCGTGGGCGTCGGCGGCGTCGGCATCAACTCGGTGCAGGGCGCGGCGGCCGCCGGGGCGCGCTACGTGATCGCGGTCGACCCGGTGGCGTTCAAGCGGGAGAAGGCGCTGGAACTCGGCGCCACGCACGCCTTCGAGTCGATGGCCGACGCGGCGGGCCCGGTCGGCGAGCTGACCTGGGGGCAGAACGCCAACACCGTCATCCTGACCAAGGGCGTGGTCGGGGGCGAGGACCTGCAGCCGGCGCTGAGCATGACGGCCAAGGGCGGCCAGGTCGTGGTCGTCGGCATGGGCCACTACCAGCAGATCGACGCCTCGGTGAGCCTGTTCGAGCTGACCCTGCTGCAGAAGCGCGTGCAGGGCGCCATCTTCGGCGGCGTCAGCCCGCGCACCCAGATCCCGCGGCTGCTGGAGCTCTACCGGCACGGCACGTTGAAGCTCGACGAGCTGATCACCAGCACCTACCGGTTGGAGGACATCAACGCCGCCTACCAGGACATGCGCGACGGCAAGAACCTGCGCGGCATGGTCATCTACGGCGACGCCGACTACTGATCGCCGGCCGGCCGGGCGTCACCGCGTGGCGTCCGGCCGGGCCGTCGCACCGAATCCGGCCGCCAGCTCCCGCATCGCGGCGTCGAGCAGCTCGCTGAGGTCGGAATCCTCGCTGTCCAGCCATTGTTCGTAGGCCGCGACGGCGACGCCGAGCGTCGCGTGGGCGATGGCCTGCGGCGCGAGGCCGTCCGCGGGTTCGCCCAGGCGGTCGCCGACGAACTCCGCCACCACCTGCCGCCAGGCCCGGAACCGCAGCGTCGAGTGGGCCTGCAGCGCGGGAATCCCGAGGATGAGCCGCATCCGGCGGCGGTGCGCCGGAACCTGCTCCGGGGCGACCCGGTTGAACTCGACGAGGCAGTGCCGGATCGCGTCCATCAGCGGGCTTTCCGGCGGCGCGGCGCGGAGATCCGCGCGCATCCGGTCGAGCTCGCCGTCGAAGTCGCCCCACGGGATGTCGTTCTTCGACGGGAAGTAGTGGAAGAACGTCCGGCGCGCTATGCCCGCCGCGCGCGCGATGTCGGTGATGGTGGTGTGCTCAAAACCCTGCTCGTCGAAGAGCTCGAACGCGACCTGCTCCAGCTCGGCGGCGGTGGTCACCCGCCGTCGACCGCCGGGTCGCGGGATTGAGCCGATCGTGTTCTGCCCCAACGGATGCGTCTCCAGGTCTTCCAAAATGCACTCGGTGCAAATACGGTGGCCGACAAGTGGCCGGTGGCCGACCGCGGTCGGCCCGCTCGATGAGGAGCATCGCATGGCTGACGAACAGCACGATTTGGGCACTGCCGCCGCCGAACCGGCGGTCGAAGAGGAACTGCTGGTCGAAGAGGTCTCGATCGACGGGATGTGCGGGGTCTACTGATGACCACCGCGGCGGAGTTCGACACGAGCCAGGGCTATCGGTTGAATCCGCAGGTCGCGCTGCGCCCCGAGCCGTTCGGGGCGCTCGCGTACCACTTCGGCAACCGCAAGCTGTCGTTCCTGAAAGTTCCCGAGCTGGTGGACCTCGTGCGGGGTCTCGGTGACCATGCCACCGTCGAGGACGTGCTGCAGGCCGTCCCGGAGGCGCGCCGCGCGTCGTTCCGGCGGGCGCTGGCCTCGCTGGCGGCCACCGACATGATCCGCCCCCGCTGAGCTCAGGAGTGTTTCGAAAGTGGTTTGCGTAGCGGTGCGGGTGGCGGAACCTCAGACGCCGCCTCGCTGTGGGATCCCCGACTCATGTATGTCCAATACACCACGTCGGGGCTGTCCTCGCGAGGACGACGTCTGAGAACCCGCGGCGGTGCAAGGTGAGTCCCGCACCGCAAGCGGCTACCGCCGCTTAGAAAGAGACGGAAGGCGGCGTTTTCGCGCGAAAACGCCGCGGCCCCGCACCGAAGGCGCCGGTTTCGCGCGAAAGCACCGGTGCTGCCCGAACGAGTGGAGTCGAAGGTGACTGCTGTCGAACCGGCGCCCGTTCCCTCGCTGGTGGAGCAGTTCAAGGGCGGGCTGGCCGCCCCGATCTGCCTGACCTGGGAGTGGACCTACGCCTGCAACCTGGCCTGCGAGCACTGCCTTTCGTCGTCCGGGCGGCGCGATCCGCGCGAGCTGAGCACGGCCGAGATGAAGGCCGTGATCGACGAGCTGCAGCGGATGCAGGTGTTCTACGTCAACGTCGGCGGCGGCGAGCCGACGGTGCGCCCGGACTTCTGGGAGCTGCTGGACTACGCCGTCGAGCACCAGGTGGGCGTCAAGTTCTCCACCAACGGCCTGCGCATCGACCGCAAGCGCGCCGCGCGGCTGGCGGCCACCGACTACGTGGACGTGCAGATCTCCCTGGACGGCGCGACGCGTGAAGTGAACGACGCCGTGCGCGGCCCGGGCTCGTTCGACATGGCGATGCGCGCGCTGGAGAACCTGTCCGCCGCTGGGATGGAGGACTTCAAGATCTCGGTGGTGATGACCCGGCAGAACGTGTCGCAGCTGGACGACTTCAAGGCGATCGCCGACCGGTTCGGCGCCCAGCTGCGGATCACGCGGCTGCGCCCGTCGGGGCGCGGGGCGGATGTGTGGGACGAGCTGCACCCGACCGACGCGCAGCAGCACGAGATCTACTCGTGGCTGGTCGAGCACGGCGAGCAGGTGCTCACCGGTGACTCCTTCTTCCACCTGAACGCGCTGGGCTCCACGCCCCTGCCGGGGCTGAACCTGTGCGGCGCGGGCCGCGTCGTGTGCCTGATCGACCCGGTTGGCGACGTCTACGCGTGCCCGTTCGCGATCCACGACGCGTTCAAGGCGGGCAACGTCCGCGAGACCGGCGGATTCGACCGCGTGTGGCGGGAATCGGAGCTGTTCACCGAGCTGCGCACGTCCCAGTCCGGCGGCGCGTGCCGGTCGTGCTCGGCGTTCGACGCCTGCCAGGGCGGCTGCATGGCGGCGAAGTTCTTCACCGGCCTGCCGCTGGACGGTCCCGACCCGGAGTGCGTGAAGGGCCACGGGCAGACGGCCCTGTCCGTTGTGGACCGTTCGGGTCTGCCGAAGGCGTCGCAGGACCACTCGCGGTCCTCGCGGAAGGTCCGGCTGGGCATGCCTTCGATGCCAGCCAAGCCGTGCGACTCCAGCCCCTTGGCGAGCCAGTCGTGAAGCTGACCGACGGCGTCCGGCTGGGCGCGGTGACCGCGCCGTCGCGGGTCCTGTTCGGGCCGCACGAGACGAATCTGGGCCGTGGCCGCGGCATTTCCGACCGGCACGTGGCCTACTACGCGGCGCGGGCGGCCGGAGGCGCGGGCGTGATCGTCACCGAGACGGCCAGCGTGCACGCCTCCGACTGGCCTTACGAACGTGCTCCGCTCGCGGCGGAGTGCGGCGCGGGCTGGGCGGCCGTCGCAGATGCCTGCCGGCCGCACGGCGCGGTGGTGCTCGCGGGTCTCGGGCACGCGGGCTCGCAGGGATCTTCGGCGTTCTCGCAGCACGCGCTGTGGGCGCCGTCCCGGGTGCCGGACGTGGCCAGCCGCGAGCTGCCGATGGAGCTGGAGCAGGGCGAAATCGACGAGCTCATCGCGGGTTTCGCCGCTGCGGCGGAATCGGCCGTGCGGGCCGGGATGCACGGCGTCGAGATCGAAGCCGGTCAGTACTCGCTGCTCCGCCAGTTCCTGTCGGGGCTCACGAACCAGCGTGCGGACGCCTACGGCGAGGACAAAACGCTGCTGCTGCGCGATGTTCTGGATGCAGTGCGTCGCGCCGTCGGCGATCGCGTGGTGGGGCTGAGGCTGTCCTGCGACGAGCTCGCGCCCTGGGCGGGGATCACGCCGGAGCAGGCCGCCGGGATCGTCGAGGCCGTGGCGGACCGGATCGACTACCTCGTGGTGGTGCGCGGCTCCGCGATGGGGACCTCGGCGACGCGGCCCGACCTGCACACCGAGCCCGGCTTCAACACCGGTCTCTGCAGGCAGATCCGCGAGGTCTCCGGCAAGGACCGGAACGAGTGCTCACGACCACTGGTGGCGCTGCAGGGCAGCATCGTCGAGCCGGAGCAGGCGCAGCAGGCCCTGGACGACGGCGTCGCGGACCTCGTCGAGATGACGCGCGCCCAGATCGCCGAGCCGCGCCTGGTCGAGCTGGTCCGGGCCGGTCATCCGGAGCGGATCCGGCCGTGCGTGCTGTGCAACCAGAAGTGCCGCGTCCGGGACAACCGGAACCCGATCGTCTCGTGCATCGGCGAGCCGTTCAGCGGGCACGAGAGCAGCGCCCCCGAGCCCGCGCCCGCAGCGCGGCGCGAGGTGCTGGTCGTCGGCGGCGGCCCGGCCGGGCTGGAAGCCGCGCGGGTGCTGGCCGAGGGCGGGCACGAGGTCGAGATCGTCGAGAAGGGCGACCGGCTCGGCGGCGCCGCGCTGTGGGCCGCCGAGGTCGGCGGGCGCGGGCGGCTGCGCCGGATCGTCGACTGGCTGGAAGCCGAGGTGCGGCGGCTCGGCGTGCGCGTCACGCTCGGCACCGAGGTGACCGAGGCGGACCTGATCGGCACCAGGCGGGACGTGCTGGTGGCCATCGGCTCGGTGCCGGGGCCGCGCGCGTACGAGAACCGCGGCGGCCTGGTCATCGACGTCGTCGACCTGCTCGAACACCACGCCGTGCCGGATGGGCCGGTGGTGGTGTCCGACCCGGTCGGGGACGCCGTCGGCGTCGGGGTCGCCGAGCTGCTGGCCGGGCAGGGGCGGGACGCGGTGATCGTCACGCAGGACCAGGTCGTGGGCACGCAGCTGGCGCTCACCGGCGACCTGGCGGACGCCAACGGCCGGCTGCAGCGCGCCGGGGTGCGGCTGGAGAAGCGTTCGCTGCTGCGGGAAGTGCACCCCGATCACGTGGTCCTGGAGGACACCTTCACCGCCCAGCGCCGGACCCTGGCCTGCGCCTCGGTCGTCCACTGTGGACATAGGCTGCCCAGTGCCCACCTGACCGGATGGCCGCGCGCGGGCGACTGCGTGGCGCCCAGGACGATCCACGAGGCGATCCTCGAAGGCCGCCGCGCGGCGCACGAGATCACCGCGCTGGTCGGGGGAGGCGTGCGATGACCCGCTACCTGTTCTCCCCGCTGCGGATCGGCCCGGTGACCGTGCGCAACCGCATCGTGTTCTCCGCGCACCTGACGAACTACGCCGAGGACGGCCTGCCCAGCGAGCAGCACGCCGCCTACTACGCCGCCCGGGCCGCCGGCGGCGCGGGCCTGGTGATCACCGAAGAGCATTCGACGCACCCGACGGACTGGCCGTACGAGAAGCTGATCCACGGCTTCCACCGGTCGGTCGTGCCCGGGTACCGGCGGATCACCGAGGCGGTCCACGCCCACGGCGTGCCGATCTTCGCCCAGCTCAACCACAACGGCGGGCAGGCGTCGTCGATGTACTCCCGCCTGCCGGTGTGGGCGCCGTCCGCGGTGCCGGACCCGATGTTCCGGGAGGTGCCCAAGGCGATCGACACCCGCGAGATCGCCGAGGTCGTGACCGGCTACGGCACCGTCGCCGGGCACTGCGCCGAGGGCGGGTTCGACGGCGTCGAGCTCCAGTGCTCGCACTCGTCCATCGTGCGCGGTTTCCTTTCCCCCGCCACGAACAAGCGCACCGACTCCTACGGCGGATCGCTGGCCGGGCGGGCCCGCATCCTGCTGGAGATCATCGACGCGGTGCGCGAGGCGCTCGGCCCGGAACGGGCGCTGGGCGTGCGGCTGTGCGGCGACGAGCTGATCGAGGGCGGCACCACCATCGACGAGGCGGTCGAGGTCGCGCGCATGGTGGAGGCCACCGGCAAGGTCGACTACATCAACACCTCCATCGGCGTGGCGACCTCGACGCTCTACATGATCGAGGCGTCGATGGCGATCCCGCCGGGCTACGCGCTGTTCATCTCCAACGCGATCCGCCGGGCCGTGAGCCTGCCGGTGGTCGGCGTCGGGCGGATCAAGGACCCGCTGCAGGCCGAACGGGCGCTGGAGGAGGGCCACTGCGACCTCGTCGGCGTCGTGCGAGGCCAGATCGCCGACCCGGACTTCGCGGCCAAGGCCCGCTCCGGGCACGGCGGCGACATCCGGACCTGCCTGTCCTGCAACCAGGAATGCGTCGGCCGGATGGGCCTGAACCGCTGGCTGGGCTGCATCGAGAACCCGCGGACCGGCCGCGAGGCGGTGGCGCTGCCGCTGCCCCGGGCCCGCAAGCGGGTGCTGGTCGTCGGCGGCGGCCCGGCGGGCCTGCAAGCGGCGTCGACCGCGGCGGAACGCGGCCACCACGTGACCCTGTTCGAGCGGGAGCAGGCGACCGGCGGGCAGGTCGCGGTCGCCGCCACGGTGCCCAGCCGCGCGGAATTCCTCGACGTGGTGCGGAATCTGCGCGCCGAATGCGAACGCCACGGCGTCGACGTCAAGACCGGCGTCGCGGCGACCGCCGAGATGCTGCGCGACGAGCACCCGGACGTGGTCGTGCTCGCGACCGGAGCCCGGCCGCAGCCGGTGCACTGGGCCGGCGGCCTCGACCGGGTCGTCGACGTCCGCGACGTGCTGGAGGGCCGCGCGGCACCGGAAGGCGACGTGCTGGTCGTCGACGATCTCGGCTTCCACCAGGCGTCCTCGGTCGCCGAACTGCTGGCCGACCGGGGCTGCCGGGTGCGGATCTCCACACCGGGAATGGTGGTCTGCCAGGACCTCGGCGTGACGCTGGACATGGAGACCTTCAACGTCCGGGCGCACGCGAAAGGCATCGAGCAGGCCACCGACGAGGTCGTGATGTCGGCAGCGGCCGAACCGGACGGCGTCGTGCTGCAGATCCTCAAGCACACCACCGGGGAAATGGCCGAAACCCGCGTCGACTGGGTCGTGTGCGCGACGCACCAGGCCCCGGAAGACGCGTTGTGGCACGAGCTCAGGGAATCCCCGTTCGCGGTGCACCGGGTCGGCGACTGCATCGCGCCGCGCCGCGCGCACGCCGCGGTCGTCGAAGGACATCGAGTGGCGGTGGGCCTGTGAACGGACGTCCGGAGATGCTCGCGGTCGTCATCACCCGCGGCGGCGCGCTGCCCGGCGGCGCGGACGAGGCCGCTGCCGAATGCGGCGGTGCGGTCCTCGTCGTGGGCACCGGCACCCGGGAAGCGGCTCGCGCCTTCACCGCGGCCCGGCGCATCTGGGCGGCGGAAGTCCCGGTGATCGCGCCCGGCGCGCTGGCCGCGGTGCTGGCGCCGCTGATCGCCGAGGTCCCCGTCGTGGTGCTACCGGCCTCGCCGGACGGCCGCGACATCGCCGCCCGCCTGGCCTTCCAGAGCGAACGGCCCCTGTTCGCCGGCGCCACCCGGTGCACGCCGGAGCACGCCGATCTGTCCAGATTGGACGATTCGCTGGAGGTCCGGGTCGCGCTCGACGAACCGGCCGTGGTCACCCTGATCCCGGGCGTGCGCGGCACGCCGCGGCCGGTGCCCGCCCCGGAACCGGTCGAGCTGACCGTCATCCTGCCCGCGGTCCTCGACGCCGAGGTCGTCGAGGTCCTGGAACCGGAACCCGAAACGGTCGAACTCGCCGAAGCCAAGCGGATCCTCGGCGGCGGGGCCGGGCTGGTGCGCCCCGGCGAGGATGGCTCGGCGGTGATGCGGACGCTGACCGGCGTGGCCGCCGCCCTGGGCGCCTCCGCCGGCGCCACCCGGGTGATCACCGACGCCGGCTGGGCGGGGCACGACCGCCAGATCGGCACCACGGGCGTCGTCGTGGACCCCGACCTCTACGTCGCCTTCGGCGTCTCCGGCGCGACGCAGCACGTCGGCGGCCTGGGCCGCCCGGCCCACGTGATCAGCGTGAACACCGACCCGTCCTGCCCGATGACCGCGCTGGCCGACCTGGGCATCGTCGCCGACGCGCCCGAGGTCCTGCGCGAACTGGCGCGCCGACTGAACGGAGCCGCCGATGCCTGAACACTCCGAAGTGGACGCCGTGGTGGTCGGGGCGGGCCCGGCCGGCGCGTCCGCGGCGCTGGAGCTGGCGCGGGCCGGGCGCAGCGTGATCCTGCTGGAACGGGGGCCGTTCCCCGGCGCGAAGAACGTCTACGGCGGCGTCGTCTACGGCCGGGTGCTCGACGAAGTCCTGCCCCGCTGGTGGGAAGAGGTCCCGGTGCAGCGCTGGGTCACCCGCCGCAGCACCATGATGATGACCCCGACCCAGGCCCTCACCGTCGACTTCCGCACCGAGGACTGGGGGAGCGCGCCGTACAACGGCATGACCACCTACCGCGCGGACTTCGACGCGTGGCTTGCGGGCAAGGCGGTGGAAGCCGGCGCGCAGCTGGTGACCTCCACGGTCGCGACCGAGCTGCTGCGCGACGCCGCCGGGCGCGTGATCGGCGTCCGCACGGACCGGCCCGATGGCGACATCCGGGCGCAGCTCGTGATCGCCTGCGACGGCGTCAACTCGTTCCTCGCGAAGCAGGCGGGCCTGCTGCCCCAGACGGACCCCGAGCACCAGACCCTCGGCGTGAAGGAAACCCTTTCCCTGCCGCGCAGAGCGATCGAGGAGCGCTTCGGGCTCAGCGGCGACGAAGGCGCGGACTTCGAGATCGTCGGCTGCACCGGCGACATCCCCGGCGGCGGCTTCCTCTACACCAACCGCGACACGGTCAGCATCGGCGTGGTGCTGTCGCTGACCGGCCTGGCCTCCTCCGGTCGGCGCCCAGAGGAGGTCCTCGCGGACCTCAAAGCGCACCCGGCGATCGCGCCCTACCTGCGGGGCGCGGAGCTGAAGGAGTACTCCGCGCACTTGATCCCGGAAGGCGGCTACCGCAGCATGCCACCGCTGCAGGCCGACGGACTGCTGGTCGCCGGCGACGCGGCCGCGATGTGCCTGGCGGCCGGGATCTGGCTGGAGGGGGTCAACTTCGCCATCGGCTCCGGCCTGGCGGCGGGCCGCACAGCCGCCGAAGCCATCGCCGCGGGCGATCCCACCAGGCTCGCGGGCTACCGCAAGCGGCTGGAGGGCAACTTCGTGCTGACCGACCACAAGAACCTGCAGGGCGCCCCGCACCTGGTCCTCTCCGACCGGGTCCAGCGGCAGTACCCGCGGCTGCTCTGCGACTTCGCGCAGGAGGTCTTCACCGTCCGCAACCCGGAACCGAAACCGGGCCTCGGCAAGCTGTTCCGGCGCACGGCCGCCCGGCACGGCGTCCGGCTGCGGCAACTCGCCGCGGACGCCTGGGCCGGCCTCCGAGTCTTCGGCTGAGGAGCGATAATGCACCAGTACCCGGAAGTGTCCTTCGAGGACCGGATGGGCACCGTCGACTTCCAGGTCGGCGATCGCCCGCACATCACCGTGGACACCGAGATCTGCCGGTCGTGCACCACCAAGGCGTGCGTGCACGCCTGCCCGGCGAAGCTGTTCGTGCCCACCGGCGACGGCGGCATCCTGTTCAACTACGAGCAGTGCTTCGAATGCGGCACCTGCTACCAGATCTGCAACTCCGCAGGCGCCATCACCTGGACGTACCCGGACGGCGGGCACGGCGTGGTCTTCCGGAAGGGCTGACATGGGACCGCAGATCGTCGTGGCGCTGAGCTGGTCCTGGCGGCGGGTCCGGGTGGATCCGCTCACCGGGGCGCTCGACGCCGGAGACCGGGGCGGCAACGCCGCCGAACACGCGGCGCTGGAGCACGGCCTCCGGCTCGCCGAAGAACTCGGCGGCCGGGTCGTGGCGGTGACCGTCGGGCCCGCAGCGGCGGAGGAGGGCCTGCGCCTAGCGCTGGCGGCGGGCGCGCACGAGGCGATCCGCGTGGCGCGGGACGACCAGCTGGAGCCCGGCTACCTCGTCCACAATGGAGCGGAGACGGCCAAGGCGATCGCAACGGCGGTCGCGGAACCGGATCTCGTGCTGTGCGGCGACAGATCGGACGACGGCGGAACCGGCACGACGCCCGCGTTCCTCGCCGCCCGGCGCGGTGCCGCGCAAGCGCTCGGCGTCGTCAAGCTCGAAACCGACGGCGAATCGCTGCTGGCGCACCGCAGGCTCGACGGCGGCAGCCGGGAGGTCCTGCGGCTGCCCACGCCAGCGGTCGTCTCGGTCGAAGCCGCCGGAGTGCGCCTCCGCCGAGCGAGCCTGCCTGCCGTGCTGGCGGCCCAGAAGGCGACGATCCGCACGATCGCGGCCGAGCCGCAGCGGCCACGACGCGTGGTCTCGGCCCGCCCGCTCCGCCCGCGAGCGCGAGAACTCACCGCCCCGGCGGGAACGACGGCGCATGACCGGATGCTCGAACTGACCGGCGCGCTGCAGGACCGCACGCCACCGGCCGTCATCGGCCCGCTGCCGGCCGCCGAAGCGGCCGACGAACTGCTGGGCTACCTCAAGCGCCACGGATACATCACGGGAGAGGCGGACCAGTCATGAGCAGCCCTGTGTCAAGCCGAGTCCTCCTCAACCGCGCCTCAGGGGACCGTGACGCAAGCCAGCCACAGGAAACCGCGCAACGGGAGAGTGGGCTGAACGCAACCACCACTGTGAATCGCGGAGAGGCGGACCAGTCATGAGCAGGGTCGCGGTGGTCACGGGCGCGGCACGCGGCATCGGCGCGGCGGTCGTGCGACAGCTCGCCGCGGACGGCTGGCGCGTGGTCGCCGTCGACATCTGCGCGGACATCCCCGGGACCGGATACCCGCTGGGAACCCGGGAGCAGCTCCGGGCGCTGGCGGAGGAGTGGCCGGAGTCCGTGCGCGACGTCGTGGCCGACGTCCGCGACGAGGCCGCGGTGCGGCGAGCCGTCGCGGTGGCGGAAGCCGAGTTCGGCGGCCTGGACGCGGCGGTGGCGGCGGCCGCCGTCATGGCGGGCGGGCGGCCGCTGTGGGAGACCTCGAACGACGAGTGGGACGCCCTGTTCGACGTCGGCGTCCGCGGCGTGGCGAACCTGGCCCGCGCCGCGGTCCCGCTGCTGCTGCAACGACCCGAGCCGCGATCCGGCCGGTTCGTCGCCCTGGCCTCCTCGGCGGCGCACCGCGGCCTCTACCACCTCGCCGGCTACAACGCGGCCAAGCACGCGGTGGTCGGCCTGATCCGCGGCCTCGCCACCGACCTCCGCGGCACCGGGATCACCGCGACGGCGGTCTCGCCGGGATCGACCCGCACGGACATGCTCACCGCCACCGCGGCGTACTACGACCTGCCGGACGTCGAGGAGTTCAGCCGGCACCAGCTGGTCGAGCGCCTGCTGGAGCCGGAGGAGGTGGCGGCGGCGGTGTGCTGGCTGTGCGGCGAAGGAGCGTCGGCCGTCACGGGAACCGTCGTGCACGCCGACGGAGGATTCACGGCATGACGCCCAGACTCGCGCCCGACCCCGGTCTGCGCCGCTGGGACGGCGGGCGAACGCTCGCCGGCGGATCGCCGTTCCGGGTGCTGCGGCTGACCGCCGCCGGCGCGGCCACGGTCGACGGCTGGATCGCGGGCGAGCCGGTGACCACCGGAGCGGCCCTGGCACAGCGGCTCGTCCGGGCGGGAATGATGCACCCGAGCTACGACCAGGCCCAGCACGGCCCGAGCGATGTGACCGTCGTGATCCCGGTGCGCGACGGAGACGTGTCCGGGCTGCTCGCGGCGCTCGACGCGCCCGCCATCGTCGTCGACGACGGCTCCCGGCGGCCGATCCCGGGAGCCTCGATCCGCCACGAAACCGCCCGGGGCCCGGCGGCGGCCCGCAACGCCGGGTGGCGGCTGGCCCGAACGCCGCTCGTGGCGTTCCTGGACGCGGACACGATCCCCGAACCGGGCTGGCTCGAACCGCTGCTCCGCCACTTCGAAGACCCGGCGGTCGCGGCCGTGGCACCGAGAATCCGCAGCACATCGGGGGAAACAGCGCTGGCCCGCTACGAGAGCACCCAGTCGCCGCTCGACCTCGGCGACCAACCGGGCCTGGTCCAGCCAGGCAGCAGGATCAGCTACGTCCCCACGGCGGCCCTGGTGGTCCGCACATCGGCGCTGCGCGAGCTCGACGGCTTCGACGAGGAGATGCGCTTCGGCGAGGACGTCGACCTGATCTGGCGCCTGATCGCCGGGGAACACCTGGTCCGCTACGAACCGGCAGCCGTCGTCGAACACGCGCCGCGCCCGCGGTGGACGGCCCTGCTGCGCCAGCGATTCGACTACGGAACCTCGGCAGGCCCCCTGGCGCAGCGGCACGGCGACGCGGTCGCCCCGGTGCGGGCCTCGCTGTGGAGCGCGGTGGCCTGGGCGCTGATCCTCGCGGGCAGATCGGGGGCAGGGCTGGCCGTGATAAGCGCCGCGGCGGCCCTGCTGACCCGCAAGCTCGGCAAGCTGGGCATCCCGGCCCACGAGGCGATTCGCCTGGCAGCACAGGGAAATCTCGGCGCCGGCCGGGTCTTCGCCGACGCGATCGGACGAGCCTGGGCACCGGTGGCGGTTCCGCTGCTGCTGCTCAGCCGCCGCGGCCGAGCGGTGCTGGCGCTGGTGATGCTCAGGACGCTGCTGGACTGGGCGCGCAAGAGGCCTCCGCTCGACCCGATCCGCTGGTGCCTGGCGCGCACGGCGGACGACCTGGCATACGGATGCGGTGTCGCGCGCGGCGCCCTGCGCTCCCGCAGCCCCGCGTCACTGCTGCCGTTCCTGACGGACCGCGGCGGCCGCAGCAGCGTCCAGGTGTCGCGATGACGGCCCTGACGGACCTGACCTGGCCGGAGGTCGCCGCGATCGCCGCGCGGAGCATCCTCGCGGTCCCGGTCGGCGCGACGGAACAACACGGCCCGCACCTGCCGTTCACCGTCGACACCGAGATCGCGGAGGCGCTCTGCGCCCGGCTGGCGGAGCAGTGCCAGGCCGTGGTGGCACCGGCGGTGACCTACGGCTCCAGCGGCGAGCACGCGGGCTTCCCGGGCACGCTGTCGATCGGTCAGGAAGCGGTCGAGCACCTGCTCGTGGAACTGGTCCGCTCGGCGGACGCGTTCGCGGGAGTGGTGCTGGTGTCGGCCCACGGAGGCAATGCCGAACCGGTCCGCAGAGCGGTGGGGAAGCTGCGAGCGGAAGGCCGCCGTGCGCTCGCCTGGGCGCCGAAGGGAAGACCGGATGACACCCACGCGGGCCGAACCGAGACCTCGGTGATGCTGGCGCTGCGCCCGCAAGCGGTGCACCTGGCCAGAGCGGAGCGGGGCAACACGACGCCACTGCCGAACCTGATCGACACGCTCCGCGCCGGAGGGCTCCGGGCGGCCACGACCAACGGAGTCCTGGGCGACCCGGCAGGGGCGACGGGGGAGGAGGGAGCCCGGATCCTGGCGGCCTGGACGACGTCGCTCACGGCGGCGGTGACGACCTGGCAAAGCCCTGACCAGCAAAAACGCCAACTGGAGGGCCCCGATGATCGCCCATCCGGAGGTGCGGTAGGCTAACGACACACCCCGAGAGGGGCAAAAACAGAAGAACGGGCTGTAGCGCAGCTTGGTAGCGCACTTGACTGGGGGTCAAGGGGTCGCAGGTTCAAATCCTGTCAGCCCGACGTTTGCGGAAGCCCGCTGGCTGGCACATTAGTGCAGGTCAGCGGGCATTTCTTTGTGTTGTTGTGGATCTTGACTGATCGTCTCGAAGTGTGCCATCTCGAATTTCGGAGATTTTTGGGAGGATTTTGGGAGTTGTGGATCTTGAGCCCCGAAATGGGGTCACGCTGATCTTGGCCATGTATTGATCCACCTGGGTGAATGTGAATGTGGTGCCGATCACTGCGTCTTAGGGGCGGGCGCCTGGCCGCCACTGTGGGTGTTGATTGGCGCTCATTGTCCGGCAACGCGAGCAGGCGGACCAGCAACGGCGCGTCGCTGTCGGCCGGGAGCTGATCACCGCGGCCGAGGACCTGCGGGACAATGATCAGAGGCTCTCGTTGCTGTCCAGCCTCCGGGGACCTGAGCTCGCTTTCACCCCGGAAGCCCGTGCCGGCTCGTGAATCGTACGAACTCAACCTCGTCACGGCGGCCACCGGCAACCTGGCCGCCACCAAGGCGCGGAGCCGCTCGGTCGAGACAGCCTGGATTTCATCCACGAGGTAGTGCTGTGGGACACCGATGGTGGTGGGGCGTGGCGGCGGC
This sequence comes from Saccharopolyspora sp. NPDC003752, assembly GCF_053605825.1. Lineage (NCBI taxonomy): Bacteria > Bacillati > Actinomycetota > Actinomycetes > Pseudonocardiales > Pseudonocardiaceae > Saccharopolyspora > Saccharopolyspora sp. NPDC003752. The sequence continues at coordinate 1,240 of NZ_JBSGJZ010000022.1, read as the reverse complement.
TCGGGGCGCTGCCCGAGTTCGTCGGTGACGGCATCTCGCAGGCGCTGAGCGCGGACGGGAACACCCTGGCCCTCGGGGACACCGACGAAGGGGTGGTGTGGCCTTGCTCGCGAGTTGTGACGGCGGTTGTACGCGGGTTTGGGAGCACCCGTTCTCACGACCGGGTGGTGTTCGCGAGATTTGACGGAAGTAGGGATCTTGCCAGACCAGGATGGGGCCAGCTTGTGGCGCGGGCTGGGTCCGCTTACCAGGACCCATCCGCTGGCTGGATGTGGTTGCACGCGCCCGGGAGATCGTCGCCAGCTAACGAGTACGGGCGCCCCTGCGTTCGCTCTACTGTGTGCTTTTCCGGACTAAGCGTTGAGGTGCCGCCGTTGGGCTACGGCACCCTACCGTGGCGGCGTCCAGCCGGAGGGCCACCCATTGAGCTCCATAACGCCGATGGCCTGGTCAAGCCCTCCACGGTGGATCTCAGCACTAGAGAGGTTGGCTCCACGCGGCGGCCGAGGATGCTCAGAGCCACTTCTATATCAGCGGATGGCGGTCCCGCGGGGCAGACGCCTTGAGGAGAGCGCAGCGCCTTCGTGGTTTCCCGGACAAAGCTTGCCAGTACGTTACTAGCCGCGGAACGATCGCGCTGGTAGTCGTGCTGGGGATGGCCAGAGCCATGGTGGCCAGCGCAGCACACAGTGTCAGTAGCTGGGTCAGATCCACCCGCCGCTGTGGCTGAGGTCCGCAGGCGAGCCTTGGCCTGGTGACGCCGGCCCGGCCCGGTTTCCCTACACAAGCGCGGAACGCGCACTCGCTTCGTGGTCAACACCTGCCAGCGTCCACCTCTGCAGGGGAGGTGTTTCACCCGTTTCCGAAGGCTTCGAACGGGAGCAGTGTTGAACTCCATCTGCTCACGGTTGTTCAACAAAAGGCCCGGACCCCGCGTGAGCGGAGAAACGGCTGGTCATATCGGTCAACAACCCACGCACGTACAACTCGCCCTTGGCCCGCTGATCCGACCGCGGCAGGCCATCCAGCATCCGCGCAGCGAACTCCACCAGCCGTGGACGTATCCGATCGATCTCATCCGGAGTCACCACCGAAGTCAACCACGATCCACAGTAGGTGATCACGACCGAGTTAACAAAGCACTACTAGTGTTCTGAGTCGTTAATGGTTTTATTGATTCTGGTGCAGTAGTGGGCGAGGCTGGCGAGGATCTCGTCAGCGGTTTTGGTCCACACGAAGG
>NZ_JBSGJZ010000021.1:0-151880 GCF_053605825.1 Saccharopolyspora sp. NPDC003752 | reverse complement strand
CGGCGGGCCGAGTGCCGCCGACCTCGATCAGGTGCGCGCGCTCCGCCAGGAGGTCCGGGCCGTCATCGAAGCCGACGAAGACCGGCTCGTCGAAGCTCGTCCGAAAGATCACTCGACGGTGACGGACTTGGCCAGGTTCCGGGGCTTGTCGACGTCGTAGCCGCGGGCCCGGGCGATCTCCGCCGCCAGCACCTGCAGCGGCACCGTCGACACCAGCGGCTGCAGCAGCGTCGGCACCACCGGGATGGTGACCAGCTCGTCCGCGAACGGCCGGACCTCGTCGTCGCCCTCCTCGGCGATCACGATCGTCCGGGCGCCGCGCGCCTGGATCTCGCGGATGTTGGAGACCAGCTTGGAGTGCAGCAGCGCCCGCCCCTTCGGCGACGGCATCACCACGACCACCGGCAGGCCCTCCTCGATCAGCGCGATCGGCCCGTGCTTGAGCTCACCCGCCGCGAAGCCCTCCGCGTGCATGTACGCGAGCTCCTTGAGCTTGAGCGCGCCCTCCAGCGCCACCGGGTAGCCGACGTGCCGCCCCAGGAACAGCACCGCCTTCGCATCGGCCAGCTCCCGGCCCAGCTCCCGCACCTGCTCCACCGTGGACAGCGTGCGGCGCACCGCGTCGGGCATCGCCGACAGCTCGGCGAACTCCCGCGCCACCTCGTCGGAGTACTTCGTGCCGCGCGCCTGCGCCAGGGCCAGCCCGACCAGGTAGTTCGCCGCCACCTGCGCCAGGAACGTCTTGGTCGCCGCGACGCCGATCTCCGGCCCGGCGTGGGTGTAGAGCACCGCGTCGGACTCGCGCGGGATCTGCGCGCCGTTGGTGTTGCAGATCGCCAGCACCCGCGCCCGCTGGGTGCGCGCGTGCCGCACCGCCTCCAGCGTGTCGGCGGTCTCGCCGGACTGGGAGATCGCCACCACCAGCGTGTCCCGCCCCAGCACTGGGTCGCGGTAGCGGAACTCGCTGGCCAGCTCGACCTCGACGGGCACCCGGCACCAGTGCTCGATGGCGTACTTGGCGAGCAGCCCGGAGTGGTAGGCGGTGCCGCAGGCGACCACGAAGACCTTGTCGATGTCCCGCAGGTCCTGCTCGGTGAGCCGCAGCTCGTCGAGCACGATGCCGCCGCCGGAGAAGTGCCCGCGCAGCGTGTTCTCCAGCGCCTCGGGCTGCTCCTCGATCTCCTTGAGCATGAAGTAGTCGTGGCCGCCCTTCTCGGCGGCCGACAGGTCCCAGTCCACGGTGAACGGCTTGGCCTCGACGTCCGCGGCGGAGAAGTCGGTCACCCGGTAGCCGTCACGGGTGATGGTGACCACCTGGTCCTGGCCGAGCTCCACGGCGTCGCGGGTGTGCTCGATGAACGCGGCGACGTCGGAGGCGAGGAAGTGCTCGCCCTCGCCGACCCCGACGACCAGCGGCGACGACCGGCGGGCGGCCACGATCTTGCCGGGCTCGGCGGCGTGCGTGACGACCAGGGTGAAGGCGCCCTCCAGGCGCCGGGCGACCGCGCACACGCTGGCGGTCAGGTCACCGGCGGTCGGGCCGTCGTCGTAGGCGGCTGCGACCAGGTGCGCCGTGGTCTCGGTGTCCGTGTCGCTGGCCATCTCGATGCCCGCCGCTTCCAGCTCGGCGCGCAGCGCGGCGAAGTTCTCGATGATGCCGTTGTGCACCACCGCGACCTGGCCGCTGGCGTCGCGGTGCGGGTGGGCGTTGCGGTCGGTCGGCGCGCCGTGCGTCGCCCACCTGGTATGCCCCATGCCGCTGTGACCTGCGAACTTGCTGCCGTCGACCTCGGCGAGGCGCTTCTCCAGGTTCGACAGCGCGCCCGCGGCGCGCTCCACCGCGAGGCCGCCCTCGCCGTCGAGCAGCGCAACCCCGGCCGAGTCGTAACCCCGGTACTCGAGTCGCCGGAGTCCGCCGAGGACGACTTCGAGCGCCTGGCGATGTCCTACGTAACCAACGATGCCGCACACTCGGCCCAGCGTAGCTACTCCACATGGTCTGAACCTGTCCGCGTCAGCCGGAACGGCGAACCCCTCCCGTGGCGGCTACCGCGCGCGCATGAGCAGGTCCGCTACGGTTGCTGACCATGGCGCGCACTGCCAAGAAGGCCCCTTCCGCGAAGCACGCGTTCGAAGAGCTGTCCCGCCGCGGACCGCACGACGTCCTGCACGGTGATCTCGCCCTCGTCGGGCTGCCCGGCATCGTCTGCACGCCGCGCAGCGGGCTCGGCCTGCCGGCGGTCGCGTTCGGGCACGGCTGGCTCCAGCCGCCCCGGCGGTACCTCGGCCTGCTCCGGCACCTCGCGTCGTGGGGCATCGTGGTCGCCGCGCCCGGCTCGCAGCGCGGCGCGTTCGCATCGCACCGGCTGTTCGCCGGCGACCTGCGGACCGCGCTGGACATCTGCGTCGGCGTCCGGCTCGGCGAGGGCGAGATCAGCGTCGACGAGAAGCGGCTCGGGGTCGCCGGGCACGCCATGGGCGGCGGCTGCGCGGTGCTCGCGGCGGCCGACGACCCGCGGATCCGCTCGGTCGCGACGCTGGCCGCCGCCGAGACCATGCCGTCGGCGTTCGAGACCGCGAGCCGCGTCGAGGTGCCCGGCCTGCACATCGCCGCGGGCCAGGACCTGCTGGCTCCGCCGGTGGCCAACGCCGAGCCGATCGCCCGGGCCTGGGGCGGCCCGGTGCAGCTGCGGACGGTGAAGAAGGCCAGCCACCTCGGCTTCACCGAGGGACGGCACTGGACCCAGCTGCTGCTGCACGGCAAGCCCGAGTACGCGACGCAGCGCGTCACGAAGGCCCTGCTCACCGCGTTCTTCCTCCGCACGCTGGCCGGCGACCGGCGCGGCGAGGCGCTGCTGACCGCCGACATCGGCGGCAGCCGCATCGATCACGAGCACAGCCGCGGCGACCTCGCCGCGGCGTGACTCACAGCTTCGACGCGACCTCTTCGGCGACGGCCTTGGCGCCATGCTCGGCTTCGTCGATCGGCATCGGCTCGTCTTCGAGGCCGTAGGTCTTGTCAGTTCCGTCGTAGCTGATGGTGACCACCTTGGTGCCCTTGCGGAAGACCACGAGCCCCTCGACGGTGGACGTGTCACCGGCGAGGAAGGCCTCGTCCCACGGGCCCTCGATGTCCTTGATGCGGGCCGCCTTCGTGCTCTCGCGCTGGTAGGCGAATTCTGCCTCGGCATCTTCGGTCTGCTCCTGGACCAACGTCGAGGCGCTGTCGTTGATCTGGATGTGCAGATCGCGGTCGTTGGTGCCGTCCGCGCCCTTCGTCGGCGCCCAGAAGCAGTCCGCCCACTGGACGTCTTCGTCGAAGGTGCCGCTGCTGAAGTTGGTGACGTGCAGCTTCTTCAGCGTTTCGGCGCTGGGAAGATCGCATTCCGGGATCATCTCGACGCCCAGCGGCGCCGACCCCACCGGCTCGTTGACGTGCTGGTACTTCCAGTAGAAGTAACCGGCGGCCACCAAGCAGATCAGGCCGACCGGGATGCTGACCAGGACCGCGGCGATGATGCAACCGGCTCGGCTCTTCTTCGGAGGCGGGCCCGGCGGCACCGGCGGACCAGGCGGAAACTGCTGCCCCTGGTGGACCGGCGGACCTTGCGGAGCGGGCTGCTGGAACTGGTACTGCGGCTGCCCCGACGGGCCAGGCTGTTGCGGATGCACCTGGAGAGAATAGGCGACGCCCGACCACGATCGTGTCGGCGGGAACGGAGCTCGAATCCCCAGCGTTGGGGCGGTTTCGAAGAGTGCACTGTGGACATTTCCAAAAAGGATGATCCGGTGCGTTTGCCCGAAACCCGCCTTTCCGCTCACCGCTTGAGACGCCGAAAACCAAGCGGGGCGCGGAAATCTCCGCGCCCCGCCGCGAGTGCTACCGCAACCAGCTCTGGTTCTCGTAGTCGTCGTCATCGTCGAACGCCGCCCGCCGGCGCGGTGCCGGCTTCGGCGCCGCCGGAGGCGGCGGTGGCGGTGCGGGAGGCGGCGCGTGCCGGGCGGCCGGCTGCTGCTCCTCCTCGAACTCGTCGTCGCCCCCGAGGCTGATCTCGTTGCTCTGCTCGTTCCGCTTGCCCGCCCAGTCGTTCCGCGGCTTGTCCTCCTCCGGCGGCTGGGCGTTGGCGGCCTTCTCGACGAGCTCCTGCTTGCGCTCGTCCGCGGCCGCCTTGATCTCCTCGTTCTTCTGCGCCGACGCGGCTTCCGCGGCGCGGACCGCATCCATGCTGTCCTCGACGCCGTAGCGGTGCCGCGCGACCAGGGTCGCGATCTCGTCCGCGACCTGCTGGTTGATCAGAACCATCACGCTCACCTATCCCGGTCATCGCCGAGGACCGACCGGAACCGCATCCCGGAAGCATCGACCCCGTCGTCGAAGAGCTGGCCCTGGGTGCGCCACGGACTGTCGTTGGTCCGCTCCTGATCGCCGCCCTGCTGAGCGCCGTGGCCGCCGCCCATCGCGCCCATGCCGCCCATCATGCCGCCGCCCATGGCGGCGCTCTGGTTGCCCCCCTGGCCGCTCTGCGGTCCGGACTGGCCCTGCCCGGCACCACCCGGGTCGCCCAGCGACGACAAGCCGGTGGCACCCTGCGGGCTGCCGCCGGCGGAGTCGCCCGGAGACGACGACAGCGAGGCGAGGCCGGTCGATCCGTGCTGGTCGGCGCCGCCGGGCATGCCGGGCTGGTCCTGGCCGCCGAAGAGCTGGCCGGAGGCGCTGCCGAACGAGTTCTGCACCCCTTCGCCCAGGCTGCTGAACGAGCTCATGCCGGCCGACTGCGGCGCGGTGGACGCCGGGGCGCCCGCCGACGCGGCCTCGGTGGCCGCCGGAACACCGGCACCGGTGTCGAACGCGGGCATGGTGCTCGCGCCGCCGCCGAAGGCGGGCGCGCCGAAGCCCGGATCCGCCGCGGGCATGGTGCCCACGCCGGTGTCGTAAGCGGGCATCGTGGTGCCGAATCCGGCGTCGGGAGCGGGCATCGGAGCCCCGAGATCCGGCGCGGGCATCGGTGCACCCATGTCCGGTGCGGGCATCGGCCCGCCGCCCATGTCCGGTGCGGGCATCGTCCGCACGTTCTCCGGAGTTCCCGTGCCCGCGTCGGGCGCGGGCATGCCGGTCTCCGGCGGACGGAGCCCGCCCGCGTCGGCGGGCATGGTCCCGATGCGCTCGGCGTCGATCGGCGACTTCGGGTCGCTGCCGAAGTCGATCGTCTGGTTCATCGGCGGCTGCCCGCCGCCGTTGTCGATGTTGACCTTGACCTGGCCGTCCGGCGTCCGCTCCAGCGTGATGGTGCGGTCGCCCTCCTTGATGACGGCCTTGCCGTCCTCGCCCGCCTTCACCTGGGTCGGGCCTTCGCCACCGGGCGGCCCGCCGACCGGCGGCTGCCCCGGCGCCGCACCCGGCGCGGGCATCGTCTGCACGCCGTCGGCGGCGCCCCCGCCGGGAGCGCCGCCCGCCGGGCCGAAGTCGACCTCGTAGGTCTTCGGCTTGCCGTCCGGGCCGATCAGCTCGACCTGCGTCTTGCCGTCGGGACCGGGCTTCTGCACGGTGACCGCGTCGTCGCCCTCGCCGAGCGTCACCTTCTCCTGCTCGCCCTGCTCGCCGGCGCCGCCGTCCATTCCCGGCACCTCCGGCGGCTTCGGCATCTCCGGCTGTTCCGGCATCTCCGGCGCCCCACCGCCGCCGCCACCGCCGCCGGTTCCGGCACCACCGCCGCCACCGCCGGTGCCCGAGCCACCGCCGCCGGTTCCGTTGCCACCGCCGCCGGTGCCGTTACCGCCCTTGTCGTTGCCGCCGCCGTCGCCGTCGAGACCCTTGAACGGGTCGTCGCTGACCTTGGAGGCCTCCAGCATCTTGTCGTACGAGGCCTGAACGGCGTCCTGAGTGGACTTGCTCTGGTCCTTGAAGGACTGGTACTTCTGCTCCATCTCGGGCTTGAACGACTCGTCGAGCCACTTCTTGGCGTCGTCGATCAGGCCCTGGCGGATCTGGTCGCAGGCGTCCTTGGCCCCGAAGAACTGGCCGATCATCCCGCCGATCGGACCGCCCAGGATCAGGCCGATCGCCTGGTCCTTGATCATCGACCAGGCACCGGAGAAGATGTCGTCGATCCCGATGTCCTTGAGGTCCTCGAGATTGATGTCGCCGCGCGCCTTGCGGATCTCGTCCTTGGTGTCGTCGGGGTCCTTGCCCGCGCACTTGATCTCTTTGCCCAGCTCCAGCACGAACTTCGCGTACTCGCGCACGGTCTGCTGGATGCCGTCGACGGCCGGGGTGATGGCGCCGGCCATGTTCTCGGTCTCGTTGGTGACCGTCGTGCCCGCCTGGCTGTACTTGCCGACCTTGGCCTCGGCCGATTCAGCGGCCTTCCCCTGCCAGGTCTGCCTGGTGCCCTGGAACGACTGGCCCATCGAGTCGTTCTGGTCCAGCAACGCCTGCTGCACGCCGCCCAGCCGCTCGGCGTCCTCCCGGAACGCGCCGAAGTCGATCTCGCGGAGCTGGTCGTACTGCTCGACCACGTCGGCCTTGAAGTCCGCGCCCTTGCCGGCCCAGTCCTTGTACAGCGGCAGGAACTTCTCGAAGAAGTCCAGCCCCATCTTGCCGTCGTCGAGCAGTTCGTCGGAGGTGCCGACGGAGCCGCCGCCTTCGAGCTTCTTCTTGGCGTCGTCGAACTTGCCCTTGCGCTCCTCGGCCGCCTTGGCCTTCTCCTGCAGCGCTGAGAAACCGCCGTCGGTGATCTTCTCGAAAAGCGCGCCGCCGACCGGGTTGACGATGCTCATCGCGGTGTCGGCGATGCCGCCCGCGTTGTCGACCAGCCAGCTGCCTGCGTCGGAGACGGTCTCACCGACCCATTCGCCCGCGTCCTGCACGGCCCCGCCGACCGCTTCCCCGACCTCCGAGCCGATCTTCGCGCCGGCCACGGCGCCCGCCGGGCCCGCCACCAGGCCGGTGATGCCGCCCTGGATGCCGCCGACGACGGAACCGAACTCCTCGCCGAAGCTGCTTTCCTCTTCCTTCTTCTCGTCCGCCATCAGGCCTGCACCTTCCCGACCTCGTTGGCCCCGGATTCGTCGCTGGCCTGGTATTCCTTCGCGGTCGACGAGAAGTCTTCGGACAGCTTCGAGCCGTGCTCGCCGAACGACTCGATGTTCTTCCCCAGTTTGTCCAACGCGTCCTTGTAGGCCTTGCCGGCCTCGTGGAACTTCTTGCCGAACTTCTCCGCGGTCAGCTTCGTATCGGTGGCCTTCTTGGCCTGCTCCTTGAGCGACCCAGCACCGTCGGAGAACGCATTGGCCGCCTTCGAGATGTCGGTCCCCGAGGTCTGCGCCCCACTCATCGTGCCCCCTTCACCAGACCTGTCGCGCACGTCGCACCAGGGGTGTGACGGCACGCGTGCCTCACCGGTTCCTCATCTTGACAGGTTCCCCGAGGCGAAACGGCAGATCCGGCGAGGCGCTTGCATCCGCGAAGCGAGAAGTCGATCACTGCGGCGGGTTCGGCCCCTGCGGCTGCTGCCCGAAGCCCTGCTGCGGCGGGAACTGCTGCTGCGGCGCCTGCATCGGCTGCGGGGCGAAGCCCTGCTGCGGGAACGGCGCGGGCCGCTGCGCGCCGCTGCCGCTCTTCAGGATCAGCATCGCCGTCAGCGCACCAGCGCCGCCGCCGAAGATCAGGCTGCCCACCAGTGCGATGATCAGATGCACCGTTCCTCCTCTTCGCGCCGTCGCGGATTCACTGCTGGTAGGGGCCCTGCGGCGGCTGCCCGAAGCCCTGCTGCGGCGGGAACTGCTGCTGCATCGGCGGCTGCGGTTGTTGCGGCGGGAACTGCGGCATCGGCTGCTGCGCCGAAGCCTTGCTCCTCATGATCAGCGCGACGACCGCGCCGCCACCGGCACCGAAGATCACGCTCAGCACGATCACGATCAGGATCGAAAAGATCACTACGGCCTCCAATCGTTCGGCTCGAACCTATCGGAGCGCACCGCGTCGACGGGCGGGCAGCGGGAAGTTCAACGCCGCCCCCGGAACAGCACGATCAGGAGCACCACGAGACCGATGGCCGCGAGGAGGCCGAGCAGCAGAACGACGAGCCGCAGATCGATGGAGATCACGGCACCGAATGATCCCGGATCACGCCGCGCGGGCCCAGCCGGCGGTCAGTAGTGGACGCCGCCCTCGAGGATCAACGGCAGGCCCCAGCCCTGCGCCAGAACGACGGCGAACACGAATGCGCCCAGGATCATGAGCACCAAGGGTACCACCAGGACGATCAGCAGGTTACCGAAGAGTTGTCCGCGCATGGCTCGCGCTCAGCTCCGCCTGCGGTTGACGAACCACGACCTGCTCTCGTGCGCGGCGTTGACGGCTTTCATGCCGGCCAGCGCGAGCGCGGAGAAGATCACGATACCGACGACGAGCCCGACAGCGACGAGCCCGACAACCATGGCGACAACGATGGCACCCATGTGAGCAGGGTCTCATAGATCGCGTCGCCGCGAGAGATCAAAATCACAAGATCACCGGATTGAGGCAACAAGTTCGGCCAAACGCTCGGCCACCGCCTGCGCTCGGTCCTCGCTCTGCGCCTCGACCATCACCCGAACCAGCTGCTCGGTGCCCGACGGGCGCAGCAGGATGCGGCCGGTGTCGCCGAGCTCCGCCTCGGCCGCCGCCACCGCCGACGCGACGTCGGCCGCCGCGCACACCGCGGCCTTGTCGGCCACCCGCACGTTGATCAGCACCTGCGGCAACCGCCGCATGACCTTGGCCAACGACGCCAGCGGGGTGCCGGTGGCCGCCATCCGGCCCATCAGCCGCAGCGCGGTGAGCAGGCCGTCGCCGGTCGTGGCGTGGCCGGGAAGCACGACGTGGCCGGACTGCTCGCCACCGAGCGCGAACCCGCCCGCCCGCAGTTCTTCCAGCACGTACCGGTCGCCGACGGCCGTGGTGCGCAGCACCACACCCTGCTCGCGCATCGCCAGGTGCAGGCCGAGGTTGCTCATCACGGTCGCGACCAGCGTGTTCTCGGTCAACTCGCCGCTCTCGTGCATGGCCACCGCGAGGACCGCCATGATCTGGTCGCCGTCCACCGCGGCGCCCGTGGCGTCCACCGCGAGGCAGCGGTCCGCGTCGCCGTCGTGCGCGATGCCCAGGTCCGCGCCGTGTTCGAGCACCGCCGCCTGCAGCACTTCGAGGTGGGTGGAGCCGACGCCGTCGTTGATGTTGATGCCGTCGGGCTCGGCGCTGATCGCGATCACCTCGGCGCCCGCCCGGCGGTACGCCTCCGGCGCCGCGACCGAAGCCGCGCCGTTGGCGCAGTCCACGACGACCTTCAGCCCACCGAGCGGCTGCGGAGCAGCGGTCAGCAGGTGATCGACGTAACGCCGCACCGCGTCGGGGACATCGCGGACGCGGCCGACCTGGGCCCCGGTGGGCCGGTCGACCTGCTCGTTCAGGCGCGCCTCGATCTCGTCCTCGACGGCGTCCGGGAGCTTGTTCCCACCGGCCGCGAACAGCTTGATCCCGTTGTCCGGCATCGGGTTGTGCGAGGCGGAGATCATCACGCCGAAGTCCGCGCCCAGCTCGGCGACCAGGTGCGCGACGGCCGGGGTGGGCAGCACGCCGACCCGCAGCACATCGGCTCCGGCCGAGGTCAGGCCCGCCGTGACCGCCGCCTCCAGCATCTCGCCGCTGGCGCGGGGGTCGCGACCCACCAGCGCCACCCGGCGCTGCGAATCGTCCCGGTCGTAGAGCACGCGTGCCGCCGCAGCGGCCACCGACATCGCCAGCTCCGGCGTCAGATCGGCGTTGGCCAACCCGCGCACCCCGTCGGTGCCGAACAACCGAGCCATCAGCAGCACGTCCTCCTCGTGTGACGCGGAAAACTCCGCGACGGTGCATACGACTGCGGGAGCAGTCTCGTCCACAACGGACGAGGCTGCTCCCGCAGATCGGATGAAATTCGCGTCAGCGCTTGCTGTACTGCGGCGCCTTGCGGGCCTTCTTGAGACCGTACTTCTTGCGCTCCTTCTCCCGCGCGTCACGGGTGAGCATGCCGGCCTTCTTCAGCGCCGGGCGGTCTTCGGCCTCGTAGGCGACCAGCGCACGGGCGATCGCCATGCGCAGCGCGCCGGCCTGGCCCGACGGGCCGCCACCGCGCAGGGTGGCCAGCACGTCGAAGTTCTCCACGCGCTCGACGGTGACCAGCGGCTCCTTGATCAGCTGCTGGTGCACCTTGTTCGGGAAGTACTGCTCAAGGGTCTTGCCGTTGAGCTTGAAGCCACCGGTGCCCGGCACCAGCCGGACCCGGACGACGGCTTCCTTGCGGCGACCCACGGTCTGCACCGGGCGGCCGGTCGGGACCGGGATCGGCGCCGGGGCAGCCGCCTCTTCTTCGACGGTCTCCTCGACGGCGACCTCAGCGGTCTCCTCGGGGGCCGGGGTCACGTTCTCTTCCTGCTGAAGTTCGTCAGTCACTTCTCGACCTTCGCGTTGATCTCGAACGGCTGCGGGTTCTGGGCCTGGTGCGGGTGCTCCGCGCCGGCGTAGACCTTGAGCTTCTTGCCCATCGCGCGGCCGAGCTTGTTCTTCGGCAACATGCCCTTGATCGCCTTTTCGAGCAGCCGCTCGGGGTGCTTCTCGAGCACCTCGCCGAAGGACTGCTTGCGCAGACCACCGGGGTAACCGCTGTGCCGGTAGTGGAACGCCTGGGTGCGCTTGTTACCGGTCAGGGCCACCTTCTCGGCATTGACGATGACGACGAAGTCACCGGTGTCGATGTGCGGCGCGTAGGTCGGCTTGTGCTTGCCGCGCAGCAGCGTCGCGGCCTGAGTTGCCAACCGGCCGAGCACCACATCCTCGGCGTCGATCACATGCCAGGCGCGGGTCACCTCGCCGGGCTTCGGGCTGTACGTGCGCACGGATCTACCTCGTCGTCGTTCGCGTCGGAATCGTCAGTGCGGAGCCCGTCTCGATCACGCCGGTCGGTCCCGCAGGAACTCCCCTGGGAACCGGCACGTCCGCCAGTACCGCCGCCGGGACCGCTACCCGCTCGGGGTCCGATCCGCTGGCGCGAACTGCAGCCGCGCACCGCACAACAAAGAATGAGGGTACTTGGTGGCTTCTGGCCCGGTCAAAACGGGTCCTCGATACTTGCTCGGAGGTTTCTGACCTGGTAGATCGCCGCTATCAGGATAGCGAACGCCGGGCGCGGTACCCGCGCGGCCCCGGACAGCGTTGCGGCCCCGGCGTTCGCCGGGGCCGCAGCACGCTCTTCAGCAGGTGGGATCAGCCACCGAAGCGACCGGCGTTCTTCTTCTCACCGGCCTGGAAGGACTCGTTGGCGGCGCCAACGGCCATGCCCATCTTCGCGGCGGTCTCCTGCATGCGGGCCGCTTCCTCGTCCCAGGACTTCTGCGCGTCCTGGTAGGCGGCCACGGCCTCGCCCTCCCAGGTGGAGACGAGCTTCTGGATCTTGCCCTCGAGGTCGTCCAGCTCACCCTGGATCTTCTGCGCGGCGGCCTGCAGGTCGTCGGAGGCCTGCTGCAGCTCGGCGAAGTTGACTGCAATCTCGCTCATTGCTTATCCCCTCAAATGCCTATGGTGAAGATTTCGGAAGATGCGTTGGTCGAAGTCCGGCTCAGCCGTCGAGCAGGCTCGTGATCTTGGAGATCTCCTGGGCCTGCTCCTCCTGGACCTGCGCGTAGTCCGCACCGGAGCTCTGCACGTTCTGGCCCAGCTCGTCCAGCTTCTGCAGGATCTTCTTGCCGCTCTCCTCGTAGGAGTCCATCAGCTTGCGGAAGACATCCGCGGCCGCGCCCTTCCAGTTCGCGACCGGCCCCTCCAGCTGGCCGCTCAGCTGCGAGAGCGCCTGCTCGACCGCGTTGCGAGCCTCGTCGATGTCGACCGACGCCTGCTGAATCGCCTCGGTGTCCGCACCAATTCCAGCCATGTTCGGGTGACCCCCTTCAAACTCGTCATCAAGTCCTGATGAACCTGCGACGCAGACATTGCCATGTTCGGTTCCATGTTGTCCTGGATTTCTCCGGAACCCGTTGCTGATGTAAACGCCGAACGGGGAACCCGCAGGTCATCGCATGATTCGCGCTTGCGAAAAATCGAGATCGCTGCCGTCGGAGGGCGTTTGCTCTTGCGATTTCCCGGTCGCCGACTCGTTCTCGGCGGTGTCCGGGCGCACATTGGACTCGGTTTCGGCGAGCTCTTCGACTTCCAATCCCATCCGGTTGCGGTAGTCGATCGCCGCGGCCCGCCGGCCCGATTCGGCATCCGCCGGCTTCGTTCCCGCGAGTTCCCTTGTGTGCCTTTGGAAATCCTGCGCGCGGTGGTTCGCTTCGCCGCGGGCTCGCCGGCCGCGTCCCACCGCATCCGCGAGTTCGGACCGCAGCCTCCGGACGGAATCCGCTGGATCTGCCATGGCAATGCCTCCCTGTCCGACGGCCGCGCGAAAACCATTCCGCCGCGGCGAATTCACCGCCGGTTCAACGCACCTTGAGCGACCCGACGACCTGCTGGCAGGCGCGCAGCACATCATCCTTGCCGACCTCGCCGTACTTGCAGCCGACGCTGACCCGGAATTGTCCTTGGTGCACCACGTACCACTCGACGGTCGCGGCCTGCATTTTCTGCCGGTAGTAGACCACGTCCCGGCCCGCGAAACTGGTGGATGCGTTGAACAGGGAGAATTGCGCGCCGTTCGCCACGTTCTGCTGGTAGTCGCTGAGCAGTTGCTGGACCGCCCGGTTCCGGTCCGTGTCGGTGTCGAAGTTGAGCTTGCCCTCCTCGACCGCGATCAGCGAGTCCTGCTCATCGTCCTGCGGGCCGATCATGGTCTGCCACTTCTTCGCGTCGCCGCCGATCTGCTTCCAGTCGCTGGGATAGGCGAACTCGTAGTCGTACTGCGCGATCACCCGGGGCGGCACCTCCGGCCCGGCCTGCGGCTGGCCGGTGCTGGTCAGGACCAGGGTCAGGACCACGCCCGCGGCCACCACGGCCGCGGCGCCGGCGCCGATCAGCCACGGCAGCTTGTTGTTCTTCCCGCGGCTGCGCCGGTGCGCGACCGGCATCGTCTGATCGCTGCCGCCGATGACGACGGTCCGGGCTCCGCTGAGCGAGTCGCCCGCGGTCACGCCGGGGCCGGTCTGGGGCGGGACCACCGGGAGCGGATGCGATCGCACCGTCGAGATGCCCGCCCAGGCGCCGGCGGGCGCCAGCCCACCGCTGCGGTCCGGGTCGAGCCGGACCGCGCGCAACGCGCCGCGCGCCACGACCGTCTCGGGCTGGTCCAATGTGGTCGGAACGACGCCGGTGCGCTCGTGGATCAGCCGCGCCACCATCGGGATCCGGCTCGAACCGCCCACCAGGAACACCCCGGCCAGCTGCTGCCGGGCCACCTTGCCCTCGCGCAGCGTGGTCAGCACCAGGTCGGCGGACTTGGCCAGCGGCGCGGCGATCAGCGCCTCCAGGTCGACGCGGGTGACGTGCGCGTCGGAGAACGGCGGCGGCATCGGCACGTCGGTGTAGGCGTGCCGGGACAGGGTTTCCTTGGCGCCGCGGACGTCCTGCCGCACCACCCGGCGCCGGCGGCGGTCGGGCATCTCGCGGCCCTCGACGAGCTTGCCCCAGGCTTCTGGATCGGTGCCGGAGACGAGCCGGCCGATGTGGTCCAGCAGCGCCTGGTCGATGTCGGCGCCGCCGAAGTTCGGTTCGCCGCGGGTGGCGAGCACCTGGAACGACGAGCCCTGCTTGCGGACGACGCTGGCGTCCACGGTGCCGCCGCCGAGGTCGAGCACCGCCAGCGCGCCGCCGTCGGGGAGCCCGTGCCCGGCGGAGTGGAACACCGCCGCCGCGACCGGTTCCGGCACCATGACGAGTTCCTTGCCCAGGCCGGTGGCGGCCTGGCGCAGCGCCGCGGTGCGCATCGAGCCCCAGTCCGCGGGGTGGGTCAGCACCAGCAGGTCGACGGCCGCGCCGCCGGCGAAGCGGCGGGCCTCGCCGACCGCGCGCTGCAGCACGGCGCGGATCACGTCGGCGACCTTCAGCACGCTGCTGCCGAGCAGCAGCTCGCCCTCGTCGATGCGGCGCTTCGGGTGCGGCTCGAAGCGGGCCGGGTCGACCGCGGCCTGGCGTTCGGCCTCGTGCCCGACGAACAGCGTGCCGTCGGCCGCGGCGAACACCGCGGACGGCACCAGCGGCTGCCCGTCGATGACGACCACCTGCGGTTCGGCACCGCCGACTGACACCACCGTGCATGTGCTCGAGGTGCCGAAGTCGATCGAGACGTGCAGGGACACCCAGAACTCCTTCACCGTCGCCGAAGCGCCTTTTCCGGCGACGTCTGTCGTCCGACCGCCGATCCGGCGCGCCGACTCCCCCCGAGCACCCTAGAGGTTAAGGGTGCGAGCGCACCAACAGTCTGCCCCTGACCGGGCGATCAGCGCGAGCACCCGTCACGGATTGTTGCCATCCGAAGGCGCCGCTGGAGCTCTCGCGGGTGTCGGGCTCCCCTGGCGACGCACGCCCGCGCATCGGAGCAGGAGCCATGCCGTCCGAAGTGGACCGGAAGGACCGCCGGCGACAGCCCTTCTCAGGCGTTCGCCGTTTGCGCCGGGGCGGTGGCCTTGCGGAGCGTCGCCGTCGCCAGCGCCAGCAGGAGGCCGAGGGCCGCGACCGTTGCGGCCGCCGGCGCCACCCAGGCTGCTCCGGCCGTCGCCAGCACCCCGCCGCCCACCGCCGAACCCAGTGCAGCTCCGACGTAGATCGCCGATCCGTTCAGCCCGAGGGCCACGGTCGGGGCGTCCTGGGCCAGCGCGAACAGCCTGTGCTGCTGCGGAACCATCAGCATGCCGCCGAACACACCCGCCGCGATGCCGATCGACAGCGTCGCCGGCAGGGTCGACACACCCCAGTTGAACAGCGCGAACACCAGGACGCTGCCGCCCAGCGACAGCAACAGCACCGGGCGCGCCCCGAACCTGTCGGTCCACCGGCCCGCCAGCGAGTTGCCGAGGACCTGCCCCACCCCGAACGCCACGAGCACCCAGGACAGGACCGCCCCGCTCCCGAACCGGCCGAGCAGCAGCGGCAGGTACCCGGTGACGGTGAAGCCGGCGAACATCCCGACCACGGTGATCGCCAGCACCCGGAGGATCGACGGCCGCACCAGCACGGCGAGCCGCTCGGCCAGCCGCACCGCGGGCAAGCGCACCGCGGGCAGGGCTGGAATCGCGACCGCCACCAGCACCCCGATCACGCCGATCGCCCACATGATCGGCCGCCAACCGAACCACTGGCCGCCCAGCACCCCGAGCGGCACGCCGAGCACCGTCGACGCGGTCATCCCCGCCGCGACCGCGGCCAGGGCGCGCCCGCGCTGCTCCGGCGCGGCCAATGCACCGGCCACCGCGTAGGCGTTCGACTGGAAGGCCGCCGCGCCGAGCGCCGCCAGGACCCGGGCCACCGCGACCACCGCAAAGGTCTCGCCGAGCGCTTGGCCCGCCATGCCCGCGGTGAACAGCGCGAGGCCGCCGCCGAGCAGCAGCCGCCGGTCCCAGCTGCCGGTGACCGAGGCGATGACCGGCGAGGCCACGGCGTAGGTCACCGCGAAGATCGTGGTGAGCTGGCCGGCGACCGATTCGGGAACAGCGAGGTCGTGGGCGATCTGGGGCAGCAGTCCATTGAGGATGAACCCGTCCGCGCCGAGCGCGAAGGTGCCCACCGCGAGCACGGTCAGCGCACCCCGCCGCAAGCCATCATTTGATGATCGTCGAATCGTCACGGCGCATGATCGTGTCCTACTGTTCGATGATTGTCAAACGATCGAATCGAAGGCAGGCTGGACGCCCGTGACGCGCACCCTCCCGCAACCGAGCCGCAACGATCTGGACATCGTGAAGGTGCTGCACGCCCTCGCCGACCCGGTGCGGCTCGAACTGCTCCACGAGCTCAGCCAGGCGAAGGACCCGATGACCTGCTCGCTGCACGCCTACGACGTCGACATCAGCGCGCCGACGCTCTCCCACCACTGGCGCGTGCTGCGCGAGGCGGGCCTGAGCACGACGTTCGTCGACGGCCGCAACCGCTGGGTCGAGATCCGCCGCGACGACCTGGAGGCGCGCTTCCCCGGCCTCCTCGACGCCGTCCTGACGGGCTTCGAGCAACGGCCCGCCTGATCGTTTCGAACCGCCGCCCGGAAGCCGTTGCCCACGGCTGAAGGACCTCCCCCGCCCGGAGGCGGAGGAGGTTCAGCGCGTACGGACGAGTCCGAAGTGGACCGCTTGCGGGAGCTCTGTCACCAGGTCTGCGCTTCGGCCGGGAGGCTCCGGGCGGCCGTGGCCTGGCGCGGTTCGGAGCGCGTCGGCATCTCGGGGACGTCGACGCTCGTCACCACGGGGACGTTCGGCAGCCGCGTTTCGGGCTGCGGCGCCGGCTGTTCCTCCGGTTCCGGCTCCACGTAGAACCACGCGACCACTTCGCCGTCCGGCTTCAGCTCCACCTTGGTGATGACCCCGTTCGCGCCGATGTCCTGGCGCACGTGGTGCACCCAGTCGCGCAGCGGCCGCAGGTTCCGGCCGGCCCCTTCACCGCGGGCGTACTCCTGGAGCAACCGCTCGTCGTCGGCCTTGCGGCGCGCGAGGCGCTCGCTCCAGCCGACCGGCTTGATGAATCCGCTCATACCGTCACCTCACACGTGATCGGGGTCCGCGCCCCCGGCGCTTCCCAACGAAAAACCTCCCCCGCCCGGAGGCGGAGGAGGTTCGTCGCGCTAGCCCATCGTCACTCCGGCTGGAGGAACGCGGTCTGGATCATCTGCGGCCCGCCGCGCAGGCTGCGGCTGACCAGGGTGCCCCGGCCAGGCGGCAGCTGCCGCGACTTGATGTTGGCCACCAGCTGACCATCGTCCTTGTTCGCGCTCATCGCCAGACCCGGCGACGACGTCTCCCGCATCTTCCCGATGATCGGCTCGTACAGGGCACGACTCGCACCACCGGAGTTGCGCGCCACCACGATGTGCAGACCCACGTCGTTGGCCTGCGGCACGAACTCCGCCAACGGCGCCAGCGGGTTGCCGCCCTGCGGCGCCACCAGCTCGTAGTCGTCGACGATCACGAACAGCTCCGGACCCTTCCACCAGGAACGGTTCCGCAACTGCTCCTGCGTGACATCCGGACCCGGCAACCGCTTCTTCAACGACCCGCAGATGTCCTTGACATCGCCCTTCAGCTGATCCGCGTTGACCACGTAGTCCAGCTTGTGCGACTCCGGCAGGACGCCGAGCAGGCTGCGCCGGTAGTCGACCAGCATGATCAGCGCTTCCTTCGGGCTGTACCGCTCGGTGATACCGCGGACGATGGTCCGCAGCAACGCCGTCTTGCCCGACTCCCGCTCGCCGAACGCGTAGAAGTTCGGCTCGGCGTTGAAGTCCAGGTACACCGGGTGCAGGCCGTCCTCGTTGATGCCGATCGGCACCAGCTTCGGGTTCGGCTGCTGCTCCGGACGCGGCAACTGCTGGTACGGCAGCAGATCGGGCAGCAGCCGGACCTGCGGCGCCGGACGCCCCTTCCACGAGCTCTTCACCCGGTTCACCAGGTCGGCGACGCCATCGGGGAGGTCGTCGTTGTACAGCTCCCAACCCATCCGGGGGGCGCGGACCTCCTTGCCCTCCTCGATGTCCCGCTTGACCTGCTCGATCTCCGCCTCGACGCGGTCACCGATCTTCTCGCTGTCCACGCGGGGCAGGGCCGTCAGGAAGTGCAGCTTGGTGCCGTGCATGCCGCGGCCGGGACGACCCGGCGGCACCTTCACCGCGAACTTGCGGTCGATCTCCGACTCGCTCGGGTCACCGAGGCGCAACTCGATGCGGGTCTGCATCAGGTCCTTCATCGCCGGGCGGATCTCCGCCCACCGCGCGGCGGTGACGATCACGTGCACGCCGAAGGCCAGGCCGTTGGCCGCCAGGCCCAGCACGTCCTGTTCGAGCGCCTCGAACTCCTCGCGGAACGTCCGCCACCCGTCGATGATCAGGAACGCGTCGCCGAACGGGTCGTCCTCGAACTCCCCGCGCCGCTTCCGGTTGCGGTAGTCGTTCATGTTCTCGACGCCGTGCTGCTGGAACCGGCCTTCGCGGTCGGCCAGCATCGTCTTCAGCTCCGCGATCGTCCGCCGGACGGTGTCCTGGTCGCGCCGCGTGCCGTAGCCGCCCATGTGCGGCAGGCCGCGCAGCGCGCCGATCGAACCACCACCGAGGTCGACGCAGTAGAACTGCACTTCCTGCGGCGTGTGCGTCAGCGCCATCGAGGCGATCAGCGCACGCACCGTGTTCGACTTGCCGGCACCGACACCGCCGACGATCGCGCCGTGACCGCCCTGACCGCCGAGGTCCACCACCATCGGGTCCTGCCGCTGGTGGTACGGGACGTCGATCAGGCCGACCGGCACCTGGAGCCGACCGCTGCCCGAGTAGCCCGCGGCCGTGTAGCCGCGGTCGTCGGTCTGCTGCATCGGCGGCAGCAGGGCGTCCAAAGTGGGCGGTGTGTCCAGCGGCGGCAGCCACACCGCGTGCGCCGGCGGGCCCTGCCCGCGGATCTTGTCGATGATGATCTGGAAGTCCGTCGGGTCGAGGTCGCTCTTCTGCTCCTTGACCTCCTCGACGACCGGCTTCTCCGGTTCCGGCGGCTTCTCGATGTAGTCCGGGATGAACTCCCGGGGCATCTTGTCGCCGGTGACCGGGGCCGCGCCGCCCTTCAGCGTCGGGCGGCGGCCGCTGGTCTGGTGCAGGTGACCGGACACGAACGCGGCGCGGAACCGCTCCATGCCGTTGGGGTGCTTCAGATACCCGTGACCACCGGTGGCGGGCAGGTCGGCGGCGTCCGGAACACCGATCGCCGCGCGGGAGTCCGCCGCGTTGAAGGTCTTCAGACCGATCCGGTACGAGAGGTGCGTGTCCAGGCCGCGCAGCTTGCCCTCTTCCAGCCGCTGGGAGGCCAGCAGCAGGTGGACCTGCAGCGAACGGCCCAGTCGACCGATCATCACGAACAGCTCGGCGAAGTCCGGCTGCTGCGACAGCAGCTCGGAGAACTCGTCGATGACCACGAACAGCGCGGGCAGCGGCTCGGCGCAGCGCTCGTCGCCCGCCTCGCCCATCTTCCGGTAGTCCCAGACGTTCTTCGCGCCCGCCTTGTTCAGGATCTCCTGGCGGCGGTTCATCTCACCGGCCAGCGCGTCCTGCATGCGGTCGATCAGCGAGCCGTCGCCCTCCAGGTTCGAGATCGACGCCGACACGTGCGGCGCGGGCTCGAAGCCGTTGAACGTCGCACCACCCTTGAAGTCGACGACCACGAAGTTGAGCATCGACGACGAGTGGGTGGCCATCAGGCCCAGCACGATGGTGCGCAGGAACTCGGACTTACCGGAACCGGTCGAACCGATGCACAGCCCGTGCGGGCCCATGCCGCCGGAGGCGGTCTCCTTGATGTCCAGGTGCACGATCTCGCCCTGCTCGCCAGGG
Organism: Saccharopolyspora sp. NPDC003752; assembly: GCF_053605825.1. NCBI lineage: Bacteria > Bacillati > Actinomycetota > Actinomycetes > Pseudonocardiales > Pseudonocardiaceae > Saccharopolyspora > Saccharopolyspora sp. NPDC003752. The sequence continues at coordinate 132,363 of NZ_JBSGJZ010000021.1, read as the reverse complement.
CCGATCGCGACGCGGTACAGGTCGTCGCGCGACCGGGGCCGCCACGCCTCGTTGAGGTCGAAGGTGACGACGTCACCGGCCAGCCCCAACTGCTCGATGTAGTTCAGCGGCGTGGTCAGCGGCTCGTAGCCGCCGCTGTCGGCGTCGGAGGCGGAGAAGCCGCCGGCGACCCGGTACGGGGCCATCTGGCGGGCCAGCGAGGTGGCCTCCTCCATGGTCAGCGAGTCCGGCTTGCCGAACCACTCCACACCGGACCCACCGCGGGCACCGATGCGGTCCTCCTCCACGACCATCCGCATACCGCGGCGCGCGGTGAGCTGCCCGAGCAGGTCGGACAGGTCGATCATGGTGACGCCGGCCAGGCCGCCCTCGACGTAGAGCGCCTCTTCGCGGCTGATCTCGGCGTCATCGATGATGATCACGATGTGCGGCTGGCCGTCCGGCGGCGCCGCGTTGCGCTGGAAGCGCGGCCGATCGGCCAGCTGCTCGGCGAGCATCTGCTCGATGACGCCCAGCGAACCGGCCATCAACCGCATCTGGCCGATGCCGTCGGTCTCGGTCGGGTGCTGCGCGTGCGGCAGCCACTTCACCCAGTCCCACTCCGTGCGCGCGCGACCGCTGCTGGCGACCGCGATCATCACGTCGTCGGGGGTGTGGAAGGTGGCCAGCTGGCACACGATCGCGCGGGCCAGGCCGCGCACCAGTTCCCGGTCGCCCTGCAGACCGACGGCGGCGAAGCCGCGCAGCGAGGTGGCGATCGGCAGTTCCGGCACCAGCGAGTGGGCGCGCACGAAGCGGCGCAGCGCCAGCGTGGTGATCGGCTCCAGCTCGTCGACGGGGCCGGTCTGCGGCGGCACCAGGCGGGTTTCCAGCCGCTGCGAACCGCGGCCGACCCGGACCTGGCAGAAGTCGTTGTCGTTGGGACGGCGCTCCCACATCCGCCGGCTGCCCGCGGCCAGCGACCACAGGGTCTGCGGGTCGGGGTGCACCCACTCGCGCGCCAGGCGCTGCTCGTCGGCCGCTTCCCGCGCGCGGTCCCGCATCTGACCGAGGTACCGCAGGTAGTCCTTGCGGTCCTCGTTCATCTCGGCCTTCTTCTGACTGCCGTCCTTGCCGCCGCCGGCCATCATCCCGAATGTTGAGATGAGCATCATCATCGGCATCATCATCATCATCGGGTTGTCCTTGGCCCGCTGGAGCATGAAGACCATCATCCCCAGCGAGGCCACGATCATGACGCCCGGCAAGACCTTCTGGACGATGTTGCCCGGAATCGTCCGCGGGATCTCCGGCGGTGGTTCGAGGTGCACCTCCCCGCCCGGTGGCCTGGGAGCGGCCAGGCGTGGCGTTCGCTTGAACTGCAGCGTGCTCACCGGACGCAACAACCTTTCCGTGTCAAACGTGCTCTCGAATGTGTCGCAGCCAGCATTCTGCATCGCCGCAACACCGCCGGCGCCGGGGAGCGAGTCGGGCGTGACCAACCAGATATGAAGTAGTTGGCACGAGTTCGACCAAACCTGTCACCCGTCGACGGTCGGTGTGGCCATACTAGGGGCGCTCTTCGACCGGGCGGGTGGCTTTCGGAAGAAAAACCGGCCTTGGTTGGATCGAGCCCAGCGACACAAATGAAGCAAGGCAATCAACCTCAGGGAGTAGGGGGCCCAAGTGGCGACCGGTACCACGGTGTTCAGCCGCGTGACGGTGGTGGCGCCTACAACTCGCATCGACCTGGCGCTTCCCGCCGACGTAGCGGTGGCCGATCTGTTGCCGATGGTGCTGGACATGGCCCGCGGGATCACCCCGGACGGCGGTTCCCGGCACGGCGGCTGGTGCCTGGCCAAGCTCGGGGAGAGCCAGCCCCTCGACCCGAGCCAGACGCTGTCCTCGCAGGGAATCGTCGACGGCGACATGTTGCAGTTGCGGCGCCGGTCGGACGACCCGCCGCCGCCGCTGTACGACGACGTCGTCGACGCGCTCGCGGAAGCGGAGCCGGGTAGCTACCGGCCGTGGACGAAGGAAACCGCGGCCAAGATCGGGCACGCGGCCGGCGCGCTGGCGCTCATCGGCGCGGCCGTCGCATTGGGACTCGCGGGCCCGGCCGGGCTGCTGCACCCCACCATGGAGGGCACCGCGCCGATCGTCTACCAGATCGTGGCCGCCGTGACGGCGGTCGTGGTGGCGATCTTCGCGACCGGCGTCGGGTCGATCGTGACCCGCGCCTACGCGGCCCCCACCACCGGCACGGTGATCGCCGCCGCGGGCGGTCTGCCGATGGCGTTCGTCACCGGCTTCAACATCGTGCCGGGCAACGCGCTCGAACCGCGGTTGCTGCTGGCCTGCGCTCTGACCCTGATCTTCGCGGCGGTGTCGATCATGGTGATCGGCGCGGGCATCGTCACCTTCATCGCGGCCGCCACGGCGGCGGCGTTCGGCACCATCGCCTTCCTCGTCGCGACCCTTGTGGACGCCGCGACCACCGCGGGCATCGCCGCGGGCGCCGCGGCCGTCGGTCTGGCGGGAATCTCGCTGCTGCCGCGCATCACCATCCAGCTCGCCAAGCTCCCGCTGCCGCACGTGCCGGGCAGCGCCGAGGACCTCAAGGAAGACACCGGGTTCCCGGACTACCGGATGATCGAGCGGCAGACCGGCCTGGCGCACCAGTACATGACCGGCCTGATCATCGGCTGCGGCGTGGTCGCCGCGCTCGGCTCGATCCTCGCGGCCGCGGCCAGCATCTGGGGCGCGGTGTTCGCCATCGTCGTCTCGGCGGTCCTGCTGCTGCGCGGCCGCAACTACGCCAACGGCAGCCAGGCGATCGCGCTGCTGCTGAGCGGTCTGCTCTCGTCGCTGGGCGTCACCATCGGACTGCTCGTGCAGGTCGCGCAGTGGCCGCTGGCCGTCGCCTGGGTGTTCCCGCCGCTGCTGCTGCTCGGCATCCTGTCGATCGTCTTCGGCGTGGTGTTCCCGAACCGCCGGTTCTCGCCGGTGCAGCGCCGCATGGTGGACATCCTGGAAGCCGTCCTGATCGCACTGGTGCTGCCGCTGGCACTGGCGGCCATGGACCTCTACATGATGATCCGCGACCTCAACCTGAACTTCTTCTGAGGGGCAGCGTGATGCGCTCTAGGACCTTCCGCTCCCGCGGCGGGCTGCGCGGATTCGCGCTGCTCGCCGCGGCGGGCACGCTCGCGCTGGGCGGTCCGACGGCACCGGCGGTCGCGCAGACCGTCGGCCCGCCGCGACTGGATCCGTCCAAAGTGGCCACCGGTGGCCTGACGCCCCTGAACTACAAGCAGAAGCAAGGCTGCATGCGGGGCAACCCCGGCAACTCCTTGATCGAGGAGAAGCCGTGGAGCCAGCTGGTGCTCGGCTTCGAGCGGGCCCACGAGGAGGGCCTGAGCGGTGCCGGGCAGACGGTGGCCGTCATCGACACCGGCGTGAACGCCGCGCACCCGCGCCTGGGTGGCAAGGTCATCAACGGCGGGAGCAGCGTTCCGGACGGCGGCGCGGACAAGGACTGCGACGGGCACGGCACGATCGTGGCGGGCATCATCGCCGCGAGCCCGGACCCCACCGGCCAGTCCGGCTACGTCGGGGTCGCGCCGGACGCCCAGATCTTGTCGCTCCGGCAGTCCTCCAAGCTGTGGGTCAACGAGGCCACCAACGCCACGATCGGCGACACCGAGACGATGGCGAGGGCGATCAACAACGCGGTGGACCGGAACGCGAGCGTCATCAACATCTCGCAGTCCTCCTGCCAGTCGATCGCGCAGGCCAGCAACTACAACGACTACGGCAACCAGATGTTGCACAACGCGGTCAAGCGCGCTTACGAACGCAACGTCGTGGTCGTCGTGGCGGCCGGGAACACCGGCGAGGCCTGCCAGAAGAACGCGTCCGGCAGCCCGACGACCGCGGTGCTGCCGGCCTGGTTCGACGAGTACGTGCTCACCGTCGCCTCGGTGAACCAGCAGGGTGCTCCGTCGGAGTTCACCGTGCCGGGCCCGTGGGTGGACGTGGCCGCGCCGGGCGAGAACCTGATCGCGCTCGACCCCGGCGTCGGCGGCAGAGGGCTGGCCAGCCAGATCGCCACGGGGGAGAACGGCCAGGCGGGCCCGATCCAGGGCACCAGCTTCGCCGCGCCGTACGTGGCCGGGCTGGCGGTGCTGGTCAAGGAGAAGTACGACCGCGAGAACCGGCCGCTGACCGCCGGGCAGATCATGGACCGGATCAAGGAGACGGCGCTGCACCCGGGCGGCATCAACGGGCGCAACGACATCGTCGGCTACGGCATGGTCGACCCGGCCGCGGCGCTGGCGGACGTGGTGCCCGCCGAGTGGGGCAAGCAGGCGCCGCCGCCGAAGCCGACGAAGCTGGACGCGGATGTGATCCCGCAGAAGGACTTCCCGGCCCTGATCATCGCCCTGGGCGGTGCCGGAGCGGGAGTTGCGGGGATCATCTTCACGGCGTTCCTGATCAACGCGGTGCGCAGCGTCCGGGCGAGGACCCGAGGCGGCCGCTGAGCAACACGACGAAACGGCCCGGTGTCCACTTCGGACACCGGGCCGTTTCACGTCGCTCAGCGTCAGCCGAGCGTTCCGAGGAAAGCCATCGCCGCGATCACCGCTGCTGCGAACGCGATTCGCCGGGCCGGCGGGCGGGGTGCGGCGCGCAGCTCCTGCCAGCCCAGCGACACCAAGGCCACCGCGAGTCCGGTGAGCGCGATCACCGAAAGCGCGGTGGTCCCCTTCAGGACGCCGATCGGCAGCGCCGCCATCAGGCCCAACGCCACCGCCCGGAACGGCCCGAGGACACCGGCCCGCCAGGCGCCGAGGGCCAGCACCACCCAACCGGCCATGATCGCCGGGTTCAGCGCGCTCATCACGTGGTAGGCGCCGTACGCGTCACCCACCAGGCTCGTCGCGGACGCCACTCCCCGCAGATCCGCCAGCTGGAACGCCAGGTGGTCGATGCCCGCGTGGAAGACGCGGGTGAAAAGGCCGAAGGCGGTCAGCACCCCGCCCCAGACCGCCCAGCCGGGACGGCTCCCGCCGATCCGCTGCGCGAGCAGCACGACTCCCGGCCACAGCACCACGTTGCCGATCAGGAACGCGCTGTACGCGACCGCGATCAGGACCGGTTCGGCGGCGTACGCGGCGAGCTGGTCCGGGAAGAAGAAGTTGTGCCCAGCCCGGAGCAGGGCCCCGACCAGCATGAACAGCGGGCCGAGGACCAGCGCCAGCCCACCGGGCCAGGCGCCGGGGAAACGAGTGTGCGTCATGCGGTGAACGATCGGCCCCGGCGCCCGTCCGGGCATCGGACCGGGGTCCGGACTTTCCCGTCATACCCGGGTATGACGGGCGCCGGGAACTCGCACACCTCGGTCGGACGACCTCCGCCGACCGCGCGATTAGTGTCGCGCTGTGCTCGGCAACCGCCTCGTTCTCCTCGATGCCGTCCTGGGCGTGGCGATCAGCGCCGCATACGTCTCCTTCGCGATGCAGGACGGCGCGGACGGGCTGCCGGTCTTCACCGGTCCGGCCTGGCTCGGCTGGCTGATCGCGGCAGCGGTCGGCCTCCCCGTCGCGGTGCGCGGCAGGTGGCCGCTGCCGGTGCTCGCCGTCGTGCTGGTGGCCACGACGGCGGCCACCCTGCTCGACATCACCCGCGAGCCCTGCATCTCCACCGCCCTCGCCCTGCACGCCGCGGGCCGTTCCGAGCCGCTGCGGCGATCGGCACCCGCCGTGGTGACCGCATTGCTGACCGTCGCAATCGGACTGTTCCTGGGCGAGGCCGTGCTCACCCCCACCGGGAACGTCGCCGACATCGCCGGGCTGGTCGGCGCCGTCTGGCTGCTGGCCGGTGGCGCTTGGGGGCTCGGCGCGCACTTCCGGCAGCGCGACGCCTTCGCCGAACGCGAGATCCGGCGCGTCCGGGCCGAGGAGCGGCTGCGGATCGCGCGGGAGATGCACGACATCGTCTCGCACAACCTCAGCCTGATCGCGGTGCAGGCCGGTGTCGCCAACCACATCGCCGAGCAGCGGCCCGCCGAAGCACGGGAAGCACTGCGCGGCATCGAGGAGGCAAGCCGCAGCGCGCTGCTGGAGATGCGCGGCATGCTCGGGGTGCTCCGATCCGCCGAACCGCTGCCCCACGAACCCGTTCCGGGCCTTGCTGCGCTGCGCGAACTCGCCGATCGTGCGATCGCCGCCGGGGTCTCCGTCGATCTGGAGATCACCGGGGCCGGGCACCCGCCCGCCGGGGTGGAGCTCGCGGTCTACCGGATCGTGCAGGAGTCGCTCACCAACGTCGTCAAGCACGCCGCTCCGGCTCGCTGCACCGTCCGCGTCGATGTCGGCGCGGATTCGGTCGGCGTGTTCGTCGTGGACGACGGAACGCGAGCTGGCCAGCCCGGCGACGGGCACGGTCTGGTTGGGATGCGGGAGCGCGTGATGATGTACGGCGGCGAGTTCACCGCCGGGCTGCGCCCCGGCGGTGGATTCGGCGTCACGGCCCGACTGCCCTGCGGAAAGGGGGAACGCGGGTGACCATCCGCGTGCTCGTCGTGGACGACCAGGCGTTGGTGCGCGGCAGTTTCCGGCTGCTCGTCGACACCGCTCCCGGCCTCGCGGCCGTCGGTGAGGCAGCGACCGGTGGCGAGGCCGTCGCGGTGGCCCGCCAGGTTCGGCCGGACGTGGTGCTGATGGACATCCGGATGCCGGACGTGGACGGCATCGAGGCGACCCGGCGGATCTGCGGCGATCCCGGACTTCCCGGCGTGCGGGTGCTGATCCTCACCACGTTCGACCTGGACGAGTACGTGTACGCGGCATTGCGCGCCGGGGCCAGCGGATTCCTGCTCAGGGACACCCCGCCGGCCGACCTGCTCACCGCGATCCGGGTGGTCGCGGCCGGCGACGGACTCCTGGCTCCGTCGGTGACCCGGCGGCTGATCGCGGAGTTCGCCCGGCGCCCGGAACCGCCCGGCATCCCGCCCCGCGACCTGGGTTCGCTGACCGGCCGGGAGCTGGAGGTGCTCGTCCTGGTGGCCCGCGGGCTGTCCAACGCGGAACTGGCCGAACACCTCCACCTGACCATGCCGACCGTGAAGACCCACATCGGCCGCCTGCTCGCCAAGCTGCACGCACGGGACCGGGCCCAGCTCGTCATCGCCGCTTACGAAAACGGCCTGGTCACGCCCAAAACCCCGCGCTGAACCCCCGCCCGATCACGGGTCGCACCGGTGCGTTGCACTGGTCACCGGCCAGGAGTGCTTTGTTGCCGCAGAGGATGCGGCGGCGGGTCTCTGCCCGTGAAGTGGCGAGACCGCTTCTTGGCCGGGCGGGGCGCCGCTTTCGCGCGAAACCGTCATCCGGCAGGCGTGCGAACGCCGCTTTCGCGCGAAAACGGCGTTCTGGACAACCTCGAGCTGCCTCCGCTGCGGTCCAAACCGCTCACGACACTGGAGCCACGCAAACGCTCCGCGAGCGGCAGATCGCGAAGCGCGAGGGGCTAGCCCCGACGCTTCGGGGGCGGTGCGTCGCCCACCGATGCCGTGCCGGTCTTGGGCTTCGGCGGTGGCGCATCGTCGACCGAGGCCGTGCCGGTCTTCGGCTTCGGGGATGGGGCATCGACGACCGGTGCTGTCTTCGGCTTCGGCGATGGGGCATCGACGACCGGTGCCGTCTTCGGCTTCGGCAATGGCGCGTCGACGACCGGTGCCGTCTTCGGCTTCGGCGGCGGAGCGTCGCCCACCGAGGCCGTGCCGGTCCTCGGCTTCGGCGACGGAGCGTCAACCACGGGTGCCGTCTGCGGTTTCGGGGTTTCGGGCTGCTTGGGATGCAGGGCGTCCGCGATCGACGGGCGCGGCGTCGTCGGCTCGATGATCGTCGGGACGCCCAGCCTCGGCGTCGACTGCGGCGTCGTCGGCTTGGCCGGTTCCGGCTTGTCCCGCTGGGTTTCGCCGAAGACCGGCGGGGCCGCGTCCGGCGGCGTGCCGAACAGCTCCTCCGGCTTGCTCTTCAGCCGGGACTGGTTCTTGCGCTCCTGGCCACCGCCTTGGCCGCCGGCCATTCCGCCCATCATGCCCATCGGCATCATGCCACCGACCGCGGCGCCGCCCGCCACGGCCGCGCCACCGGCGGCGGCAGCGGCCGCAGGCGGAACCGCCGAAGGCTCCCCGGCCCGCGTGGTGTCGCCCGGGGTGAGCTCCTGCTCGGCGCCTCCGGCAGCCGCGGTGCCCGAAGCACCCACAGCGCCACCGCCGCCACCGGCAGAACCGCCGCCACCAGCACCACCGGCCGGTTCGCCGCCGCCGGACGCGCCGCCACCACCGGCAGCGGCCGGTTCGGCCGCGGCGGGATCGGCGGGCGCCGGAGCGGCCGGGGCGTTGAAGTCCCAGGCCTCGGCGGGCATCCGGTGTTCGAGCTTCGCCGGACCCGCGGAGCGGCCCGCGGCCACGTCGTCGCAGAACCGGGCGAACGCGCGATAACTGTCCGAAATGGACTCCGTCAGTTCCTGCGCGGGCTGCGCCAGCTCCGCGAGGTGCTTGCGCGCCCGCTCGTGGCCGTCTTCCGGCTCCAGCAGCGCGCCGGACACCGAGTCCGCCGCCTCCGCGACCAGCGCGCCCAGGTCCTCGAACTGCGACTGCAGGGCTTCCACCGTGTGATCCAGCACATCCGCCAGCGCGCGCATCGTGTCGACCAGGTCGTGGCCCGCCACACCGACCTCGCGGATGTGCCCGAGGAAAGCGTCGGCGTCCTTGCCCTGCCAGGCCGAATCGATCCCGCCGAGCTTGCCCTGCACGCCTTCCGCGGCGTGCTCGATGCTTTCCGCGCCCTTGCGCCAGACCTGCGCGGCTTCGAGCAGTTCCTCGTGGCGGCCGACCAGTTCGGCGAGGTCGGCGGGGATCGAGTTCGCGAAGTCCAGTTCGTCGGCGACGCGGGACAGGTAGTCGAGGTGTTCGGCCACCTCGGGGCTCTTGGCCATGATCACGCCTCCTGCTTCCGGAACTCGACGGCGCTGTCGTCGTCGCCACCGCTGTGGAAGTCCACGACCTCGCCCAGCTCATCACCGGCCCGGGTCAGCGTCTCCCCCGCTCTGCGGCTCTGGTCCAGCAGCAGCTCGCAAAGCCGTTGGTACGCCTCGGCAGCGCCCGCCTCGCGGCCGAGCGCGCCGAAGGCCTCCGGGGCCACCTCCGCGGTCGCCATGGCCGGCTGCGCGGCCGCTATCTCCTCGCCGGCGGCGCGCACCTCGCGCGCGCACGTCGCCAGCCATTCGACGTCGATCCGGATCCCCGACATCCGGCACCTCCCACGTTGGTCGCTTGTCTTTCAAGCGGCCCAGCCGCTCAGCCCGCCTGCGCTACCGGCTCCGCCACGCAGGACGAGTTCGCCAGACCGCTCCTAAAACGATCCGCCCGCAGCTCACCGTGGGCTGCGGGCGGATCGCTTGTTCCTCGGACGTTCGAGCCGACCAGTTCGGTTCCAGGTTCGCGGGTGGTTCTGCACGACCACCCGCGAACCGTCAGCTACCTGGCTGGGCGCCTCCGGCTTGCTGCTGTTGCTGCGGGTTCTGCGGCGGGCGGTTCACCCCGCCCGGCCCCACCGGGACCGAGTCGTAGGTCAGGCTCGCGTTCGCCGGGTCGAGGAAGTCGCCCTTCGGCAGCACCCGCATCAGCCAGGACGGCCCGGCCTTGATGTCCCCGGCGCCACCGATCACGCCGAGTCCCTGCGCGGTCGCGACGTCCTTGATGCCGAACTGCACGCCCTGGTCGGAAACCAGGAAGATCGGGCCGCTGTCCGCGCCCGCCTCGTTCGACGCGCCGCGCACCACCGCCGCCTTGCCCGGCGGCATGTAGAAGTAGTCCACGTTCTGCCCGGCACCGTCGTACTGGGCCAGCTTCACCGGCGGCTTCGCCGTCGGCGAGCCCTTGTGCACGGTCACCGTGATGTTCTGGTCACCGTTGACGTTCTTCCAGCTCAGGCACGACGTGTCGGACTGCTGGAAGGTGACCGGGGTCGGCACCGCCATCGGGAAGCCCGACAGGTTCAGCTGCTCGGAGGTGTCCGCGATCTGGGCGTCGGTGACCGCGCCGGTCGCGTTCGGGACTTCCTGGCTGTTGGTCTTCGACGCGTGCAGCACGGCCGCCGCGCCCGCGCTGATCTCCTGCTTCCCGCTCGGCAGCAGCAGGAAGAACTGGTCCGGCTGGCCGGGCACGGTGCGCTTGACCACGTCGCCGGCCTGGTAGCGGGACATGTAGGTCAGCTGCGTGCCCTCGCTGGGCACGGTGGGCACCTGCAGCGCGGGCACCTCCGGGATCGCGTTCAGCATGTTCGTGCTGATCGTCCGCGGGGTGGCGCCCCGCAGCCGGAAGATGTCCATGACGGTGGTCTCCGTCTGGTCGATCTTCGACTTGACCGTGTGGGTGTGCGCGCGGCCCGGCAGGTCCTTCACGCGGTAGACGAGGTATTCCTGGCCGGACGTCTGGTCCTTGACGTACAGCGACTGGTTCGGCGCGATCTCCGTGCCGTGGTTGCCGTCACCGCCGATGACCGTCGTCTCCACCTTCGCCGACGCCTCGACGCGGGCGCTGTTGAGGGTGTCCCGGACCTGGCCGACATCGCAGATCGCCCAGGACGGCTCGGCGACGTTCTTCGCGTCCGGCAAGTAGGTCGGGGCGTTGACCATGCCGGTCAGCGCGCCGCGCGGGAAGTCCGCCAGCGCGGCCTGCTTCACCGTCGTGGTCGGCACCGGGCCGCCGCCCTGGCCGCCACCCTGGGCCATGACCAGCAGCTTCGCCGATGCCATGTTCATCATCGGAATCAGCCGCTTCTGGGCCTGCTGGTCGGAAGTGACGACGAAAACGCTGCCGCTTTCCTTCGCGATGATGATCGATCCCGGTTCCGGCACCGAACCCTTGCCGCCGAAAAGACCCCAAACCAGGAAACCGATCATGCCGACCGCGGCGAGCACCGCGCCGGCGACCGTGGCCCGCTTGTGCGAGCCCATCGGATCGTGCAGCATCACCGCGTCTTTGCGCACCAGCGCCGACTCCATGCGGCGCAGCACGAACCGATACGCCTGAACCTGTGACTTCGTTGTGGGTGTTGATGCCATTCTTCGCCTACAGCTCTCCCGTCCGAGGTACGGTTTCGCAGGATAGTCGCAGAGAGATACCGAATGGGTGCGGTTCGACCGAGTCCGTCAGTATTCTCGTCAGGCGGCTGACTCCAGAACGCGTCCCAGCGCACTGTGCGCCGCACCAACCTGCGAGGGGGAGAGACCGAACGGATGTCCGTGACCACACAACATCCGGCCCAGCCGACTGCTCCCGGGCCCGCCAATCCGCCCCGCGCTCGAATTCGCGCGCGCCGTCGGCGGATCAACGGCGTGACGCTCGGCGGCATTCCGGCGGCCAACATCGTGCTCATCGAGGTGGGCCTCGCCATCGGGCTCATCCTGGCGATCATCGGCGCGAAGCTGAACCTGGTGCAGGTGCTGCTGCCGGTCGGTGCCGGGATCGCGCTGCTGTCGATCATCATCGCGCTGCTGCGGCGGCGCGGCCGTTGGTTCACGCAGTGGTTCGGGCTGGTGCTCGAATACCGCGGTCGCAACCACACCCGCGTTTCCCAGCCGGCCAGCGTCGACGCGATGGAACCGGCTGAGGACAAGGACGGCGACGGCATCATCGGCCCGGACGAGAACCACCGGGTCGCGCTGCTGCGCCTGGTCGTCGAGGACCTGGTGATCTCCCGCGCCCAGGACCACGACCGCAACCCGGTCGGGATGTCCTGGCACAAGGGCAAGTGGACCGCGGTGCTGATGGCCGAGCCGTCGCCGTCGCTGCTGAACCCCATCGAGGACACGCCGAACCTGCCGCTGGGCGTGCTGACGCCGTGCCTGGAGGACCGCGGCGTGGTGCTCGACGCGATCCAGGTCATCTGGCACTGCTACCCGGGAAGCGCGGCGCTGCCGTCGAATTCCCCGGCGCTGAACTCCTACCTCGAAGTCCAGGGCCGGCTGCCCGCGGCGGCGCGGCGCACCACCTGGATCGCGGTGCGGCTGGACCCGCAGCGCTGCGCCAAGGCGATCGGCGAGCGCGGCGGCGGCATCATCGGCGCGCAGCGGGCGCTCATCGGCGCGCTGTCCCGAGTGCGCAACGCGCTGGAGCGCAGCGGCATTCCGACCCGCCCGCTGGACCCGGACGAGCTGCTGCAGGCCGGGATTTCCTCGGCAGAACTGCACAACGTGCTCGGTTCGCAGCGGCCCGTGGGCCTCAAGGAGCGGTGGGACGGCGTGACCGCGGGTGGCGTCGGCCACTCCAGCTACGCCATCACCAGCTGGCCGAACCAGATGAACGACAGCCTCAACGTGCTCACCGGGATCCGCGCACTGTCCACCAGCATCGCGCTGTCCATCTCGCCGGTCGGCGAGGCGGACGAGGTCGGACTGCGCGGCCTGGTCCGGGTCAGCGCCCGAACCCCCGCCGAACTCGACACCGCCGATGAGCGGCTGAAGGCGATCAGCAACCGCATCGGCCTGACCCTGACCCCGCTGCGCGGCTCGCAACTGGCCGGCTACGCGGCGACGCTGCCGCTCGGAGGTGCGGCATGAGCCGAAGCAGAACCATCGACGTGCCGGGCAGCCGCGGCGCGGCACCGGAATTCCTGGTCACCCCGGAAACCCTGGACGCGATCAGCCCGTCCGCCGACCGCGGTGGCGTGATCATCGGCTCGGACCCGCAGGGCAACGCGCAGGCCGCGTCGATGCTGCGGCCGCACCCGACCCGCATGGTCACCGTCGGCGGCCTGTACCTCGCCCGCCAGCTGGCGCTGCGCGCGATGGCCACCGGCGCGTGGGTGATCGTCGCCACCGGGCGGCCGGCGGCGTGGAAGATGCTGGAGCGGGCGGCGGGTCAGACCCCGGACGGGAAACCGGTGCCGCTGGTGCAGATCCGGCGGCTGGCGCCGTTCGACCTGCCCCGGTCCACTGAGGACACCCCGCTGCTGGTGATCCACGACGGCGGCGCGGTGCCGCAGGAGCTGTTCCCGCCGCGCGCCCCGTGGCAGACGACCATGTACGTGCTGCCCTACCTGCACCCGCAGGTCAGCAGCGGCACCGCGGCGAACACGGCGGACCTGGTGCTCCTGCAGCGCCTTCCGCTGAACCAGGCGCAGCTCGCCCAGCGCATCTGGAGCCTGCACGGCCACCAGGTCCAACAGCTCACCCAGCTCAAGGACGACCAGGCGATCGCCCTCGGCAACATGACGTGGACGATGATCCGCCTGGTGACGAAGGCGATGGAACAGGAAATCCTGGGCCCGATCCGCCGAGGCGACTGACCTCTCCGGCAAGCAACGAAGAAGCCCCGGCCAAAACGGTCGGGGCTTCTTCGTTTCCGGACACTGCGCACAACGAGTGGTAATAGCCGCTGTTCATTCCGAACGCTGCGCGAGCGAACGACGACGAACGGCGATCGGGTGATGCGGCTAGTCCGCCGATGGCGGTTCGCAGGCGGTGCCCGGCGGGGCAGCCGGAGGAACGCCAGGTAGCGGTTGGCGTGGTTTCCGAGCGGACTACGGAGTCCTCTGTGGATAGACGACCAGCCCCGAATGAAATGGGGGGACCGCTCCGCCTGAACCTCAGGGGAGGGTTCGCATCGCCCGGGTCTGGGTGGCCCTGGTTTCGAGGTCTTCGTCCGACGGGTAGTCGATCGCCGTCAGCGTCAGACCGTGGGCCGGAGCCACCGCCGTTGTCCGGGTGGTGGATTCCAGTAGCTCCGCCGGCCACGGCTCGGCCTTCCGGCCGTCGCCGACCATCAGGAGCGTGCCCACCAGGCTCCGGACCATCGAATGGCAGAACGCATCCGCGCTCACGCGCGCGACGATCAGGTGCTCCGCCACCCGCTCCCACTCGAAGCGCTGGAGCTCGCGCACCGTCGTCGCGCCGTCCCGCGGCTTGCAGTACGCCGCGAAGTCGTTGAGCCCCAACAACTCCTGTGCAGCGGCGTTGAGCGCCGCCACTTCCAGCGGCCGGTTCCAGGCGAGCGTGTCCCGGCGCCGCAGCGGGTCCACGCCCCACGGCGCGTCCGACACCTGGTACCGGTAGTGCCGCCGCAGCGCTGAGAACCGCGCGTCGAACGCCGCCGGCACCACTCGGGCCCCCAGCACCCGCACGTCCGGCGGCAGGATCCGGTTCCACCGGTGGACCATCCGCCCCAGGTCCGGAATCCCTTGCTCGTCAACGGAAATCCGCCCGCCACCGGCCGGGTCGTGGGGCACGACGTCGAAGTGCACGACCTGCCCCGAAGCGTGCACCCCGGAGTCCGTCCGCCCTGCGACCACCACGTGCCGCGGCACCGACCGCCCCGGCGGCTGCTTCGCCAGCGCATCCTCCACCAGGCCCTGCACGGTGCGCTGGCCCGGCTGCGTCGCCCAGCCGCAGAAATCCGTTCCGTCGTAGGACAGGTCGAGGCGCACGCGAACGAGCCCGCCCTCCCCAGCGGGAGCGACGGGCTCGTCCACAGCAGTACTACGTGCCTGAATCAGGACTCGTCCTTCTTCTCGGCAGCGGTGTCCTCGGCCTTGGCCTCGGTCGCCTCCGGGGCCTCAGCGGCCTCGGTGGTCTCCGCCTGAGCCTCGGTCGCCTCGGCCTTGGGGGCCTCCGCGTCCTTGGCGAACTTCGTACCGCGAGCGGCCTCCGCCTCGGTGGTGACGAGCTGCTCGGTCACCAGCGCGATGACGGCCATCTTCGCATTGTCACCCTTGCGCGGCATCGTCTTGATGATGCGGGTGTAACCGCCGGGGCGTTCGGCGAAGTGCGGACCGATCTCCGCGAAGAGCTTGTGCACGACGTCCTTGTCGCGGATGGTCTTCATGACCTCGCGACGGTTGTGCAGGTCGCCCTTCTTGGCTTTGGTGATCAGCCGCTCGGCGATCGGCCGCAGCCGCTTCGCCTTGGCCTCGGTGGTGGTGATCCGGCCGTGCTCGAACAGCGAGGTGGCCAGGTTGGCCATGATGAGCCGCTCGTGCGCCGGCGACCCGCCGAGACGCGGACCCTTGGTCGGGGTGGGCATCGGTTGCTCCTCTCAGGGCGCGCCGGTGTACCCCGGACGCGCAACACAGCTACAGCTGCTCTGTCTCCGCGTAGTCCTGACCGTCGTCGTAGCCGTTGTCCTCGACGGGCCCGACCGCGCCGACGGTGGTCTCCTCGGAGGACCAGCCTTCGGACGGGTACTCGGCCGCCGCGGCCGACGGGTCGAATCCGGGCGGGCTGTCCTTGAGCGCGAGCCCAAGGCCGGCCAGCTTCATCTTGACCTCGTCGATGGACTTCGCACCGAAGTTGCGGATGTCCAGCAGGTCGGCCTCGCTGCGCGAGACCAGCTCGCCGACGGTGTGGATGCCCTCCCGCTTGAGGCAGTTGTAGGAGCGCACCGTCAGGTCGAGGTCCTCGATCGGCATCGCGTAGGCCGCGATGGTGTCGGCTTCCGCCGGCGACGGGCCGATCTCGATGCCTTCGGCGTCGATGTTGAGCTCGCGAGCGAGCCCGAACAGCTCGACGAGGGTGCGTCCCGCCGAAGCCACCGCGTCACGCGGGGTGATCGACGGCTTGCTCTCCACGTCGAGGATCAGCTTGTCGAAGTCCGTGCGCTGCTCGACACGGGTCGCCTCGACCTTGTAGGTCACCTTCAGCACCGGCGAGTAGATCGAGTCCACCGGAATGCGGCCGATCTCGGCACCGGTCTGCTTGTTCTGCATCGCGGGGACATAGCCACGACCACGCTCGACGACGAGCTCGATCTCCAGCTTGCCCTTCGCGTTGAGGGTGGCGATGTGCAGGTCGGGGTTGTGCACCGTGACGCCCGCCGGCGGCACGATGTCGGCCGCGGTGACCTCACCCGGACCCTGCTTGCGCAGGTACATCGTCACCGGCTCGTCTTCCTCGGAGCTGACGACCAGCTCCTTGATGTTCAGGATGACGTCGGTGACGTCTTCCTTCACACCCGGAATCGTGGTGAACTCGTGCAGCACACCGTCGATGCGCAGGCTGGTGACCGCCGCCCCCGGGATCGAGGAGAGCAGGGTACGACGCAGCGAGTTGCCGAGGGTGTAGCCGAAGCCCGGCTCCAGCGGCTCGATGACGAACCGGGAGCGCGTCTCCGACACCGCCTCTTCGGACAGTGTGGGTCGCTGGGAGATGAGCACTTCGTTTTCCTTTCCTCACGACGCCCGCTATTTGACGCCGATGGAATGGCGTTGCCCGCGAAGCGCGGGCCGGTGGCGGATTCCTGCACCGCCACCGCTGGCTGCGAGCCGCCGGCGGCCGCACCCCGGAGGGAGCCGCCGGCGGGACGCGTCACTTCGAGTAGAGCTCGACGATGAGCTGCTCGGTGACCGGAGTGTCGATCTGCGCGCGCTCCGGGCGCTGGTGCACCAGGATCCGCAGGGTCGAGGGCACGACCTGCAACCAGGCCGGAACCGGACGCTCGCCGAAGGTCTCCTTGGCGATGATGAACGGCGTGGTGCCCAGGGACTTCGGCTTGACGTCGACGATGTCCCACTTCGAAACCTGGAAGCTGGGGACGTTCACCTTCTTGCCGTTGACCGTGAAGTGGCCGTGGCTGACCAGCTGACGCGCCATGCGGCGGGTGCGGGCCAGGCCGGCCCGGTACACGACGTTGTCGAGCCGGGACTCCAGCAGCTGCAGCAGGTTGTCACCCGTCTTGCCGGGACGCCGGTTGGCGTTCTCGTAGTACGAGCGGAACTGGCGCTCCAGCACACCGTAGGTGAACTTCGCCTTCTGCTTCTCCTGGAGCTGCAGCAGGTACTCGGTTTCCTTGATGCGCGCGCGGCCGTGCTGACCCGGGGGGTACGGACGGCGCTCGAACGCCTGGTCACCGCCGACGAGGTCAACCTTGAGACGGCGGGACTTGCGGGTCGCGGGACCGGTATAACGTGCCATCTTTGTCTACTCCTTCCCGCGCCTCAGACCCGACGCCGCTTCGGCGGCCGGCAGCCGTTGTGCGGCTGCGGGGTCACGTCCTGGATGGTGCCGACCTCGAGACCGGCGGCCTGCAGCGACCGGATCGCCGTCTCGCGGCCCGAGCCCGGACCCTTGACGAAGACGTCGACCTTCTTCATGCCGTGCTCGGCAGCCTTGCGGGCCGCGTTCTCGGCGGCCATCTGCGCGGCGAACGGGGTGGACTTGCGAGAGCCCTTGAACCCGACGTGGCCGGCCGAGGCCCAGCTGATCACCGCACCGGTCGGGTCGGTGATCGAAACGATGGTGTTGTTGAACGTGCTCTTGATGTGCGCCTGGCCGTGAGCGACGTTCTTCTTTTCCTTGCGCCGCACCTTCTTGACGGCGCCAGCGCGAGACTTGGGTGGCATGGCTTTAGCTGACTCCTAGCGAGGCTTACTTCTTCCCGGCCTTCTTCTTGCCGGCGACCGTCTTCTTCGGCCCCTTGCGGGTACGGGCGTTGGTCTTCGTCCGCTGCCCGTGAACCGGCAGGTGCCGGCGGTGCCGAAGCCCCGCGTAGCAGCCGATCTCGATCTTCCGGCGGATGTCGGCCTGGACCTCGCGGCGGAGGTCACCCTCGACCCGGTAGCTGCTCTCGATGTAGTCGCGCAGCTTGGTCAGCTGCTCGTCATCGAGGTCGCGCGGGCGGGCGTCGGGCGAGATTCCGGTCGCGGAGAGGATCTCCTTCGACCGGGTCTTGCCGATCCCGTAGATGTAGGTAAGCGCGATCTCCATGCGCTTTTCGCGCGGGAGATCAACGCCGACGACCCGTGCCATCTGGCCGGTTCTCCTTCGTTTTTCCAGGTCTGCTCCCTCGCCGCCCCCGCAACTGGTGCGGAGCCCCGGCCTGGTCCGGGGGTCAGTCGGCCCGCGTTAGGGCCGACAGGTCAAGGGAGTTCCTACTCGATCCTTGCGACGCTGTGCTGCGCTCAGCCCTGACGCTGCTTGTGACGGGCGTTGTCGCAGATCACCAGCACCCGCCCGTGACGGCGGATGACCTGGCACTTGTCGCAGATTCGCTTCACACTCGGCTGGACCTTCACGGTCGTGCTCTCCTGCTCGGACGCGTGTCCGGTCACCCGGACACCGTGGAGGTCACTTGTAGCGGTAGACGATGCGCCCACGGGAAAGGTCGTACGGCGAGAGCTCCACCACGACCCGGTCCTCGGGCAGGATGCGGATGTAGTGCTGACGCATCTTGCCACTGATGTGTGCGAGGACCTTGTGGCCGTTTTCCAACTCGACACGGAACATCGCGTTGGGAAGCGGTTCGATCACCCGACCCTCGACCTCAATGGCCCCGTCTTTCTTGCCCATGTCCTCCGCGTTTCGTGACGGTGACGGTTTGCGGACCTAAGTCCCGCCGCGCGCACCGGAGGCCCCGGCACCCACGACGGGCACACCGCAGCCCGGCCCGAAACACCGATGACGACCCGATCCGGATGTTCGGAAGCGGATACCCAGGCACAACGAACCGGCGCTACGAGTGCGCCGATGTTCCACTGTACGCGCCGCCGATCGGGCGCTCCACATCGGGGCAGCTCAACGCCGCCCTGGTCACTCCGCGCAACATTGATGTCACGCTGCACGACTGCACCAATGCGACGGGTTGCGTGGGCGCTCCGAGCCTCACTACGTTCGATCACGCTCGACACCGGGGTCGAGGCCGACACCGTGGGACAACCGAGGAGAAGCGTGACGCCCCAGCAGGACCAGCAGATCGGCAAGGTCGGGCAGAACTCGACCAGCAAGCTGGACGAGTACCGGACCTTCTTCCAGACCGCGGTGCGCAACCCCAGGATGGTCGGGGCGGCGACTCCGACGTCCGCCGCCGTCGCCGCCACGGTGGCCCAGGTGGTGCCGACCACCGGCACCCCGGTCGTGGTCGAGCTCGGCCCCGGGACCGGCTCGTTGAGCGACGGCATCCACCGCCGGCTGCCCACGGGCGCCCGGCACGTCGGCATCGAGCTCGGCGAAGGCATGGTCGAGCACCTGCGGGCCCACAAGCCGTGGATGGAGATCGTGCACGGCGACGCGAGCGACCTGCTCGCGCTGCTCGACAAGCACAACATCGACCGCGTCGACGCCGTCATCAGCAGCATCCCGTGGTCGCTGCTGCCGAGCGACGCGCAGAACCACATCCTGCGCCAGGCCGCCGAGGCGCTCGCCCCGCAGGGCGCGTTCACGGCGCTGACCTACCTGCCCGCCGACCAGACGCCGGGCGGCCGCCGCTTCCGCGCCCGCCTGGCGCAGACGTTCGACGAGATCATCACCCACACCACCTGGCGGAACATCCCGCCGATCCTGCACTACATCTGCCGCCGGCCGCTGCGCTGAGACCCTGACCGGGGGTGGCTCGGGTCTCGTCCGGGGCAACCCCGGAGGCCGCCGGGCACGACGGGGGCGCAGGCTTTGCGCATGAGCGAGAGCACCCCCGCAACGCGACTTCGTGAAAACGCCCTGCCACGCGCTGCGACCCGCGGACGGCAGCGGGACGCTGCGATGGAAGCACCAGCTACCACCGCCGCGTTCGGCGAACGGGCAGGAGCAGCCGTGAGCAAGCGAAAGAAGCTGCGCGAGTACTGGACGTTCGTGAGCCGCGCGGTCCGCCGGCCGTCGACGTTCGGCGCCGTGCTGCCGACCTCCCGGCACGTCGCGGCCGCGGTGGCCACCGTGGTGCCCAGCTTCGGCACGCCGACGGTGCTGGAGCTCGGCCCGGGCACCGGTGCGCTCAGCAGCCCCATCCAGCACCGGCTGTCCGAGGGCGCGCGGCACCTCGCGGTCGAGATCGACCAGGAGATGGTCCGCTACCTGCACCGCACCAAGCCCTGGCTGGAAGTCATCGCGGGCGACGTGACGCACCTGCGCGAGCTGCTGGACGCCGCCGGGGTCGACCGGGTCGACGCGGTCATCAGCAGCATCCCGTGGACCCTTCTGCCGCCGGACAAGCAGCGCGAACTGCTGGAGCAGGCGGTCTCGGTGCTGGCGCCGGGCGGGGTGTTCACCACCGTCACCTACCTGACGACGCTGTGGCGACCGTCCACCCGCGAGTTCGTGTCGGCGCTGGAGGACACCTTCGACGAGGTGCTGCCGCGCACCGCGATCTGGCGGAACGTGCCCCCGGCCCGCGTCTACGCCTGCCGCCGGCCGAAGTGACGGCGCCCGACCCGGCGCAATTTCCATTGAAATCAGACATTCGATTTCCATTGAGCGTTTTTCATCCTGGTCGGCCCGCAACCGCGGCCCGCGAAGCCGTACGTAGGTGCCGCATGCGCCGCAGGCGCATAGCCCACCTACGACACCCGCACCGCCGCGGGTTCTCAGAGGCTTCCTGGCGAGGACGGCCCTGACGCCGTGTATTGGACATACATAAGTCAGGGCACCCACAGACCAGGGAGCCTCTGAGGTTCCGCCACCCGCACCGCCACGCAGAACGAGGTTGGAAAAACCTCATTGAAATCGAACAAGTTGTCCACAACCTGCGGCGTGTCGTGGCCCGACACGCCGCAGGACCGCAAGTTCCATTGAAATCGAACCTTCGATTTCAATGGAACTTGCGTCGGGACCCGATCAGTCCTCGGCGGCGGTGAGGACCCAGGGGCCGTCTTCGGTGATCGCCACCGTGTGCTCCCAATGCGCCGCGCGGGAGCCGTCGTCGGTCACGACCGTCCAGGCGTCGTCGAGCTCCTCGGTCTCCGCCGAGCCCAGCGTGAGCATCGGCTCCACCGCGATCGCCATGCCGACCCGCAGCTTCGGGCCGCGCCCGGGCTTGCCGAGGTTCGGCAGGAACGGCTCCATGTGCATCTGGGTGCCGATGCCGTGCCCGCCGTACTCCGCGATGATCCCGTACTCCAGGCCGTCGGCCTTCGCGGCCGCGCGGGCCGCGGTCTCCACCGCGTGGGAGATGTCGGTGAGCCGGTTCCCGGCCCGGACCTGCTCGATACCTGCCCACATGCTGGCCTCGGTGGCCGCGGACAGGGCTCGGTCCTGCGCGCTGACCTCGCCGATCGCCAGCGTCACCGCGGAGTCGCCGTGCCAGCCGTCCAGGATCGCGCCGCAGTCCACCGACAGCAGGTCGCCCTCGGCGAGGACCTCGCTGCGGGACGGGATGCCGTGCACGACCTTCTCGTTCAGCGATGCGCAGATCGACGCCGGGAACCCGTGGTAGCCCTTGAACGACGGCACCGCGCCGGCGTCCCGGATCACCTGCTCCGCGACGGCGTCCAGCTCACCGGTGGTCGCACCGGGCTTCGCGCGCTCGGTCACCGCGGCCAGCGCGCGGGCGACGATCAGGCCGGCGGCGCGCATCGCCTCGATCTCGCCCCGCGACTTGAGCTCGATGCCCTTACCCCGACGCAACAAGGCACTCACCTTCAGGATTCTTTCTCGGATTGCGGTTCCGGCCGGCCGCCGCTGCGACCGGCCTACCGGCTCAAGCGCGGTTGCGCAGCGCTTCCAGCGCGCGGGCCGTGATCTCCTCGATCGAGCCGACGGCGTCGATCTTGACGATCCGGTCGCTGTAGAACTCCAGCAGCGGCTCGGTCTCCGACCGGTAGACCGCCAGCCGGCGCCGGATGATGTCCTCGGTGTCGTCCGCGCGCCCGCGAGCGAGCATGCGCGTGACGAGCTCTTCCTCCGGCACGTCGAACTGCAGCACCGCGGTCAGCTCCGTGCCGCGCTCGCGCAGCATCTCGGCCAGCACCTCGGCCTGCGTGGTGGTGCGCGGGTAGCCGTCGAGCAGGAAGCCCTTGGCCGCGTCCTCGTCGGAAAGGCGGTCGCGCACCATCTCGTTGGTGACCTCGTCCGGGACCAGGTCGCCGGTGTCCAGGTAGCTCTTGGCCTTCTGGCCGAGCGGAGTGGCGTTGCCGATGTTCGCGCGGAACAGATCTCCGGTGGAGATGTGCGGGACGTCCAGCTGCTCGCTGAGCACGGCTGCCTGGGTGCCCTTGCCCGCACCGGGCGGGCCGACGAGAACCAATCGCACCAAGGGTCTGCCTCCGAATCAATCCGATCGCGCGCCAACTGCTGACGAGCTCCGCGGGCGCCCACCTGCATCGGGGCAGCCGCGCTCACACCCTACGCATGGGGCGACGCACCAGGTCGCCCCACCCGCAACGGGGGTATCCGGGCATGCGTCGACGCGCGCCCGGACCGTCCAGCCTACCGGAGGAAACCCTCGTACTTGCGCTGCGTGAGCTGGCTCTCGATTTGCTTCACGGTGTCCAGACCGACGTTGACCATGATCAGCACCGCGGTGCCGCCGAACGGGAAGTTCTGGTTCCCGCCCTGGCCACCGGTGATGCCGAGGAAGAAGTTCGGCAGGATCGCGATGACGCCCAGGTACAGCGAGCCGGGCAGCGTGATCCGGGACAGCACGAAGCTCAGGTACTCGGCGGTCGGCCGACCGGGCCGGATGCCCGGGATGAAGCCGCCGAACTTCTTCATGTCGTCCGCGCGCTCTTCGGGGTTGAACGTGATCGACACGTAGAAGTACGCGAAGAAGATGATCAGCGACATGTACAGCAGGATGTGCACCCAGCTGGACGGCGACACGATGTAGGTCTGGATGAACCGCGCCCACCAGGTGTCCTGATTGCCGGCGAGCTGGCCGAGCAGCTGCGGCAGGTACAGCAGCGAGGAACCGAAGATGACCGGGATGACACCGGCCTGGTTCACCTTCAGCGGCAGGTACGTGGAGGTCCCGCCGTACATCCGGCGGCCGATCATGCGCTTGGCGTACTGCACCGGGATCCGGCGCTGGGCCTGCTCGATGAAGACCACGGTCGCGATGATCACGATGGCGAAGGCGCAGACCACGGCGAACACCAGGCCGCCGTGCGACTGCAGGATCGCGCCGCCCTCGGCCGGGATCCGCGAAGCGATCGAGACGAAGATCAGCAGCGACATGCCGTTGCCGATGCCGCGCTCGGTGATCAGCTCGCCCATCCACATCAGCACCGCGGCGCCGGCGGTCATGACGACCACGATGGTGATCAGGTTGAGCACCGAGTCGTCCGGGATGACCGACGTCGAGCAGCCCTGGAACAGCTGGCCGCGGACCGCGAGCGCCACGATGCCGGTGCCCTGCAGGATCGCCAGCGCGATCGTCAGGTACCGCGTGTACTGGGTCAGCTTCGACTGGCCGGACTGGCCTTCCTTCTTCAGCTGCTCGAAGCGCGGGATGACCACCTGCAGCAGCTGGATGATGATGCTCGCGGTGATGTAGGGCATGATGCCCAGCGACAGCACCGACAGCTGCAGCAGCGCACCGCCGCTGAACAGGTTGAGCAGCGAGTAAACGCTCTGCGAACCGCTGCCCTGGATCTCCTCGATGCACTGCTGGATGTTCGGGTACGACACCCCGGGGGCGGGGATCGTGGCACCGAGCCGGTAGAGCACGACCATGCCCAGGGTGAACAGGATCTTGCGGCGCAGGTCCGGCGTCGCCAGAGCCGAGCGGAAGGCGCCGAGCACGCGAACCTCCTGTACGCGAGCCGGTCGGAACCGGCCGGGAAAGATGCGGCAATTTCCGCAGCACCCGATGTTTACGGCACTGCCGGGGCGACTCTAGCAGGCCCGAACGCGGCCACGGACGGCGACCGAAGCCTCACTGCTGATCACGGCGTCAGCCATTGGCGAACAAAGACATTCACAATTTCCCCGAAAACCGGGAAAACCACGTGGCAGCGTTCCCGGAATCCGCGAAATCGGCGGCGTCGCAAAGCAATTCGAGGGGCCCGCAAGTCCGAGTTGTCCGATCGGGGACGCCCCGCGCACTTCACCTGATCGGGAAAAAGGCCGAGGGCCGGGCGACTTGTCGTCGCCCGGCCCTCGGCTGGGTTAACCGTTGTCAGCGGTCCAGCTTGGTGACCGAACCACCCGCAGCGGTGATCTTCTCCTGGGCGCTGCCGGTGAACGCGTGCGCGGTCACCTCCAGCTTGATGCCCTCCAGATCCCCGTCGCCGAGGATCTTCACGAGCTCGTTCTTCTTGACGAGACCCTTGGCGATCAGCTCGTCGATGCCGACGGTGCCGCCCTCCGGGAACGCCTGGACGAGCCGACCGATGTTCACACCCTGGTACTCGGTGCGGAAGCGGTTCTTGAAGCCCTTCAGCTTCGGGAGCCGCATGTGGATCGGCATCTGCCCACCCTCGAAGCGAGGGGAGACGTTCTTGCGAGCCTTGGTGCCCTTGGTACCGCGGCCCGCGGTCTTGCCCTTGGAGCCCTCACCGCGACCGACGCGGATCTTGTCGCGCTTGGCGCCGGGGGCCGGACGCAGGTCGTGCAGTTTGATGACCATGTCAGTCGACCTCCTCGACCGTCACCAGGTGACGGACGGCGTTGATCATGCCGCGCACGTTGGAGTCATCCGGACGCACCACGGACTGACGGATCTTGCGCAGCCCGAGGGTGCGCATGGTGTCGCGCTGGTTCTGCTTGGTGCCGACCAGACCACGCACCTGGGTGATCTTCAGCTGTGCCATGTCGATCAGGCCCCCTGCTGCGCCGCACGGGCCCGCATGATGAACGCCGGCGCGACGTCCTCGAGCGGCAGGCCGCGACGAGCCGCGACCTCCTCCGGGCGCTGCAGCATCTTCAGCGCGGCGACCGTGGCGTGCACGATGTTGATCGGGTTGTCGCTGCCCAGCGACTTGCTCAGCACGTCGTGGACACCGGCGCACTCCAGCACCGCACGCACCGGGCCACCGGCGATGACACCGGTACCAGCGCTGGCCGGACGCAGCAGCACGACGCCGGCGGCGTCCTCGCCCTGCACCGGGTGGGTGATGGTGCCGCCCAGGCGCGGGACGCGGAAGAAGTTCTTCTTCGCCTCCTCGACGCCCTTGGCGATGGCCGCCGGAACTTCCTTGGCCTTGCCGTAACCGACACCGACCATGCCGTCGCCGTCGCCGACGACGACCAGCGCGGTGAAGCTGAACCGCCGGCCACCCTTGACGACCTTCGCGACGCGGTTGATGGTCACGACGCGTTCGAACTGCGGGGTCTTCTCTTGGGCCGCCCCGCCACGGCCGCCGTCGCGGCGGTCCCGGCGGTCCTTGCCGCCGGACTCCCCGCCCTCACGCCGAGTGCGTCCAGGCATCAGGCGTCCCTTCCGTTCTCGTTCTTAGCCACTTGTCAGAACTCCAGTCCGCCGTCACGGGCGGCGTCGGCCAGCGCGGCCACGCGACCGTGGTAGGCGTTACCGCCGCGGTCGAACACGACCTTGTCGATGCCGGCGTCCTTGGCACGGGCGGCGACGAGCTCGCCGACCTTCGTGGCCTTGGCCTTCTTGTCGCCCTCGAAGGCCTGGACATCGGCTTCCAGGCTGGTAGCCGAGACCAGGGTGTGGCCCTTGGTGTCGTCGATGACCTGCGCGACGATGTTGCGCAGCGAGCGGGTCACGACGAGGCGCGGGCGCTCGGCGGTGCCGACGATCTTCTTGCGGATGCGCGTGTGCCGCTTGGCACGGGCAAGCCGACGCTTGGTCGAGATGTCCTTGCCCACCGGCTTGCGCTTGGTAGCTGTCGTCTCGCTCATGGTCACTTACCCGTCTTCCCGACCTTGCGGCGGATGATCTCCCCTGCGTAGCGGACACCCTTGCCCTTGTACGGGTCGGGCTTGCGCAGCTTGCGAATCCTGGCCGCGATCTCGCCGACCAGCTGCTTGTCGATGCCCTTGACCGAGAGCTTGGTCGGGCCGTCGACCGCGAACTGGATGCCTTCCGGCGGTTCGATCACGATGGGGTGGCTGTAGCCGAGGGCGAACTCGAGGTTCGACCCCTTCTGCATCACGCGGTAACCGACGCCGTGGATCTCCAGGTTCTTCTGGTATCCCTGGCTGACGCCGATCACCATGTTGTTCACCAACGTGCGGGTGAGCCCGTGCAGCGAACGGCTTTCCCGCTCGTCGTTGGGGCGCTTCACCAGCACCGCGCCGTCCTCGTCCTTCTCGACGATGATCGGCTCGGCAACCTGGTGGTGCAGGCTGCCCTTGGGGCCCTTGACCGTCACCGCCGGGCCGTCGATGGTCACCTCGACGCCGGAGGGGACGGTGATCGGCAGCTTTCCGATGCGCGACATAGCCGCTCCTCCTCCCTTACCAGACGTAGGCGAGGACTTCCCCGCCCACGCCCTTCTTCATGGCCTGCCGGTCGGTCAGCAGACCGCCGGAGGTCGAGATGATCGCGACGCCCAGGCCACCCAGCACCTTCGGCAGGTTGGTGGACTTGGCGTAGACCCGCAGGCCGGGCTTGGAGACCCGGCGCAGGCCCGCGATGCTCCGCTCGCGGTTCGGGCCGTACTTGAGCTCGACGACGAGCTGCTTGCAGTTCTCGCCCTCTTCGACGCGCGAGCCGGACACGTAGCCCTCGCGCTTGAGGATCTCGGCGATGTTCGCCTTCAGCTTGGAGTGCGGCATCACGACCTCGTCGTGGTATGCCGAGTTTCCGTTGCGCAGACGCGTCAGCATGTCTGCGATCGGATCGGTCATCGTCATGACCTGCTCAACCTTTCTCGTCTGGTTCCGATGGGCCCCGATCGCGCACCACCCTGAGGTGGACGTCTGGGCCCTGGCCTGGACGAAGTTCGGGGTTTCCCGGCCGAGCAGCCGGTTCCCTTGTCAATTCGCGTGCAAGCACGGCATTCGCCGCGGAGCGTGGGCATCAGCCCTGGTAGCGCCTGCTGAGGGTACCGGCAATCGGTATCACCCCAGCAGGCGGGCAGTCACCAGGAGGACTTGCTCACACCGGGCAGCTCGCCGGCGTGCGCCATCTCGCGGAAGCACACGCGGCACAGGCCGAACTTGCGGAACACCGCACGCGGACGACCGCAGCGCTGGCAGCGGGTGTAGCCGCGGACGTTGAACTTCGGCTTGCGCGCCGCCTTGATAACCAGCGCCTTCTTGGCCATCGCTCAGTTCTCCTTGAACGGGAAGCCCAGGTGCTTCAGCAGCGCCCGACCCTCCTCATTGTTGGTGGCCGTGGTAACGACGGTGATGTCCATGCCACGCGGGCGGTCGATGTTGTCCGGGTTGATCTCGTGGAACATCGACTGCTCGTTGAGGCCGAACGTGTAGTTGCCCTTGCCGTCGAACTGCTTCGGCGACAGCCCGCGGAAGTCGCGGATTCGCGGCAGCGCGATGGTGACCAGGCGGTCCAGGAACTCCCACATCCGGTCGCCGCGCAGGG
Source organism: Saccharopolyspora sp. NPDC003752 (assembly GCF_053605825.1). Lineage (NCBI taxonomy): Bacteria > Bacillati > Actinomycetota > Actinomycetes > Pseudonocardiales > Pseudonocardiaceae > Saccharopolyspora > Saccharopolyspora sp. NPDC003752. The sequence continues at coordinate 105,158 of NZ_JBSGJZ010000021.1, read as the reverse complement.
TGACCCGCGCACCGATCGGCATGCCCTCGCGGAGCTTGAACTGCGCGATGGACTTCCGGGCCTTGCGGATCTCCGGCTTCTGGCCGGTGATGATCGACAGGTCGCGGACCGCGCCCTCGATCAGCTTGCTGTCCCGAGCGGCGTCGCCAACACCCATGTTGACCACGACCTTGACCACGCCCGGCGTCTGCATCACGTTGGAGTAGTTGAACTCCTCGTTCAGCGCCTGGCGGATCTCCTCGCGGTAACGGGTCTTCAGCCGCGGGACGATCTTCTCAGCGGTAGTCATGATCAGATGTCCTTACCGTTACGACGAGAGATGCGAACCTTCTTGCCGTCCTCACCGATGCGGTAGCCGACCCGGGTGGGCTTGCCGTCGGAGTCCACGACCATCACGTTGCTCACGTGGATCGGTGCTTCCTGGGTGACGATGCCGCCGGACTGCGCGCCACGCTCGGTCCGCGAGACCTTGGTGTGCTTCTTGATCCGGTTGACACCCTCGACCAGGACGCGCTGCTCCTGCGGGATGGCCTTGATGACCTTGCCCTTGGCGCCCTTGTCCTTGCCGGAGATGACGACGACCGTGTCGCCCTTCTTGATCTTCATCACAAAACCTCCGGCGCGAGCGAGATGATCTTCATGAACTTCTTGTCGCGCAGCTCGCGGGCGACCGGACCGAAGATACGGGTGCCCCGCGGCTCACCACCGGGCTTGACCAGCACCGCGGCGTTCTCGTCGAAACGGATGTAGGAACCATCCGCACGACGCTTTTCCTTCTTCTGCCGGACGATGACGGCCTTGACCACATCGCCCTTCTTCACACCGGCACCGGGGATGGCTTCCTTGACGGTCGCCACGATGATGTCCCCGAGGCCCGCGTACCGGCGACCCGACCCACCGAGGACACGGATCGTGAGGATCTCCTTGGCCCCGGTGTTGTCGGCGACACGCAGTCGCGACTCCTGCTGGATCACGTCTTTCTCCTGACCCTAAGTACCCGGACCTGGCCCGGGCACACTCTGGCGCGCCAAATTTCCGACCTGACGCGCGCGGTCAACTTCCGGCACGAGAACGGCCGGCCGCTGGGAGGGTTCCCGGCGGCCGGCCGGCCGCACACCTTCGTTTACTTGGCCTTCTCGAGGATCTCGACCAGTCGCCAGCGCTTGCTGGCCGACAGCGGACGAGTCTCCATCAGCAGCACGCGGTCGCCGACACCGGCCGTGTTGGCCTCGTCGTGCGCCTTGACCTTGCTGGTCTGCCGCATGACCTTGCCGTAGAGCGCGTGCTTCTTGCGGTCTTCGAGGGAGACCACGATCGTCTTGTCCATCTTGTCCGAGACGACGTAGCCCTCGCGCACCTTGCGACGGTTGCGCTCCACGCCCTGTCCTTTCTCGCTCATGCCGCGCCCTCCTCAGCGCCTTCGGGGGAAACCGTCAGGCCCAGTTCGCGTTCACGCATGATCGTGTAGATCCGGGCGATGTCCTGCCGGACCGTGCGCAGCCGCCGGTTGTTGCTCAGCTGACCGGTGGCCATCTGGAAGCGGAGGTTGAACAGCTCCTCCTTGGCTTCCTTCAGCCGCTGCACGAGCTCCTCGGCGTTGAGTTCGCGGAGCTCGGATGCGGTGACACCCGCTGCCATCAGAAGTCACCACCCTCGCGGGACACGATCTTGCACTTCATCGGGAGCTTGTGCGCCGCACGGGTCAGCGCCTCGATCGCCGTCTTCTCGTTCGGGAAGGTCAGCTCGAACATGATGCGTCCGGGCTTGACGTTGGCGACCCAGGCCTCCGGCGAACCCTTACCGGAACCCTGACGGGTTTCGGCGGGCTTCTTGGTCAGCGGGCGGTCCGGGAAGATGTTGATCCACACCTTGCCACCACGCTTGACGTGCCGGGTGATCGCGATACGAGCCGACTCGATCTGACGGTTGGTCACGTAGCCGTGCTCGACCGCCTGAATGCCGTACTCACCGAAGCTGATCCGGGTACCACCCTTGGCCATGCCCTTGCGCTTCGGGGCGTGGCTCTTGCGCCACTTCACCCTGCGTGGGACGAGCACGTCTCAGCCCTCCGTCTTCTCTTCAGCCGCAGCAGCCTGCGGCTGCTCGCCCTCCGCGGCCTTCTCGGCCTTGGCGGACTTGTCAGCTGCAGCGCGGTCCGCGCCACCGGCACCCCGGCGACGGCCACCGCGGTCCGGACGGCCACCGCGGTCACCGCGGTCACCGCCGCCGCGCGGCGGACGGACCTCGGACTCCTGCTGCTTCTGCTTCAGGCCACCGACCAGCTCGCCCTTGTAGATCCACACCTTGACGCCGATGCGCCCGAAGGTGGTGCGGGCCTCGAAGAAGCCGTAGTCGATGTCCGCGCGCAGCGTGTGCAGCGGAACCCGGCCCTCGCGGTAGAACTCCGAGCGGGACATCTCCGCGCCGCCCAGGCGACCCGAGCACTGCACCCGGATGCCCTTGACCTGCGACGAGCGCATGGCCGACTGAATGGCCTTGCGCATCGCGCGCCGGAAGGACACGCGGTTGGACAGCTGCTCGGCCACGCCCTGCGCGACCAGCTGGGCGTCCGCCTCGGGGTTCTTGACCTCGAGGATGTTGAGCTGGACCTGCTTGCCGGTCAGCTTCTCCAGCGAACCGCGGATGCGGTCCGCCTCGGCACCGCGGCGGCCGATGACGATGCCCGGCCGAGCGGTGTGAATGTCCACGCGGACCCGCTCGCGGGTGCGCTCGATCTCAACCTTCGAGATCCCAGCGCGCTCCATGCCGCGAGACAGCTGCCGGCGGATCTTGACGTCCTCCGCGACGTACTCCGAGTACTGCTTGTCGGCGTACCAGCGAGACTTCCAGTCCGTGGTGATGCCGAGTCGGAAGCCGTGCGGGTTGATCTTCTGACCCACTACCGGGCACTCCCCTTCTGGCTCTTTCGGGACTTGGTCGCCGCCTTCGGCCGAGACTCGACCTCGACCGTGATGTGGCTGGTCCGCTTGCGGATCCGGTACGCACGACCCTGCGCGCGCGGCCGGAACCGCTTCAACGTCGGGCCCTCGTCCACGTACGCGTGGCGCACGACCAGCGTCTCGGGGTCGAGGGAGAGGTTGTTCTCAGCGTTGGCGATCGCACTGGCGAGCACCTTCGACACCGGACCGCTGGCGGTCTGCGGCGCGAACTGGAGCACGGCCAGGGCATCGGCGGCACTCCGGCCCTTGATGAGCTCGACCACGCGGCGCGCCTTCATCGGCGACACGCGGACGAACCGGGCCCGCGCCACTGCGTGCGGGAACTCCGCAGCAGTGTCGTCGGAACGGGCTGTCATCCTGCTACCCCTTGCTCTTACTCGTTCGTGTCACAGCCCCGGCTCAGCGGCGGCGCGACTTCCGGTCGTCCTTGACGTGGCCCTTGAAAGTACGGGTCGGGGCGAACTCGCCCAGCTTGTGCCCGACCATCGACTCGGTGACGAACACCGGGATGTGCTTGCGGCCGTCGTGCACCGCGAAGGTGTGGCCCAGCATGTCCGGGATGATCGTCGACCGGCGGGACCAGGTCTTGATCACGGTCTTCTTGCCCGACTCGTTAAGCGCGTCCACCTTCTTGAGCAGGTGGTCGTCCACGAACGGGCCCTTCTTCAGGCTGCGTGGCATGTTTGCTTACCTCCCTGCTCAGCGCTTCTTGCCGGTACGGCGACGGCGGACGATGAGCTTGTCACTGGGCTTGCGGCGGCGGGTGCGACCCTCCGGCTTGCCCTTCGGGTTGACCGGGTGACGACCACCGGAGGTCTTGCCCTCACCACCACCGTGCGGGTGGTCCACCGGGTTCATGACGACACCGCGGACGGTCGGGCGCTTGCCCTTCCACCGCATGCGGCCGGCCTTGCCCCAGTTGATGTTGGCGTGCTCGGAGTTGCCGACCTCGCCGACGGTGGCCCGGCACCGCGCGTCCACGTTGCGGATTTCGCCCGAGGGCATCCGCAGCTGGGCGTACGGGCCGTCCTTGGCCACCAGCTGCACCCGGGCACCGGCCGAGCGAGCGATCTTCGCGCCCTGTCCGGGACGGAGCTCGATCGCGTGGATCACGGTGCCGGTCGGGATGTTGCGCAGCGGCAGGTTGTTACCCGGCTTGATGTCCGCACGCGCACCGCTCTCGATCGCGTCGCCCTGCTTGATGTTGTTCGGCGCGATGATGTAGCGCTTCTCGCCATCGGCGTAGTGCAGGAGCGCGATCCGAGCACTGCGGTTCGGGTCGTACTCGATGTGCGCGACCTTGGCCGGCACACCGTCCTTGTCGTTGCGGCGGAAGTCGATCACGCGGTAAGCCCGCTTGTGACCGCCACCCTTGTGCCGCGTCGTGATCTTGCCCTGAGCGTTGCGGCCCGCCTTCTTGTTCAGCGGACGCACCAACGACTTCTCCGGCTCCGACCGGGTGATCTCGGCGAAGTCGGACACGCTCGCGCCACGACGGCCCGGCGTCGTCGGCTTGTACTTGCGAATGCCCATTGTTAACGCAACCTCGTCCTAATCAGCACCGGTCAGGCGGCCGGTCCGCCGAAGATCTCGATCGGCTTGCTCTCCGGCGACAGGGTGACGATCGCCCGCTTGGTGTCCTTGCGCTTGCCGAACCCGGTGCGGGAACGCTTGCGCTTGCCGTTGCGGTTGATCGTGTTGACGCTGGTGACCTTGACGTCGAAGATCTTCTCGATCGCGATCTTGATCTCGGTCTTGTTCGAGCGCGGGTCCACCAGGAAGGTGTACTGGCTCTGCTCGAGCAACCCGTAGCTCTTCTCGGAGATCACCGGCGCAAGGATGATGTCTCGCGGGTCGGCGCTCACTGCTCTGCCTCCTCTGCGGAAGACGCGGCGGCCTTGACCGACCGGCCCTTGACCGGGCCCGCGACGAAGCGCTCGTACGCGGCCTTGGTGAACACGACGTCGTCGCTGTTGAGCACGTCGTAGGTGTTCAGCTGACCCGGGTCGATCAGGTGCACGTTCTGCAGGTTCCGCAGGCTCAACCAGGAGTTCTCCTCCTCGTGGCGGTTGAGCACGATCAGAACCTTCTTGGCCTCGGTCCAGTTCCGCAGCGCGGTCTTGGCGGACTTGGTGGACGGCGTCTCGCCGCCGACCACGCCGGTGACCACGTGCAGCTGGCCGGCGCGAACCCGGTCGGAGAGGGCACCGCGCAGGGCGGCGACCTTCATCTTCTTCGGGGTCCGCTGCGAGTAGTCCCGCGGCTGCGGCCCGTGAACGATGCCACCACCGGTGAACTGCGGGGCCCGGATGGAGCCCTGCCGGGCGTTGCCGGTGCCCTTCTGGCGGTACGGCTTCTTGCCGCCGCCGGACACCATGCCACGCGTCTTCGTGGAGTGCGTGCCCTGGCGCGCGGCGGCCAGCTGGGCCACCACGACCTGGTGCATCAGCGCCACGTTGGCCTGCACGTCGAAGATCTCGGCGGGCAGTTCGACGGTGCCGTCGGTCTTACCGTCCGGGGTACGGACATCGAGCGTCAGGCTCATCACGCACCACCCTTCGCGGGACTCTTAACCAGGACCAGGCCGCCCTTGGGGCCGGGGACGGCACCCTTGATCAGCAGCAGGCCGGTCTCGGACTCCACCTTGTGGACCTTCAGGTTCTGCGTGGTGACGCGGTCGGAACCCATCCGCCCGGCCATCCGCATGCCCTTGAACACGCGACCGGGGGTGGCGCAGCCACCGATGGAACCCGGCTTGCGGTGCACGGCCTGGGTACCGTGGCTGGCGCCCTGGCTGCGGAAACCGTGCCGCTTGATGGTGCCCGCGAAGCCCTTGCCCTTGCTGGTGCCGACGACGTCGACAACCGCGCCCGCCTCGAAGACGTCCGCGCCGAGCTCCTGGCCCAGCTCGTACTCACCGGCGTCGGCGGTGCGCAGCTCCACGACGTGGCGGCGCGGGGTGACGCCGGCCTTGGCGAAGTGGCCGCTCCGCGGCTTGTTCACCTTGCGCGGGTCGATGGCGCCGAACGCCAGCTGCACGGCCGCGTAGCCGTCCTTTTCGGGGGTCCGAATCTGGGTCACCACGTTCGGCCCGGCCTGGACGACGGTCACCGGGACAATCCGGTTCTGGTCGTCGAAGACCTGGGTCATGCCGAGCTTGGTGCCCAGAATCCCCTTGATCTGCCTGTCAGACATAGGTCTCGTTCTCTCCAGCTACCTCGTCGCCGCGCTTACTGGATGTTCACGTCGACGCTGGCCGGCAGGTCGATGCGCATCAGCGCGTCAACCGTCTTCGGCGTCGGTTCGAGGATGTCGATGAGCCGCTTGTGCGTCCGCATCTCGAAGTGCTCCCGCGAGTCCTTGTACTTGTGCGGGGAGCGGATGACGCAGTAGACGTTCTTCTCCGTGGGCAGCGGCACCGGCCCAACGACCCGAGCGCCGGTGCGCGTCACGGTCTCGACGATCTTGCGTGCGGACGCGTCGATCGCCTCGTGGTCGTAGGCCTTGAGCCGGATGCGGATCTTCTGTCCCGCCATAGTGGCTTGCCGTTCCTCTAGTCTCGTGCCGCGGTTTCGTCTTGGGTGCGGGTGCACCGCACCCTCGCGGGCGGTGGTGCCCCACGCGGCCTCGGCCTTGCGACATCCCGATGTCGGGAGGCGCCACAGCTCTCAGTCCGCCCCTGTTCAGGTATCTGGTGCCCGGTACACGCGGTCGGGCGTGTCGCCCGGCTACCGCATACCGGTCCCCTCGAACGTCGCCGATGGGGTGGGCCTTGCGGCCCGTACACCTTCTTGTGCCCTGTTCGGCTCGCCACCCGCGAACCGGCGGCACCAGCACCGCCTGAGAACAGCCGGTGAACCAGAACAAGGGCGCGAGGCCCTCGCAGCAAAGCGGCCGTTGCTTCGAACCTTCTCGATTTCGATCAGTTCAAAACCCGGCCGCCCTGAACGAGCAACCCATACAGGATGACACACCCGTTTATCCAGCCCAAACCGGGGGTGGCATTACGGGAGAACTGTTGCCGGGCTCACCTCGCCCGGGCGGTCCCGTGGCGGGATCCCGGACACCGGTGGTCGGGGCCGAGCGGCCTCGCCGCCCCGAAGACGAAACTTCGGCAGGTTTGTCACCTGAAAAGCAAGAGGGCCCGCTCCCGAAGAACGGGAGCGGGCCCTCGCCACGTCACTTGTTGATCTTGGTGACGCGACCGGCGCCGACGGTGCGGCCACCCTCGCGGATCGCGAAGCGCAGACCCTCGTCCATCGCGATGGGCTGGATCAGCTGGACCGACATCTCGGTGTTGTCGCCCGGCATGACCATCTCGGTGCCCTCGGGGAGGGTCACCACGCCGGTCACGTCGGTGGTCCGGAAGTAGAACTGCGGACGGTAGTTGTTGAAGAACGGCGTGTGCCGGCCACCCTCGTCCTTGGACAGGATGTACACCTGAGCCTCGAACTCGGTGTGCGGGGTGGTGGTGCCGGGCTTCACGACGACCATGCCGCGCTCGACCTCTTCGCGCTTGACACCGCGGATCAGCAGACCGACGTTGTCACCCGCCTGGCCCTCGTCGAGCAGCTTGCGGAACATCTCGACACCGGTGACGGTGGTCTTGATCGGCTTCTCCTTGATACCGACCATCTCCACCTCCTCGTTCACCTTGACCACACCGCGCTCGATGCGGCCGGTGACCACGGTGCCGCGGCCGGTGATGGAGAAGACGTCCTCGATCGGCATCAGGAACGGCTTCTCGATCTCGCGAACCGGGTCCGGGACGTTCTCGTCCACGGCGTCCATCAGCTCGACGATCTTGGCGCCCCACTCGGCGTCGCCCTCCAGCGCCTTCAGCGCGGAAACGCGGACGACCGGCACGTCGTCACCCGGGAACTCCTGGGCCGACAGCAGCTCGCGGACCTCCATCTCGACGAGCTCGAGGATTTCCTCGTCGTCGACCATGTCGGACTTGTTCAGCGCGACCAGGATGTAGGGAACGCCGACCTGGCGGGCCAGCAGCACGTGCTCGCGGGTCTGCGGCATCGGGCCGTCGGTGGCCGCGACCACCAGGATCGCGCCGTCCATCTGCGCGGCACCGGTGATCATGTTCTTCACGTAGTCGGCGTGACCCGGGGCGTCCACGTGGGCGTAGTGGCGCTTCTCGGTCTGGTACTCGACGTGCGCGATCTGAATGGTGATACCGCGCTCGCGCTCCTCCGGCGCCTTGTCGATCTCGTCGAACGGCGTGAAGGGGTTCAGGTCCGGGTACTTGTCGTGCAGAACCTTGGTGATGGCCGCGGTGAGCGTGGTCTTGCCGTGGTCAACGTGACCGATGGTCCCGATGTTGACGTGCGGCTTGTCCCTCTCGAACTTCGCCTTAGCCACTGGATTGTCCTCCTGGACTTGTTAACTTTCCGCCGTACGACTTGTTGTGCCAGGCGGAGTCCTGTCGGGTAGGTGACGGGTGGGCCCCCGATCCCGGAAGAACACCGTCCTTGCGGGATGGCGGCCCGTCCGCCGCCGAACTGGAGGGGATTGCTCCCCGGTCGCCTTCGCGAGGCGTTTGCCTCGTGCCCGGTCCCGGCTCAGCCGCGACCGGGCACCGGGTCACTCGCCCGTTGCCTTGGCGATGATCTCCTTCGCCACGTTCGCCGGAACCTCGGCGTAGGAGTCGAACACCATCGAGTAGTTGGCACGACCCTGGGTCTTCGACCGCAGGTCGCCGACATACCCGAACATCTCCGACAGCGGCACGAGGGCCTTGACGACGCGGGTACCGCTGCGCTCCTCCATGGCCTGGATCTGACCACGGCGGGAGTTCAGGTCGCCGATGACATCGCCCATGTAGTCCTCGGGCGTGGTCACCTCGACCGCCATCATGGGCTCGAGCAGCGCCGGGGAGGCCTTGGCGGCGGCTTCCTTCAGCGCCATCGAACCGGCGACCTTGAAGGCCATTTCCGAGGAGTCGACCTCGTGGTACTGGCCGTCGAGCAAGGTCACCTTCACGCCGACCAGCGGGTAGCCGGCCAGCACGCCGTACTGCATCGCGTCCTGCGCGCCCTGGTCCACCGACGGGATGTACTCGCGCGGGATGCGCCCACCGGTGACCTTGTTCTCGAACTCGTAGGTCGCGCTCTCCGACGTCTGCTCGATCGGCGACAGGCCGATGATCACGCGCGCGAACTGACCGGAACCACCGGTCTGCTTCTTGTGCGTGTACTCGTACTTGTCGATCGACTTGCGGATCGTCTCGCGGTAGGCCACCTGCGGCTTGCCGATGTTGGCCTCGACCTTGAAGTCGGTCTTCATCCGGTTGACGAGCACCTCGAGGTGCAGCTCGCCCATGCCCTTGATGATGGTCTGACCGGTCTCCTCGTCCAGCTTGACCTGGAACGTGGGGTCTTCCTCGGCGAGCTTCTGGATCGCCGTGGAGAGCTTCTCCTGGTCGGCCTTCGTCTTGGGCTCGATGGCCACCTCGATGACCGGAGCCGGGAAGGTCATCGACTCCAGCACGATCGGGTTCGCCGGGTCGCACAGGGTGTCACCGGTCGTGGTGTCCTTGAGCCCGATCACCGCGTAGATGTGACCGGCCTGGATCTCGTCGACCGGGTTCTCCTTGTTGGAGTGCATCTGGAACATCTTCCCGATGCGCTCCTTGCGCTCCTTGGTCGAGTTGATGACCTGGGTGCCCGCGGCGACCTTGCCCGAGTAGACCCGGACGTAGGTCAGCTTGCCGAAGAACGGGTGCACCGCGATCTTCGAGACCAGCGCGGCGAACGGCTCGTCCGTGCTCGGCTTGCGCTCGGCCGGGGTGACGCCGTCGGGCAGCAGACCCTGCACCGGCGGGACGTCCAGCGGCGACGGCAGGTAGTCCACCACCGCGTCCAGCATCGGCTGGACACCCTTGTTCTTGAACGCGGTACCGCACAGGACCGGGAAGGCCTCGCGGCTGTTGGTCAGCTTGCGGATGCCGGACTTGATCTGCTCTTCGGTCAGCTCCTCGCCACCGAAGTAGGCCTCCATCAGGGCCTCGTCGGACTCCGCGACGGCCTCGACCAGCTTCTCGCGGTACTCCGCGGCCTTCTCGGCGAGGTCGGCCGGGATGTCCTCGACCTCGTAGTCCTCGCCCTTCTTGACCTCGCCGCGCCAGGTCAGCGCCTTCATGCGGACAAGGTCGACGACGCCCTGGAAGTCCGACTCGGCGCCGATCGGCAGCTGCAGCACCAGCGGCCGGGCGTGGAGGCGTTCCTCGATCGTCCGAACCGTGAAGTAGAAGTCCGCACCCAGCTTGTCCATCTTGTTGACGAAGCAGATGCGCGGAACGTCGTACTTGTCCGCCTGACGCCAGACCTGCTCGGACTGCGGTTCGACACCTTCCTTACCGTCGAACACCGCGACCGCGCCGTCCAGGACGCGCAGCGACCGCTCCACCTCGACCGTGAAGTCGACGTGGCCCGGGGTGTCGATGATGTTGATCTGGGTGTCGCCCCAGAAGGTCGTGGTAGCAGCCGAGGTAATGGTGATACCCCGCTTCTGCTCCTCTTCCATCCAGTCCATCGTCGCGGCGCCGTCGTGCACCTCGCCGATCTTGTACGTGATCCCCGTGTAGTAGAGGATCCGCTCGGTCGTGGTGGTCTTGCCCGCGTCGATGTGGGCCATGATGCCGATGTTGCGGACCTTGGTCAGGTCTGTCAGCACGTCGCGTGCCACGAGTTTCTTCCCCGTTCCCTACAGCAGGTGCAAGCTGTCGAATCGGTGCGCCGAGGCGGGCAAGAGCCGACCCGACGTCACCAGCGGTAGTGCGCGAAGGCCTTGTTGGACTCCGCCATCTTGTGCGTGTCTTCACGCTTCTTGACGCTCGCGCCGAGGCCGTTGCTCGCGTCCAGCAGCTCGTTCATCAGGCGCTCGACCATGGTCTTCTCGCGGCGCTGCCGGGAGTAACCGACCAGCCAGCGCAGCGCGAGGGTGGTGGAGCGGCCGGCGCGCACCTCGATCGGGACCTGGTAGGTCGCGCCACCGACGCGGCGGCTGCGGACCTCCAGGGTCGGCTTCACGTTGTCGAGGGCACGCTTGAGCGTGACGACCGGGTCGGTGCCGGTCTTCTCCCGGCAGCCTTCCAGCGCCGCGTAAACGATCCGCTCGGCCAGCGAGCGCTTGCCGTCCACGAGGACCTTGTTCACCAGCTGCGTGACCAACGGCGCGCCGTACACGGGATCGGCGTGCAGCGGCCGCTTCGGGGCCGGACCCTTGCGGGGCATCAGCTCTTCTCCTTCTTCGCGCCGTACCGGCTGCGAGCCTGCTTGCGGTTCTTCACACCCTGGGTGTCAGCGGAACCGCGGATGATCTTGTAGCGCACGCCGGGGAGGTCCTTCACACGGCCGCCACGAACGAGCACGATCGAGTGCTCCTGCAGGTTGTGGCCTTCGCCCGGGATGTAGGCCGTGACCTCGATGCCGCTGGTCAGCTTGACACGAGCGACCTTGCGCAGTGCCGAGTTGGGCTTCTTCGGGGTGGTCGTGTACACGCGGGTGCACACGCCACGCCGCTGCGGGCTCCCCTTGAGCGCCGCAGTCTTGGTCTTGGCGACCTTGTCCTGGCGGCCCTTACGGACCAGCTGCTGGATGGTGGGCATGGACCGGCTTTCTGTCAGCGTTCGCGTCTTCTGGTACTCGACCAAGCGGCCGCTCGTTCGAGCTTCGGCGTGCCCTGGCGTCGAGCACCTGTCAGGCACTGTGTTTCGGGACTCCTCCCGCACCACGAGGTCGGGCGTGTCGCCCGCTCCTCGGCCTTTCGGCGCCGATGCGCCCCAATGGGAACGACCCCAGAGGGTTGTCGAGAGGAGTTCCACACATCCTCGGCGCTGGCGCGGTCTCAACCAGCGGCTGGCGACCACGTCATGCACGGGCATGCGGATCGACCCGATGGGTGTCGGGTCCGATAAACAAAGATACCTGCCCCGTTCTCAGAGGGTCAAAACGGGGTCCCCCTTGACCTGCTCGATCACCCGGCACTACGACGGCGCCACCTCGGGGTGCGAGCTCGCGGCTTCCCTCCCGGACACTCTACCGAGGCTGACAAGGGCCTCCCGCGGAGCGAGATCGGTCACACCGGCGGGGTCATTCGGCCGGCCACACCACGACCCAGCTGGCCTGCCCGATCGGCCGCCCGGCCGCCGGGTGCTGGCGCTGGATGCGGCCGTGGTCCCGGCGCAGCGGGCGCGGGTCGCCGTCCGGGCCGCCGACGACGACCTCCACGCCGACGGCGTTGGCCACCGCGAGCGCCTCCGGCGGCGTCCGGCCGACCAGGTCCGGGATGGGCCGCGGATCGCCGTAGTAGTCGAGGTACCGGTTGACTCCGCGCGCCGGCCTCATGACGCCGCCCCGGGGCCGGCGGGCGTGGTGAGGGGGGCCCTGCGCAGCGTTGCCAATGCGGCCTCCTGCCATGTCGCCCCCGAAGATCGCCATGCGGGAGCGTACCGGCGGCCGAGCCCACGTCCACGCCCCCGGATGGCCCAAACGGACGCCGGTGAGCGGAGGTGTTTCCGCTGGTCGTTCGGACTGCCTGGTCAGACCTCCGCGAGCCAGCCGTCCGCGACCAGCGCGCGCACGTCCGCCGGGAGGACGAAGGCGGTGCCGCCGCCGACCTGGCCGAAGTCCGGCTTCGCCACGCCGGAGATCACCTGGAACCCGGTCCGGACCCGGTACTTGCGGTATTCCCCGGCCGACTGCTGCGGCGGCGCGGATCGCTGCGGCAGCGTCGTGCCCGCGACGAAGACCGTGTTGCCCGCCGGGTCGCCGAACCTGTCGACCTCGTCACCCGCGCGCAGGTCGACGAGGAACTTGTCGTCGTAGGCGTCCAGCGGCGGCTCGCCGGGCAGCGGCCGGATCGGGCACTCGAAGTCGGCCAGCGGCTCGTCGGGCGCGCGCAGGAACTGGTCCCGGGTCAGCGCCATCGCGCCGATCAGGTGCGCGGCGGCGGAGAACGGCTCCGGGAACCGGGACTTGTTCTTGACCGCGCCGCCGTCGACGCAGAACACCGCCCACCAGCCGTCGAGCTCGCGGAGCATGCACCAGCCGCCCTCGACGGGCTGTTCGAAGCTGTAGAACCGGCGGCTCATGCCCATCGCGCCGATGAATCCCCTGGCCAGCGCGATCGCTTCGGCCGGCGGGACGTTCTCCAGCGCGTCCGCGTCGGCGCCCAGCACCAGCGCCTTGGCCTCCGCCGCGGCGCGCTCGGCGACGACCTCCGGCGGCCGGTGGCCGTTGCGCCGGACGTGTTCGAGGAAGTCGCGCGGCGGCGCGATGTCGTGCACCCCCAGGTAGTAGGCCATCGCCAGCGGCCACACCCAGGTGCCGTCGGTGTGGAACTGCTTGGGCACCTCCGGCGGCTGCTGCGGGTCCAGCTCGTCCGCCGAGGTGCCGGGGGCCGACAGCAGGATCTCGCCGCCGTAGAGGTAGTCCAGGACCGTCTGCTTCTCCGCCCACGACAGCACGGGCCGGTGCGCGAACGGTCGGTCGTCGGCGCCGCGGCCGTCGAAGACCTGGACCATGCGCACGGGGTCGGGGACCTGGAAGCCGCCGCGGTTGTCCGCGTGGTGCTGCCACGCGGCTTCGAACAGCCAGTCCGGCGCCGTCGTCCGCGGGTAGAAGCGCAGCTCGTCGTAGTACGCGCGGAAGCCCTCGTCGGGGCGCGTCCACTGCGGAGCATCGTGCCCGGTCCGGTAGTCGGCGCCGGCGCGGCTGATCGCGATGCTCGCCGTGGTCCACGCACCGGTGTCCGGGCGGTACTCGACGTTGCGGAGCCCGCGCAGCGCGTCGACGACCTCCTGCGCCGGGATCCACTGGTGCTCTTCGTCGGTGGTGACGGTCGCGGTGAGCTCGATCCGGGTGCCCAGGGCCGTGCAGTTCACCCGGGCCTCGCGCCAGCCTTCCGGCAGCGCGTCGGCGAGCGCGCCGTGCAGCGAGTCGACCAGTTCCTGCCGCAACGCCGACCGGTCCGGCACCGAACCGTAGGACGCCGGCGCCGGGAACTGCGGGCGCACCGGGTGGGCGTCGTCCTCCTGCTCGAAGAACACCGCGGTCACCTGCTCGACCGGGATCGCATCCGGGTGGGCGTTGATCCGCGCCCCGCCGTCCCGCAGGTCGATCACCAGCTGGGGTTCGCCGTCGATGACGCCGTACAACCCCGGGATGTGCGTACCGAGGATCACTTGCCCTCCCCTTCGAAGGTCTCGGTGCGAACGACTCCGTTGATGCGGCGCGGCGCGGGCTTGGGCGCCGGGAACTCCGCGGCGGGCTCGTCACCGGCCGTCCGCAGCGCGGGCTCCGGAACCGACCACTGCGGGCGGGCCGGATAGCGCTCGTTCCAGTCCTCGTCGGTCGGCGGCTCGATCGCGGCCGGCCCCGGCTGGAACGCGCCCCGGCCGAACTCGGCGACGCAGTCCAGCGCCACCTGCTCGACGACGTCGCGCAGCTCCAGCTCCGCGAGCCAGTCGACCGGGAGGGCGCCGACGCCGAGCAGCGCGCCCACGATGTTCCCGCAGATCGCACCGGTGGAGTCGCTGTCGCCGTCGTGGTGCACGGCGATCCGCAGCGCCAGCTCGACGTCCTCGCCGCCGACCAGCGCCGCGCACACCGCGATCGCCAGCGCCTCCTCGCCGACCCAGCCGCCGCCGAGCGTCTCGGCGACCTGCTGCGGCGTCGGCACACCGGCCTCGGCCAGGTCCACGGCTGCCTTCAGCATGGCGCTGGTCTCCTCGTGGTCCTCCCAGGTCTCCAGGACCTGCAGGGCCAGCCACACGCCGTCGTCGAGGCCGCGGCCGAGCAGCGCCTGCTGGACGATCACGGCGAGCGCCCCGGCGGAGTGGTAGCCGGCGGGGTGGCTGTGGGTCAGCGCGGCGGTGCGGGCGGCCAGCCGGAACACCTCGGCGGGATCGGTGGAGCACAGCGCGGCCGGGGCGGCGCGCATCACGCCGCCGCAGCCCTTCGAGTCGTTGATCTTCTCGGTGAACGAGCCGGCCGGGTGACCGTCGCCGAACCGGGCCAGCGCGCGGAACACGGTCTTGCCGGGGGCCCGGGTCTTGAACAGGCCGGGCACCTCGATCAGCCAGCCGTCGGGCGCGGGGTAGTCGGCAAGGAACCGCCCGGCGGCGGCATCCCACTCGACGCCCTGCGTGTGCAGCCAGCGCTGGTAGGCCAGCTGGACCTCGGGCAGCGGGTCCTCGACGCCGAGCATCCGGGCGGCGACGCTGCCGCGGATCAGGCCCTCGGCGGTGAACAGCGTCATCTGGGTGTCGTCGGTGATCGCGCCGTGCACCCCGTACGCCTCGCGCAGGCCGCTCGGCCCGTCGGGGCCGAAGCGCTTGGTGATCTCCTCGGCGGTGATGAACTCCAGGTCGGCGCCGAGTGCGTCGCCGAGCGCTCCGCCGAGGAAGCAGCCCAGCACCCGCTCGGTCAGCGACGGCGCGCTGTCGTCGGGCCGGTCGGCCTTGGCGTGCTCGCCGCGGACGATCGGCTGCACCGTCGCCGCCGGCTCGGCGGGCTTCGGTTCGGTTGCGGCCTGCGGTGCCTCGACGACGTCCGGCGTCTCCGGCTCGGCAGCCGGTTCGCGCTCCCCGGCCTCGGCCCGCTCTTCCGGCTCGGTGCCTTCGGGCACGGCGCCCTGGAGACCGGCCTCTTCACGCTCGGTGCCTTGGAGCACGGCGTCCTGGAGCACGGTGTCCTCCAGCTTGACCTCTTCGCGCTCGG
This sequence comes from Saccharopolyspora sp. NPDC003752, assembly GCF_053605825.1. Taxonomy (NCBI): domain Bacteria; kingdom Bacillati; phylum Actinomycetota; class Actinomycetes; order Pseudonocardiales; family Pseudonocardiaceae; genus Saccharopolyspora; species Saccharopolyspora sp. NPDC003752. Next base: position 89,464 of record NZ_JBSGJZ010000021.1, on the reverse strand, counting down.
CGTCTTCGGACTCGCCGTCATCGAGCACGATGTCCTTGAGCGCGGCGCCTTCGGGCACGGCATCTTCGCGCACCACGTCCTGAAGCACGGCGTCTTCAAGCTCGGTGGCGGCTGGCGCGGTGGGTTCGGCGAGGCTCGGCCGGGCGATGTGATCGGCTCCCAACGGCCCGGTCTCGACCTCCGCCGCGACGGGTTCGATGCCGTCCCGCTCTCCGGGCTCCACCGGGTCGGCGTCGAGCGGCTCCACCGATTCGAGCTCGGTGGGCTCCGGTTCGGCTTCCTCGACCGCGATGTCTTCCGCTACCGGCTTGAGGACGCCCGGCCGGGCGATGTGGTCCGGGCCGAGCACAGGCTCTCCGGCGTCGGAGGCGTCGGACAGCCCGAACGGCTCCACCCGCTCGACGTCCGTCAGCGAGGGCTCCGCGAAGGCCGGGAAGGCCGCCCCGTCAGCCTCCGGCTCGTCGGCTTCTGCCGGATCGGCGTCCGATGCGAGCGGGTCCGCCAGGTCTTCGCCCGGCGTCGCGTCGAAATCGGCCGGTTCGAGGTCGATCGGTGCGCGCGCGGGCGGGTCCATGTCGACCGGCTCGCGCTCGACCGGTGGCGCGGCGACGGACAGGTCTTCGGCGGAAACGTCCTCTGCGAAGGCTCCCAGCGATGTGGACATCGCGGGCTCCTGCGCTGTGCCGGCGACGCTCAACCCCGGATCGGCGACGTCCTCGTCCACTGCGCCGGTAGCGCCATCGGCGGGTCGCTCGGCGGCGATGTCATCGGGCTCCGGCACGACGATCCGCGCGAAGTCCTGGTCCGCGGCCTGCGTCTCTTCCGGTGCCGAATCGGGCTCGGCCGGGGATTCGGCAGGCGTCGCGCGGACTTCCGGGGCCCGAGCCGCGGCGCGGGGAGCGGCCAGCGGTGGGAATGCCCCGATCTGCGGTTCGGCGTCAGGCTGCTCGGCCGGGGTGTCGACCGCCGGGAACACCGCGGTGGTTTCCACCGGGGCCCCGTTCGACAGCAGGCGCGGCACCGGGATCGGGCCGGTGCTCGACGGGTCGGTCGCCGTGAATTCCGCCGGGGGTTCGGTGCGGGCCGCCGGGAACGTCGGCGCCCCGATGCTCTCCGAGCGCGCGCTCTGCGGCGCGATGCCCTGCGGGGGCGTGTCGACGGCGTCGTCCGGCGCGGCCGTGATCGCGGGCATGATCATGGTCTGCTCGGCGGAGCCTTCGACGGTGTTCGGCGTGCCGGCGGCGAGTTCCCTGGGGCCGCCGAGCGGCCGGTTGTTCGGCGCGTACCGCTGGGCCCACTGCGGCGGCGGTGGCGGCGCGAAGGCTTCGGTGGCGTCCGTGCAGAGGATCTCGATGATCTCGCGCAGTTCGAGTTCTTCGCCCCACTGCGCGGGAATCCCGCCCGGCCCGTAGATCGCGCCGGCGAGCTGCCCGGCCAGCGCGCCGGTGACGGCGCTGTCGCTGGACTGGTTCACGGCGACCCGCACCGCGTCGGCGAAGTTCCGGGTGCTGCCCACCGCGGCCAGCGCGATGCCGAGCTCGCCGGGCTTGTTGTAGGTGTCGAACTCGATGTCGAGGTCCGAGGGGGAAGGGCGAACGCCCCGCTGCCCGACGAACATCGCCGCGTGCACGGTCCGCCGGACGTCGGCGGGGACCTCGCGGACCTGGTACGCGCTGCCGAGCCGGTTGCGATCGGATGCGGTCACCGCGTCCCACAACGGCACCCCGCGGATCAGCTGGGCCAGCACGTCGGCGTGCATGCCGGCCGCGCTGACGGAGTTCGGCGCGGAGGTGAACAGGTTCGCGGTCGCGGCGCCGGTCGAGTACACGGCCTCCGGCACGTTCGACCACACCATGGCCGGCGCGGCCCAGGCCACGCAGCCCGCCAAACCGTCGATGCCGGTCGGCGGACGCAGCAGGCCGTCGGCCCCGAGCGGGGACTGCCGGGCCATCCGCCCGAGCAGGGAAATCGCCGCGCCCTCCGGGTTGCGGGTCGAGTACAGCTCCGGCCGTTCGAGCAACCAGCTGTTGGGCGCGGGTTCCGCCGACAGGTACGCCGACATCGCGTAATCCCACGGGACGCCCTGGGTGTGCAGCCAACGCAGGTAGTTGGTGAAGACGAACTCGGTCGGCAACCACCCGTTGCCGCCCGGGTTCGCGGCCTTCGCCCGCAGCAGGGCTTCCATGGTGAACACGGTGAGCTGGGTCAGATCGCTGACCGCGCCGCGCCGCCCGAAAACGGGCAGGTAGTCGACGACGCCCTGCGGGCCGAACCACTGCTGGAGCTCGGCGGTGCTGGTGTTGCGCACGCCGGCGCCGAGCGCGTCGCCGACGGCCCCGCCGAGCATGGCGCCGCGGAATCGCTCGGCCCACGACAGCTGCGGCGGTTGAGCGTCGGTCATCGCGATGTCTCCCTCATGGTCACCAGGCGGGGTACCGCCGGGTCCACCCCGGATCGGTCGGCGGCCCGGGGCTGAACTCGACCAGCGCATCCTTGGCCAGCGTCTCGACGAGCTCGCGCAGCTCCAGGGACGCGAGCCACTCCGGAGGAACGGCCCGAGCCCCGTAAAGAGCCCCCGCAATGTTGCCGCACACGATCCCCGTGGAATCGGAGTCCCCCGAGTGGTTCACGGACAACAGCAGCGCGTCCCTCAAGTTATCGGTGGCCAGCGCGGCGTAGAGCCCGATCGCGAGAGCTTCCTCCCCGACCCACCCCTGACCGAGTGTGTCCTTGATCTCCTCGGGGCTGACGGCGCCCTTCTTCGCGAGTTCGACGGCGGCGTCGAGGAACCGCAACTGCTCCTCGTGCCCGCGCCACCGCAGCAGCAGATCCCGCGCCAACCGGACGCTCTCCGGCAGGGGCACGTCGCGGATCAGCTGGTGCACGATCACTGACAGCACGCCGGCGGAGAGGTAGCCACTGGGGTGGCTGTGCGTCAGCGCAGCGGTCCCAACGGCGGCGTAGAAGACCTCGGCAGGATCGTTCGACCACACCGCGACCGGCGCGGCACGCATCACCCCACCGCAACCCTTGGAGTCGTTGATCTTGAACTGCGGGCTGGCGTGCTGATGCGTCCGCGCGAAGTTGGCGAGCGCGGACATGCAGGTGCTGCCAGGAGCCCGCGAACTGAACAACTCCGGGTGCGTGATCAACCACCCATCGGGCTGCTGCAGGTGCTGTGCATACGGCCCACCGGCACGATCCCACGGCTGGCTCTGCGTGTGGAACCACCGCTGATAAGCATGCTGCACCTCGGGAACAGGATCGTTGTCCGTCGGATTGATCCGCCGAGCGACATGAGCCCGGATGAGCCCTTCCAGCGTGAACAACATCATCTGCGTGTCATCAGAGACCTGCGCGACACCGTCCCGAAGCACCGGCTCGGTGATCCCGGCATCCCCGTGGTTCCGCCGAATCATCCCGATGTCGTGGAACTCAATGGCGAATCCAAGAGCATCGCCCATCGCCCCGGCGACCATGGAACCCATGAACCGCTCGTGAGCATCCAAGGTCTGCAGAGGCTCAGCCGGAGCAGGATCAGCGGGCTGCGATGGGGAGTTCTCATTTCGGACATCGGGTTGCGGGGTGATTCTCACCTCGTCCGGACCGAATTCGGTCATGAAAATTCCGGCGACGGATTCGAGCCGGCCGGCGGATTCGAGTTTCCGGCGCCACAGCAGCGGGAACGCCTCCGCGCCGTGCCTCGCGCCGGTGAGCAGACCGGACACCTGCGCATTGCGGGACCGGGGTCCTCCGGCGAAGGCGTGGAGGATCTCGGCCCATCCGCCGGTGTTGCGGGCTCCGAGGCAGAGCGCCCGGGAGACGACCTCCGGCCCGGAGGAACCGTCGCCCAGCTCTGCGAGAATCCCCTGCTCGTTGGCGTCTTCGCGCACCGTCGCAAGGTATTCCAGCCTGCGGCGGAGCTCAGCGTGCTCAGTGCCCAACCGCTCCAGCAGTATCTCGGAGATCTGGTCGAGGCGGAGATTCTGGCCGTTGAGCGCTCGCACGAGCGCCACGGCGAACACGCCCGCACTGGCCCAGTCTTCCGGGTGCTCGCTGAGCAGTCGGGCCAGCCCCGCAGCTCGGCGGAACGCGTCTTCGTCCGGGCGGGTGATGCTGACCAGCGCGGCCGGGATGGACGCGGCGAAACATCCGAGAGTTCCGGAGAACTCCGCTTCCCGGGCATGTGTCATCAACGCAGCGTCGAGGTCCGCGCCCTCGCCCTGATCGGCGTGGGCGCATGTCGCGATCTCGACAGCGCTGACCAAGGCCGCCGAGTTCGGTGCCTGCCACGGCCGCGACCGGATCGCGGCCAGCAGCGCACCCCCGGTCCCGATTCCTTCCGCTTCAGCGGTGGCCCCGAGGCAATCTCCCAGAGCCCCGCCGACGAGCATGCCCATCACCCGGCCGAGGACCTGGTACTGCCGCCGCGGCCAGGCGAGCGGATCGTTGCGATCACCCCCGAAGACCATCCCGACCTGGCGGTCAACTCCCTCGAACCACGACATCGGGAGCAGCCTCGGTCGGGACTTGATGTCCCGCCACGCCTGCAGCGTCTTCCGCTCGTTCGGGGTCAGCTCGTCCTGAGCCGTGATGCTGTCGTTCATCTGCTACTCCCCGCTCAGAACCCCGGGTAGGGGCCGGCCCAGTCGGGCGTCCAGACCCGCTCCGGCAGCCCGACCTGAACGGCCGCGACGTCGAAGACCAACCGATCCACCACGTCGCGAAGCTCCAGCCGCTCCAGCCACTCCCGCGGAAGTCCCTGCTCACCGTTCCGCGCGCCGTGGAAGCCGCCGACCAGCGGCGCCGCGGCGGGCAGGACCGCGGCCGCGCGCCGCACGGCGGACTCGAAATCGTTGTCCCGCGCCGCGACCACCACTGCGACGGCCAGCGCATTCGGAGCCGCACCGTCCTCCACCAGCGCTGACAGCTCGCTCGGTGACGGCGCCGGACCGGTCAGCGTGCAGGAATCCAGCAGGCGCCGAACGTTCTCGTCCGGCCACTTGACCAGCTCGTCCGCGACCACCTCGATGCCGTCTTCCAGCGTGCCCCCGGACAACACCGTGTTGACCAGGACCGCGTACGCGCCCGCGCTCAGGTATGCGTCGGGGTGTCCGTGCGTGAGCAGTGCGTTCGCGACGGCCTGCTCGAAAACGCGCTCCGGAATGTCCGACCACGCCGACAGAGCGATCGCCCTGGGCACCGCAGACGGAGTCCGAGCCCTGTTGATCGGCTTCGAGAACCACCCCGTCACGTCCCTTTCCGCGAATGCGGACAGCGCCTCGATGCACACCGGATCCGGGTCGCGACGCTCGAAGAGTTCCGGGACCTTGATCAGCCACCCGGTCGGTTCGGGGACTTCTTCCAAGATGCCCGCGGTCACAGCCCCATTCCACGGGACGCCCTGGGTGTGCAGCCATCGCAGCAGGCCCAGCAGGCCGATCGTGCGCGGGATGAGCCTCTTCGTCTGACGCAGCCAGGTCTCCGTGCGCACCACCGCGTCGAGGCAGAACAGCGTCATCTGGGTCGACGAGGAGAGCCGTCCGTGCACGACCATGTCGGCCAGCGCGGACTCCAACGCCGCGAACGGGAAATGCATCCCGATCCCGTAGAACAAGGACGCGTCTTTGATGGTCTTGTCGTAGCGCAGCTCCTGGCAGAACTCGTCACTGCTGCGTCCGAAGACCCTCCGCACCCGCTGGGCATCCCAATAGCCCATGACGCGTTCGCCGTTGCGCCATTCGTAGTCCGTCGTCGTGTCCGACCGACCGCGGGTCTCCAGCACGACCTGCTCGTCGAGGGTCAACGACTCCGCGACCTTCCCGGTCAGCGCCGCGCTCGGCCCCTGATGCTGATCCATCGCTCACTCCCGCCCGCGGTCGATCAGGTGGATCTTCCACTCACCCGATTCAGGGTCGAAATACCGGCGCCTCGACTCGTCGCGGCCGACGCTCCACAGTGGAGTCCGCCATGCCGACCCGCCCGGTTCGCCAGTCATCACGATGCATTTCCCTCAATCACCAGGCGGGGTAGCGCTGGGTCCAGGCCGGATCCGTCGGCGGGCCGGGGCTGAACTCGACCAGCGCATCCTTGGCCAGCGTCTCGACGAGCTCGCGCAGCTCCAGGGACGCAAGCCACTCCTGCGGGACCGCCCGAGCCCCGTACAGCGCCCCCGCAATGTTGCCGCACACGATCCCCGTCGAATCCGAGTCCCCTGAATGGTTCACCGACAGCAACAACGCATCCCGCAGGTTATCGGTGGCCAGCACGGCATAAAGCCCGATCGCCAACGCTTCCTCACCGACCCACCCCTGACCGAGTGTGTCCTTGAGTTCCTCCGGAGCCACCGGCCCCTTCCCGGACAGTTCGACGGCGGCGTCGAGGAACCGCAACTGCTCCTCGTGCCCGCGCCACCGCAGCAGCAGATCCCGCGCCAACCGAACGCTCTCCGGCAGCGACACGTCCCGGATCAACTGATGCACGATCACCGCCAACACCCCGGCCGAGAGGTAGCCACTGGGGTGGCTGTGCGTCAGCGCAGCAGTACCAACAGCCGCGTAGAAGACCTCGGCCGGATCGTTGGACCACACCGCAACCGGCGCGGCCCGCATCACCCCACCACAACCCTTCGAATCGTTGATCTTGAACTGCGGACTGGCGTGCTGATGCGTCCGCGCGAAGTTCGCCAGCGCGGACATGCAAGTGCTCCCCGGAGCCCGCGAACTGAACAACTCCGGGTGCGTGATCAACCACCCATCAGGCTGCTGCAGGTGCTGCGCATAAGGCCCACCGGCACGATCCCACGGCTGGCTCTGCGTGTGGAACCACCGCTGATAAGCATGCTGCACCTCGGGAACAGGATCGTTGTCCGTCGGATTGATCCGCCGAGCGACATGAGCCCGGATGAGCCCCTCCAGCGTGAACAACATCATCTGCGTGTCATCGGAGACCTGCGCGACACCGTCCCGAAGCACAGGAGAAGTGAGCCCGGCATCCCCGTGATCCCGCCGAATCATCCCGATGTCATGGAACTCGATAGCGAACCCAAGAGCATCCCCCATCGCACCAGCGACCATGGCCCCCAAGAACCGCTCATGAGCGTCGAGGGGCGACCGAGGCGTTGGGGTGGCAGGGGCCGACCGTTCCGAACCGCCGGTGGACAGGGCTGGATACCGTTGCTGCCACTCGGCATCGTCCCGAGGCTCCGGCCCGAACTGCTCACAAGCGTCCTGCGCCAGCCGGTAGAGCATGTGCCCCCCGGTCAACCCCTGCAACCAATGCTCGGGAATCCGCTGCGCGCCCCCGAAACTGCTGCCGAGGAGGGCTCCGCAAAGCGCCCCGGTCAGCGCGCTGTTGCCGGAATGGTTGACCGCGATGCGAAGAGATCTGTCGAAGTCGTAGTCCGCAGACTCGGCGGCGCAGAGCGCAATGGCGATCGCCTCCGCAGCGGTGTTGCCGGAACCGAGTTGTTCGATCTGTTCCGGATCGATATCCCGCCGCGCGATCCGTTCTGCTCGCCCCATCAGAGTCAGCAACTCGGAACCACCATGCTCCTCGAGCAAGGATTCAGCTGTGGTAACCCCACGTCCGGGGTTGTGCGTGAAGATGCACTGCTGCAACATTACGACGAAACCGGCTATCGAAGTCGCGTCTTCGGCGTTGGCCGAAACCGATGCCGACCGGCGGGAAATCTGAAAAAGCGTGTTGTGGATCTCGGTCCACAGAGCCAGCGGCAGATACCGAACGATCTCGTCCGCTCCGTTGTCAGACGGAGCCAGCGAACGCGCGAACTGCGGATCGATCGGGTAGTGCGCCGCCGATTCCGCGATCACGTCGTTGGCGAAGTCGGGCAACCGCTGTCCGGCCAGCTCGTAAGCGTCGGCGAGGGCCCGGCCCAGCTCGGGTTCCGAGCCGGCCAACCGGGCGCGGTCCGCCCTGACGACGGTGTCCAGCGACAACGCCAACCGCAGCAGGCTTGACCGAAGCTGCTCCGGCTCGGAGGGCGGCGCGTAGCGGGTGATCCCCTGCTCGCCGTACTGCTGCCGAATCTCTGACCACGACATGCTCGAGACCGCTGCCCCGAGCCGGTCTCCGATGGCGAAACCGAGCACCGCACCAAGTGCCCGGTTGCAGCGCTCGTCGAGGTCAGAACCAAGTCCCAGCGCACTAGGCACAGTCCGCCGTGCCCGTTGTTCAGAGCTCGACTCACCAGCCATCTCGTTCTCCTTGCCAAAGCCCGATGTCGCCCGTGCCTACCAAGTCGTCCACCACGAAGCTCCGCTATCCGAACGGACTCAATGCGTCAGTGATATTGCTGCTGAACGGGTCGCTCGGAGGTGGTGTCCAATCCGGCCGCGGCAACGGCGGCGGTACGGAGCCGTCTGGAAGCCTCGGTGTCGGCACCTGACGAACGTGGATGTGCCACTTGCCAGTATCTGGATCTTGGTACTTTCCGGTCACTTCCAGACTGGTCCCCGGCGGGAGCAGGATCTCGGCTTCAGCGGACCTGTCGTTGAAGGGCCGGAGATCTTTTCCACCTGTGATCTCCATGTGGAATTCCACCAAGCCGCTGAACTTGCTCTTCGGCTGATCAGGGTTGTCCGGGTCCGGCCTGACACTCGTACTGGTGAAGGAATGCTCGGTCACGACCTTGCCCGGTTCGTAGCTATCCGCGATGGCGGCCGCGAGCCCGGGATCGTCAACGGTGACCACGCGATGCGCCTTGCCGGAGAAGTCGGGCAGTTGGTTCATCCCGGACACGATGCAACGGATTTGCTCGTCGTACCGCCGGAGCATCTCCGGATCCTGGGTACGCAGCGCCTTGTTCATCTCACTGAACGAATGCTTCGTATAACCGTGCATCGCGAGCTTCTGGTCATGGGGGATCTTCTCAATCGCCGCATACAGCTCTGGATCGGTCTCTTTCAGTGCCTCGATGCGGCGCTTGATCTGGTGATCGAGCATGTACTTGTCATCTGTCAACCAAGTCTCGTCGTACTTGGCCAGCATTGCTTCATGGGTGGCCTCATCGGCCCGATAATTCGGGTTGCCCAGATAATCCTGGTCCGGGAGATCGTCCGGCACACCATCGCCGTCCGGCGATTCGTCCGGCTGATCCCACGGCGACTTCTGCTCTTCAGCGGGCTTCTCACCCACATCTCCCGACTGCTGGTCGGAGTCCGCACCGCTGGACGTGTCGGCGTCGGCATCGTGACCCGAAGCCGGGTCCGGCTTGGGATCGAACGGGCTTCCGCCGTCCGATTCCCACCACTTCGGGGCAGGCTTGGTGGCGTCGCTCGGGCTTGGGGCGTCGGTCTCGGTGTCCAGGTCCCCGTGCTGGCCGTTCGACGGGCTGGATGGCTGGGACGGAGTCGGCTCGAAGTCCTTTTGCCAGTCCGACGAATCCGCGCCGCTCGTCGAGTCCGCGGGCTCGGGCGACTTCTGCGGGGCAGGTTCGAAGTCGTTCCGCCAGCTTTCGGCTTGCTGGTCGGTTCTCGGCGCGGTCGTGTCCGTCGGCTTGCCCGGCTCCGGGGCGTGCGGCGGCGCATCGGCCGGCTTCGGCCCGGGGCCGTTGGTCTCGGCGGGTTGTGCATCCGAGCGGTGGCCGGTCTGGGGCGAAGTGCCCTGGCCTTGTGCGGGATCCGGTCGGCGCGGAGCTTCCGGTGATTGCGGTGGCCGGGGGCCGTTGACGTCTGCCGGCGGGTGGGCGGGACGCGGACTTCCAGGCGGCGGCGCTTGGCCGTCGGTGGATGGCGCCCTGGTTTGGGACGACGGGCCGTCCATGCGGGGGCCTCGGACATCCACCGGCGGCGCCGCCTGGCGCGGAGCCGTCGGCGCTGGGCGGGGACCGCTGACATCCGCGGGCTGCGGTGCCGGCGGACGCGCAGATGGCGCTGCGGGCGGCTGAGGCGCACTCGGCTGCCGACTTGCCGGGAACTGCGGTGCCTGGTGTTGCTGAACTGCGGCGGGTTGTGCTCCTGCCGCAGGTTGGTTGGGCTGCTGGGGCGTTTGCTGCGCATTCGCAGCGGGCGGCTGCTGACGCATCCCTTGCTGCTGCGGCGCGCCATGCGGCGTAGCTGCCGGGGCTTGCTGCTGCGGCGCGCCATGCGGCGTGCCTGCCGGGGATTGCTGCTGACGTGCAGGGGTCGGCTGTTGCCCGAACTGCGGCGCAGCAGCCGGCGGCTGTTGTGGTTGCCGCGGAGGTTGTGCCGGTTGCTGCTGCATCGGCTGCTGACCGGCATGTGGTGCCGCAGGCGGCTGCTGCCCGGCGTGCGGAGGTGCGGGTTGCTGCCAGGTGCGCGGAGCGGCCGGTTGCTGGTGGATCGGCTGTTGTCCCGCGTGCGGGGCAGCCGGTTGCTGGTAGTTCGGTTGCTGGTAGTTCGGTTGCTGGTAGTTCGGTTGCTGCGGAGCCTGCTGCTGCATCGGCTGCTGGTGCGGCGATTGCTGAGGTGCCGCCGGGTGCTGTCCGGCCTGCTGGTGCGACCCGTATCCGGACTGCGCCGTCATCGGCTGCGGAGCCTGAGCAGGTTGCGAATGCGGCGCAGCTGGTGGCGGTTGCTGGGCCTGACCTGCGTTCGGTGCCGGCTGGTGTCCCGGTCCTGCCTGCGGCGGACCGGCGTGGGGCACCTGCTGCGGCGGGGTGTTCGGGACGAACTGGCCGGTGTTCCGGTCGACGTAGCCCGTGGGTTCCCACTGGTGGTTCTGCGGGTTGAACCGGCCCAGGTCGTGGTAGCCGTCGGCGTCGCGGTGGACCGGGATCCAGCGGCCGAACTCGTCGGTTCGGCCGTGCGCGACCCACGCGCCGCTTTGGTCGTAGTGCCCGTTGGGGGCCAGTTGGCCGTTGGCGTTCAGGTGCCCCGGCACCCAGCGGTTGAGGTTGTCGAGCTGCCCGTGCGGGATCCACTTGCCGTGGACGTCGAACTCGCCGTGCGGCACGAACTCGCCGTTGGGCATGAGGTGCCCGGGGACCGGTTCGTTGTAGGCGTCGGGCCGCGAATGCCAACCGCCCCACGCGGGACCGCCCGGATGCTGGAACTCCTTCGGCGGTTGGTCGCCGTAGCCGCGCTGGTGGGCTGCGTCGGCTTGCTCGCCGAAGCGGGTCCACTCCGGTTCGTGGCCCGGGGGGAACGGGCTGTCGTGGACCGCTTTCGTTCCGTCCGGGCTGAAGCTGACCCATTGGCCCGGCTCGTCGAGCTTCGGTTGCGGCGTGCCCGAGGCGTCCGGGTGGAACTCCGCTCGGCTGCCGCTCGCGTACATGTTGCCGAAATTGTCCACCCAGGCGTCCTTGTTGGGCGCCAGGACCTCCACGCCGAGTTCCTTCGACAGCTGCTGGGCGAAGTTCGGGGAGCCGTCCGGCAGGTCCGCTCCGGTCTGGCAGGACAGCAGGCGCACCGGTGCGCCCGGCCGGTAGCCAGGGGCACCCTTGATGACCTCGGCCAGTTCCTTGGCGGAGAGCTTCTGGCCGCGGAACTCCACGCCATCCGGGCCACCGTGCACCTCGACGGTGAAGCGCTTCGGGTCGACGGCGGGCTTCGGCAGCCTCGCGTGATAGCCCGAATCCCCGAGCATGGATTTCGGGTACGGGATCATCGACAGGCCGGACGGGGTGTTGCGGATGCCGGTGTAATCGCCACCGAGCTTCTGCCGCAGTCCGTCGGAGACGTCCACCCCCTGGAACTCGCCGGCGCGACCGATGTCCCATCTGTGCGGAGTCGGGTCCGCCGGCGGACGCTCGGCGGCCATCGATTCCGCGGTGGAGTACTTCGGCGCTTCCGGTTCCGGGGCGTGCGGGGCGTCCGGCTTGTGGTAACCGAGGGACTCGGCGCGGATCCGGGCGTCCTCGACCATCCGCTGCTGCCAGCCGGGGCCCCAATGGCGGACGCCTTCGCCCTTGACGTGCGCGAAGTCCCCGTGCTTCACGTCCGCGTACTGGTAGCGATCGGCGTCGGCGTGCCGGGCCGCCTGCGGGCGGCTCGGCTGCGGCGCGTGCGGGCGCGGGCCGTCGACGTGCGGCGCATCGGGACGTGGCGCCTCGACGCGGGGTGCGTCCGGGCGAGGGGCGTCCGGATGGGTGCCCTGCGGGCGCGGATTGGCCGGATCGTTCAGGCGGGACGGGGTTTCCGGCTGCCGCTGGCGCGGCATCTCCGGGCCGCCGTCCGTCCGTCCATTGCGGACAGATCCATCGGGGCCGCCGGGGCGGGATGGGCCGTCGGGACGGGCCGAGCTGTTCGGACCGTCCGGGCGCGACGGAGCGTCCGGGCGAACCGAGCCATCGGGTCGCGTCGGACCGTTCGGCCGCGACGGGGTGTCCGGAGCGTCTGGACTCGTCGGGCCGTTGGGGCGGGACGGGGCATCGGCGCGGGGTGCGGCTTGGGGACCGGTCGGACCGTTCGGCCGCGCCGGGGCATTCGGGCCGTCTGGGCGGGACGGGCCGTTCGGCCTGGGCGGGGCGTCCGGGTGTGCCGATCCGCTGGGACCGTTCGGGCGCATCGGAGCGTCAGGCCGCCCCGGGCCGTTCGGGTTCGCCGGGGCGTCCGCGCGCGCCGGGCCGTTGGGGTGTCCGGGCCCGTTCGCCCGCGCCGGACCTCCCGGCCCTCCGGGCCGGGCCGGTCCTCCCGGACCGTCGGCCCGCGCCGGGCCTCCCGGCTGCGCCGGGCGCTGACCGGCTCCGCCGGGGCGGTGCGGCGCGTCCGGCTTCGCCGGTCCGCTCCTCGCCGGGGTGCCCTCGGGGCCGCGTGGCCGCGGCGCCTCGGGCCCGCTGGGCATGCTCCGCCCGGCTGCGCCGGGGCTTCCGGGCGTGCCCGTCCAGCCGCCGCCCGAGCCCGGACGGCTGCCGCCCGGCGAGGAGGACGGTGCGCCTCCCGATGCGCCTGCGGCCGGGCCGCCTGCGGCTCCACCGGCGGGCTGGTCCGGGCGCGCCGAGGGAGCGTTGGGGGGCGGCGCGGCGACGCCCATGTCCGCCGGTCGTTCCGGCGCGCTCACGCTGGCGCTCGAAGTGTGGGCGGGGGTGGACGGCGGGCGGTTCGAGACGTCCGGGCCGAAACCGCTTCCGGTGGGAGCCGGGCCGCCGCCCGAGCCACCACCATGCGCCGGGCCACCGCCGGAACCGCCACCGAAATGAGCCGGGCCGCCCCCGGAACCGCCGCCGACGTGCGGCGACCCGCCGCCCGAGCCGCTCCCGCCGGTCGCCGATCCGCCGCCGGAGTGCGACCCCGCACCGGTACCACCGGCCGACGGCCCGTCCGGGGCCGACGCCACGCGCGGGCCGCCTTCCGGGGCTGCGGACCGCACGTCCGCTCCGCCGTGGCCGTTCTGCCCGGTGTCCATTGAGGACGCGCTTCGCGGCGCATCGGCCGATCCGCCGGGGCCCGTGTCGGCGGCGCTGCGACCGGACGATTCCGGCGCGTGCGGGGCCGAATCCGTACCTGCGCCCGGCGAATCCGAACCGCCTGGCGTACCGGAGGAGCCGGAACCGCCGTGCGAACCGGAACCATCGGCCGAAGAACCGGAACCGCCATGGGAGCCCGGACCATCGGGCGACGAGCCGCCGTGGGAGCCCGAGCCACCGGGCGAAGAACCCTGCGAATCCGGGCCGTTCGACGAGGAACCCGACCCGCCGTGCGAACCCGGACCATCCGGCGACGACGAACCGCCGTGCGAACCCGAGCCGGGAGCGTCGGTGCCGCCGCCCGTCGACGTGGAGCCGGAGCCGCTGCCCGAGGGGCTCGAAGTCGAGCCGCTGCCCGATCCCGTTCCGCCGCCAGGAGAACCGGAGCCATCACCAGTCGAGCCGCTGCCCGAACCTGATCCCTCACCCGAAGAACCGGAGCCGCTGCCCGACCCCGTCCCGCTGCCCGTCGAGCCGGAACCATCCCCCGTCGAGCCCGACCCCGTCCCAGACGAGCCGCTGTCGCTCTCGCCGTCCGAGCCGCCGCCCGGGGCGTCCGGGCCGCCGAACTTGGTGTTGTGCTTGCCGACGATGTCCGTGCCGAAGACGTCGTCGACCTTCTTCCAGGTCTTCTCCGCCAGCTTGTCGCCCAGCTTGCCCGCGACGTCCAGCTTGTCCGCGACCTTGCCGACGTTGGTCGCCGCGGTCTTCACGCCGTCGGCCGCTCGTTTCCCCAGCTTGCCGAGGGCCTTCATGATGTCGCCGAAGACCTCGACCAGCTTGGCCAGCTTCGGCGCCACGTTGCTGATCGTCTTGATCAGCTTGGTGACGATCTTGGTGATCTTGCCGACCGTCCTGGCGATGAACGAGACCGCCTGCGGCACCACCCAGGCCAGCGAGACACCCGGCGGGGCCAGCGCTTCCAGCGCGTAGGTGATCAGCCGCGAGATGCAGTCGGCGACCAGGTCGCGGACGAATTCGCGGACGAACGAGACGACCTCGCCCATCACCGTGACCACGGTGCTGATCGTGTTGGCGAGTTCCGCGGCGCCGGCGAGGGCTTCGCCCTTCTCCCCCGCCTGCTGGCGGTAGGCGTCGCCGGCCGCGCCGGTCCACTGCGCGGTGTCGGCCTTGACCGCGTCGTTGTACTGGGTGGCGGCTTCGCCCACCGCCTTGCTGACGTTGGCCCAGGTCTCGCCGTACGCCTTGACCCCGTCCGGGTCGCCTGCGAACCAGTCCAGCGCCTCCTTCAGCGGCTCGACGTGCTCGATCAGCCACGACAGGCCGTAGGACAGCAGGGTGCCGATCGGGTCGGTGGCGATGCTGACGACTTCCAGCGCCAGCCCGCCGTAGGCCAGCCCGCTCTCGACCCAGCTCGAACCGTCGTTCAGCGACGAGACGTCGTTGATGGACTCGGCGATGCCGATCCCGGTGCCCCACCCGGCGTCGCCGGTGCCCGCGGTGAGCGGGCCGGGGCCGTCCGGATTCTCCTTCTGCTGCGCGACGAGCGGGTTGCTCATACCTCGATCCCGCCGATCACGCCGCTACCCGCGTCGTCGGCGGACTGGTAGTCCTCCGCGGCGCCGCGCACGTTCTCGGCGACCTCCTGCATCGCCTCGACGGCCTTCTGCAGCGTCTGGACGCCGTGCTGCTCCACCGGGTCGAGCATCCAGGCGAAGGGCCGGCAGAGGATCCCGTACGCGTCGTTGTCCAGCGAAACCTGCTGCGACGCGTCGACGGCGACGTTCAGCTGGTCCACTACACCGTCCACTTTGGACGCATGGGTGCGCAGGTTCTCAATGACGACGTTCATCTCGTCCGGCATCGCAAAGGGCCCCTCGGGTCGGCTCGGCAGGATCAGCGCAGGAAGGAGCCGCCGCCGAAGTCGTCGTCGTCGAAGTCGTCCGGGCGACGGCGCGACGGCGGCTGCTGCGGCGGGGCGGCCGGGCGCTGAGGCGGCGCCGGCGGAGCCGGGGGCTGGCGCCGCTGCTGCGGCTCCTCGTAGTCGTCCTCGACGCCGTACCGCAGCTCCTGCAGGCCGGAACCCGACTTCTGCGGCTCTTCCTCGTCCTCCGGCATCTCCGGGAAGTACTTGCGGGCCTGGCCCAGCACGTGCTGCGCGGCGGAATCCTCCAGCCCGACCGTGCCCGCCACGGCCTGCTGCATGAGTTCGGGAACCTTCGCCTGCGCGGTCTGCACGGCGCGCATGATCTCGGCCGCCAGCTTCGCCATCGGGCGGTTGCTGGCGTTCTCGGAGAGCTGCAGGCCCTGCAGGATGCCGGCGGAATTCACCGTCACCTCGATCGCGCCGTCCCGGGAGGTCTCCGTCACCGAGATCTGCTCGATCTCCTGCTGCATCCGGCCGAACTTCTCGGCCTTCTCGGTGGCCCGCTCCTGCCAATCGCGAACCATCCGCTCGGCCGCGCCGATGTCGCGTCCGAAGTCGTCCTCAGGCAACCCGTCCCCCGAACCGCTCCACCGCGCACCGGCGGGAGCGCTGCGCCACCACCCGGCGACAGTCCGCGTTCCCCGGCCCTGGCACGGTTTCCCACTCGATCTCGTCCGGCGGGAACCGTATCAACCGCGCGCGCGAGACCGGGACGGATCGGCAGGATTACCCGTGTAGTGACGATCACCAACAGGGGCCCGGACGGGCAGAACGGCGCAAAAGGCTCATAGCGCCGCGACCGAAGCCGGGATCGGCGAATCGGGCACTTCGGTAAGGTCGATGGTTGTGACAGTCGGATGGCCCGCTTCGCTGGATCTGCACCTGGACTGGGCGGGCCGGCCGGACAGCAGCAGGCTGGCCGAGGCGCTGCGCACCGCGATCCGCGACGGCCGCCTCCCGGCCGGCAGCCGCGTTCCGTCCACCCGCGCCCTGGCGCAGGACCTCGGCGTCGCCCGCGGCACCGTCACCCGCGCCTACGACCAGCTGGTCACCGAGGGCTTCCTGCTGTCTCGCCAGGGCGCGCCGACCACCGTCGCCGAACGGCTGGCGAGCCCGGACCCGATCGCCGCCCCGCCCGACCCGGAAACCCCGGCGCCGCGCTGGGACTTCCGGCCCGGACGGCCGAACCTCAGCTCCTTCCCGCGCCGGGACTGGCTGGCCGCCAGCCGCCGCGCCCTGCAGTCCACCTCCGACGGCGACCTCGACTACGGCGATCCGCAGGGCCACCTGGCGCTGCGGGAGGCCCTCACCGAATACCTGGCGCGGGTCCGCGCCGTGGCCACCACGCCGGAGCGGATCATCATCTGCAACGGCTACTCCCAGGCGTTGTCGCTGCTCAGCAAGGCCCTGCACGACCAGGGGCTGGACTCGATCGACTTCGAGGACCCGTCCCTGCCGCAGCTGCGCGCGATCCCCGCCGGCTTCGGCATGGCGGTGCGCGGCGTGCCGGTCGACCACGACGGCATCGACATCGCGCAGCAGCTCAGCCGGGCCGTGGTGGTCACCCCCGCGCACCAGTTCCCGCTCGGCGTCGCCATGAGCTCGGCCCGCCGGACGGAGCTCGTGCAGCTGGCGAAGGCCGAGGACCGGCTGATCATCGAGGACGACTACGACGGCGAGTTCCGCTTCGACCGCAGGCCGATCGGCTCGCTGCAGGGCATGGCGCCCAACAACGTCGCCTACGCGGGCACGGCCAGCAAGACCCTCGCCCCCGCCCTGCGGCTCGCGTGGCTGGCGCTGCCTCCGCACCTGGTGGCGCCGGTGCGCACGCTCAAGGAGCAAAGCGGGCTGCACGCCCCGCTGTTCGAACAGCTGGCCATGGCGGAACTCATCCGGTCGGGCGCCTACGATCAGCACGTCCGCCGATCGCGCGCCGTGTACCGGAGGCGACGGGAGCAGCTCCTCGATGCGCTGAGCGACCTGCGCGCGCACCACCGGCCCTACCCGGCCGGGATCTCGGCCGGACTGCACATCACCCTGCAGCTCGACCCGGAGGGACCGACGGAGCGAGAAGTCCTGACTCGGGCGCGGAAGCATTCGGTGGAGCTCGAGGTGCTCGGACCGCACTGGGCCGCGCCCGGACAGCATCCGCCCGGCGTGGTCGTCGGCTACGCCGCCCCCGCGGAACACGCCTTCCGCCCCGCGCTGCAAGCATTGGTCACCG
Organism: Saccharopolyspora sp. NPDC003752; assembly: GCF_053605825.1. NCBI lineage: Bacteria > Bacillati > Actinomycetota > Actinomycetes > Pseudonocardiales > Pseudonocardiaceae > Saccharopolyspora > Saccharopolyspora sp. NPDC003752. Next base: position 71,965 of record NZ_JBSGJZ010000021.1, on the reverse strand, counting down.
TCCTGCAGCGGTGACCCGATCGGGCGGCGCCGCCGGACCGCCCGACATGTCCGCACCAACAGAGGGGAACAACTGTTCTATTCTGAGTTCCCCTCGCCGCGACACACAGGAGACAGAATTGACCGAAGAGCAGACGAGCACCGAGCAGACCGCGTCGGCCCAGTCCGAGCAGGCCCAGCCGGAGTCGGCCCAGCCCGAATCGCCCCAGTCCGAGTCGGCGCAGCCCCAGCCCGAGCAGTCTGAGTCGGCGCAGCCCGAGGCCGCGTCCGCCGCCGAGGCGGCGCCGAAGAAGCCGCGGGCCCGCAAGCAGAGCGCCGTCAAGAAGACCCGGACGGTCGAGCTCACGCTGACGGTCACCGGCACCGCCGACGGCGAGTGGCAGGCCGACCTGATGCACGCGGGCAAGCGCATCGTGCAGGGCCTGCCGGTCGCGGCGGCCGCGGTGTCGAAGGCGGCCGCCGAGCTGCACCAGGACATCTCCGACACGATCGAGAGCGTGCTGAACGAGGCGCGCCAGCAGCACGAGGCGAAGCTCGCCGAACTGGAGGCCGAGGTCGAGCGGGTCCGCAAGGCCCTCGCCGAGCTCGAAGGCTGACAGCCGCGAACAGCCGGGCATGCCGTGCCGGCCCCTCGACGACACGGCATGCCCGCCGCAGTCCCGACCCGGTCGGCTCCGCCGACCGCATTGACGCGGGGCGAGCCGCGAGGCTGGGAGACTCCCAGATTCGGCGGCGACCCCGCAACTTTCGATACCGGCCGGTCGATCGAGCCCATGCTAGTCCGGACGACATGCGCTTCCCGGCCCTAGAGCCCGGCCGCCTCCCGGCGATCCGCCCGGAAAACGCGTGTGGTCGAGCCAATTCCGCGCGGCCGATCGAGAAACTGCGCCCGTCATTGCGGTAAACCGCGGCATCGCGGCCGATGAATTCGGTTCCGAACGCCGGGAATTCGAACGCAGTGGCGATGACCAGCCGGTATGCCCGGACCGGAAAAGGTTGCGCCATCTCCGGGATTTTTTCGGGTACTCGACCCGCCGCTCCGTCCGATGGGCAAGGATAGCCGATCAGAACCAATCAGCACTGGGCCGAGGAGGCGAATCATGTCCGCGGATCTGGATGATCTGCAACGCAAACTGGACGCGCTCAAGGAAGCCGGCCGCCGAGCCGAGGAACGAATGGGCGATTTCGGCCAGATGCGCGAGCAGATCAGCGAGCTGCAGGTGGCCGCCACGTCCGCGGATCGCTCGGTCACCGTCACCGCCGGCCCGGGCGGCGTCACCGGCATCGAGTTCACCCAGGACGCGATGCGCCTGTCGCCCGCGCAGTTGTCCGGCACCGTCATGAGCACCTTGCAGCTCGCGGTCGCCGAGGCCGCCCGCAAGCAGGCCGAGATCGTGCAGGAGTACGTGCCGGACAGCGACGTCCTCGACCGGGTGCTGCGCACCCAGGAAGAGCTGTTCGGCGCCCAGCCCGAGCAGCACGAAGCGCCGGTCGACGACGACGAGCAGCCGGATTCCTTCCTCGACGGCAGGAGATGACGATGCCGGGGTACAGGGCACCCGCCGAAATGATCATGCAGTGCGGCGGCAACATCGGCGGGATGAACGCCGACGCGAAGGCCGTCCGCGACAAGGTCGCCGGCGCGGAGGTCCCGGAGGTCTCGTGGGGGCTGCTCGGCCTGGCCACCACCTACAGCTCCTACCGCGACCTGCTGGAGAAGTTCAAGCAGCACCTCGACGAGATGAGCGAAGGGCTGGTCAAGGCGGGCGAGGACATCACCGCCTGCGGCCGTGACTACCAGGAATCCGACGAGTCGATGGCCGAGATGTTCGGCAAGATCCTCGGCGAGGTCCGCAAGGGCGGCGGCGGCGGTGGCGGAGGTGGTTCCTGGTGACCACCAACGCGGAAGCGATCGGCGAGAACAGCGCGCTCAACCCGGCGGCCCCGCGCGTCGACGGGTCGGCGTTCGGGAAGCTGCCGTTCGTCAAGGACATCATCAGCGCGAGCGACAACGCGGGTAAGGGCGACGTCGAGGCGCTCAAGGGCGACATCGAGAGCTACCTGTCCAGCGCGACCAGCTTCGCGCTGGACCCGATGGGCTTCCTCATCGGCACCGGCGTCGAGTTCGTGATCAACTTCGTGGCCCCGGTGCGCGACGCGATCCAGCTCGTCACCGGCGACAGCGAGGCGCTGGCCAAGAGCGCCCAGTCGTTCGCCGAGGTCCAGGACGAGATCAACAAGCTCGGCCAGAACCTGACCGACAGGCTGGACAGCGAGCTCGCGGACTGGGACGGCGAAGCCGCCGACGCGCTGCGCAAGAAGATGGCGAAGTTCATCGACGGCGTGCAGGCCACCGGCGGCCAGGCGAACAACATCTCGCAGCTGCTGCAGATGAGCGGCACCATGATGGAAGCCGCCGAGGGCGTGATCAAGGGCATCCTCTCCGACTTCCTGACCTGGGCGATCACCACCTGGATCACGGCGACGGCCTCGGCGGGCCCGACCTTCGGCGGCTCCATCGCCGCGGCCACCGCGGTGACGACGGCGGAAGCGGGCATCACCTGCGCCCGGGCCGCCCAGCAGATCCAGAAGATCACCAAGATCATCGGCCACATCATGGACGTGATCACGGCGATCAAGGCGATCCTGGACACGATCCGGATCATCGAGAGCGTCCAGCAGATCACGGACGGGAAGCCCGGCGGAGACGGCGGCAAGAGCCCGGCGGACATGGGCAGCAAGATCCTCGGCGGAGTGACGAAGGAAACCGCGGACGAGCGCAAGGTCGTGGACCAACTCGGCACGGGATTCCAGTCCGAAGCAGAAGACCGCGGCTACACCGTCGACGGTGACGGCGACATCGCGTCGGTCGGCGAAGACGGAACCCGCACCAAACTCGACGAACACGGCAACCCCGTCCGCGACGAGCACGGAAACCCCGTCACATCGGAGAAGCCCACGCCGTCCTACGGCGCGAAGGACGTCGCCAAGTCCGGCTTCAACCAGGTCGCCGGTGGCCTCGGCTCCGCCGCTGACGCTCTGGAGAAGCAGGCTCAGGGAGGCGGCTTCACCGACGTACCCCCGGACGAAACGATCAGCGGCGACCTCAATTGGTGAGCCCTTGATCGCTTAGCGGATGAAGGGCACCGCCGCGCAGCACGGCTGCTCAACGGTGCCCTTCACCTCGAATGGATCAGCCAAAGGGAAGCTGTAGTTGCGGCAGCGGAATGCTCTGGCGGTCGGCCTCGGCGGCTGCCGGATCCTGGTACGCGGCAGGCGGAATCCAGCGCTGGATCTCCTGTGCTATTCCGAGGAGATTGTCGAGCACGACGGGATCCTCGAAGTTGCGGCCGCACCATACGATGATCTTGCGACCGGACAAGCGGAAGTGGACCTTGCCCAGCGTAGTGTTCGGAGCTGGACCGCGTCCCTCGTTGTACAGCCAACGCGTTCGATCCGGTGTCACCACCGCGCGCGCGTACTCCGGCGAGGCACCGGAAACGTGGTAGATGTTCAGCGAAGCCGGCCCGACGTCGATTCCCTTCCCCTGGACGACGTTCTTGGAACGGTTGAAATCGAACAAGCTGGCAATGTCGCCGAGCTTGTCCCGCTTCTCCTCCACCACCAGCTCTGGAACCGGTGAGGGCATCTCGAGGATCACGGTTCCGCAGGTCACCACCTGCTTGCTCGTCTTCGACGCGCCGTTCATGTACATGCCCGCGCTCGACGAGTAGTGGGAACTGCCAGGGCTGGAATTCTTCTTGCTGAAGCGGATGTGCACCGCCAGCGCGGGCATCCCCTGGTACAGCCCCGCCATCAGCAGAGGCACGGACCTGCGCCGATAGTTGTGGAAAGGCGCGCCGGGCAACTGGTCCAGCACGTTGTCGGGCACGTTCCAGGCCATCCGCCAGCCAAGCCGCTGAGCCCACTCCGCAACCGGGAGACCCGGCTGTCCAGGTTGGTTCATCCCGCCTCCCATCACCGCCGCACACGGTATCTGCCCAGCCACCCGCGGCCAACCGGCCACGAAAGACCAGCCGAGCTGGAGACAGTCGCCTTTCACGCGGGCGGTTGAGGACCTTTTCGACGCGGTGCAGACCGAAATCGTCGTCGGATTCGGCCATCGCCAACTTCAGCGGTAGTCGCGGCCGAAGTCGTAGTCGTCCAAACGAACGGGATCGCCTGGCGGCTCCTCGCGGAGATGGTGTCGCCCAGTGGGCTGGTCCGCACAGGCCGATTCATCGGGGTCGGATTCGGGGAACCTCGGTGGTATTTCGGGGAATTCGTGGTCGACGCGGCGCCGCCGGGCGCCGCGAGGTTCGGCGTTCTCGGCTTCGATGTCGGCGATGAGATTCCAGACGGTGTAGTCGCCTTCGCCGCCTCCGGCATGCTGCCCCGCCGCGAACCCGATGCGCCATTCCGGTAGGTGCTGGGCAAGCATGGCGAAAATCAGCAGGTTGAACAGAACGAAAGTACTGAACTGGATCCAGAACATGAGACGGGTTCCTTCCGTGACTGGCGGGTCAGGGGCGGGCGGCGAGGACGTGCCAGCAACGCATGCAGGTGTCCTCGCGGATCCAGTCCACTTCGGAGCGATCATGCAGCTCCGATGCCTCAGCCTCCGCCCCGCAGAACGCCTCGACCTTGGAGCACTGCGGGGTTTTCGTTGCTGCAATGGGGAATGCGTGGCGGCCTCCCGTGACCGGACGCCAGACGTAGGTCAGGTAACCAAGCATCAACAACCACCACTTCCGGACGTATACGGCTCCACTTGGGCGGTGACCGGGCGCGGCTGGGGAGGGCGGTTCGCGCCCGGTCACCGAGGAGGGCCGGCGCGGTGCAGGTCGGGGGCAAGACACCACACCAGCCCGGTTTGAAGGCCCGCCCCGCCATTGCTGTCCCTGCAAGACCGGCGGGACGGGCTGCGCTACCGGGTTTCGAGCCTTCCCATCCCCGGCGGCACATTGATCAAACTAGTCCATGTGTGCACATGAGCTCTATTACCTGATCAGGGGAATCCAATGTGAACACTCGTCAGGCAGGATGTGGATCAACCGAAAAGTCCGCGTTACCAGGGAGTACTTGATGGCCGACCTGACCGATGACCTGCCTGACGATGAAGGGCCGGGCCCGAACCTGCGTCGCCGAGAACTCGGCCGCGAGCTGCGCGCGTTGCGAGAACAGGTCGGGAAGAAGGTTGCCGAAGCCGCCAAGTACGCCGGCCTGACCGTCACGACCATCAACCGCATCGAAGGTGGCAAGCAGGTCATCTTGCCGCGCAACGTTCGCCTGCTCTGCCAGTTCTACGGTGTCGAGGCGCCGATGTCCGACCACCTCGTGCGCCAAGCCGAGGAGTCGAACGAACGCGGCTGGTGGGCCATGTACTCCGACAACATGCCCGACTGGTTCGAGAAGTACGTCGGCCTAGAGTCCGACGCCGCCGAGCTGTGGAACTACTCGACCACCGTCGTCGATGGCCTGTTGCAGACGCCGGAATACGCACAGGCATTGTTCGAGGTCGGGATAGCCACCGATGAGCGGACGTTGCAGCGGTCGATTGAGCTACGGAAGGCCCGCCAGGACCGGGTGAATCGCGAGAAGCACCCGACTCAACTGCACGCCGTTCTCGACGAAGCAGCAGTGCGGCGAGTTGTCGGCGGCGAAAAAGTGCTCCAGGCACAACTTCGATACCTGGCCGAAGCAGCCAAGAAGCCGAACATGACGATCCAGGTGATGCCGTTCGGCGCAGGCGCTCACCTTGGATTGCAGACACCGTTCTCCATGCTCAGGTTCCCAGAAGGATTCGATGACATGGACGCGGTCTATGTCGAAAACCTGCGAGGTGGCGTCTGGCTCGAGCGCCCCGCCGACATCGAGCACTACACCGAGGTGTTCATGCAGATGCGGAACAAGGCGCTCTCCCTGGACGAGTCCGTGGACTTCCTGGTTAGCCTTGCTTCGTCCCTGTAAGACACCTTTGGGAGAAGCGCGAACATGAACAACCTGACAGGCGCCGCCTGGCGCAAGTCGAGCCGCAGCACGGACCAGGGCCAGTGCGTCGAGTTGGCCCAGAACCTGCCCGGCGTCGCTGCCGTCCGTGACTCGAAGGCCCCCGAGCAGGGCGCTCTGGTGTTCACCAAGGCCCAGCTCCAGACGTTCCTGACCACCGTCAAGTCAGGCCGGCTCGACGTCTGATCAGCACAGAGAAGGGCCCCTGTCCGGAGGAGTCGGACAGGGGCCCTTTGGTCAACTAGTTACTTCAGCGGTAGTCGCGGCCGAAGTCGTAGTCGTCCAGCGGAACCGCCGCACCGGTACCGGTGCCGAACACGTCCGGGGTGTAGTAGCTGTCGTCGTAGGACGGGATCGCGTACGCCGCGGCCCGTGCCTCCTCCGTCGGCTGCACCTGGATGTTGCGGTACCGGTTGATGCCCGTACCGGCCGGGATCAACTTACCGATGATCACGTTCTCCTTCAGGCCGACCAGCTTGTCACTCGCGCCCTCGATCGCGGCGTTCGTGAGGATGCGGGTCGTCTCCTGGAAGGAGGCCGCCGACAGCCACGAGTCCGTGGCCAGCGACGCCTTGGTGATACCCATCAGCACCGGACGGCCGGACGCCGGGTCGCCGCCCTCGGCGACGACGCGACGGTTCTCCGACTCGAACTGCGAGCGCTCGACCGGCGAACCGGGCAGGAACTCGGTGGCACCCGAGTCGATGATGATGACCCGGCGCAGCATCTGGCGGACGATGACCTCGACGTGCTTGTCGTGGATGCCCACACCCTGCGACCGGTACACCTCCTGCACCTCGCGCACCAGGTGCAGCTGGGCCTCGCGCGGGCCCATCACGCGCAGCACCTCGTGCGGGTCGACCGCACCTTCCAGCAGCTGCTGGCCGACCTCGATGTGGTCGCCATCGGCGATCTGCCGCTCGCTGCCGTCCACCGAGATCGCCGCGAGCCGCTGCCGCTTGGACAGCTTGTCGTAGACGATCTCCTCGCCGCCGTCGTCCGGAATGATGGTGATCTTCCAGTAGCGGTCGTTGTCCTCCATCCGGATCCGGCCGGAGGTGTCGGCGATCGGCGCCTTGCCCTTCGGGACCCGGGCCTCGAACAGCTCCTGGACACGCGGCAGACCGGTGGTGATGTCGTCACCGGCGACACCGCCCTGGTGGAAGGTACGCATCGTCAGCTGCGTACCCGGCTCACCGATCGACTGGGCGGCGACGATGCCGACGGCCTCGCCGACGTCCACCAGCTTGCCGGTGGCCATCGAGCGGCCGTAGCAGACCGCGCAGACGCCGACGCCGGACTCGCAGGTCAGCACGCTGCGGACCTTGACCGTGGTGATCTTGGCGGCGAGCAGCTTCTCGATCGCCGGGTCACCCAGGTCCGAACCGCGGGCCAGCACGATGTTGCCGTCGGCGTCGGTGACGTCCTCGGCCGTGGTGCGGGCGTAGATGCTGGTCTCCACGTGCGCGTCGCGCAGCAGCGTGCCGTCCGGCAGCAGCTCCGCGATCGGCATCCGGATGCCGCGCTCGGTGCTGCAGTCGGTCTCGCGGACGATGACGTCCTGCGAGACGTCCACCAGACGACGGGTCAGGTAACCCGAGTCGGCGGTACGCAGCGCCGTGTCGGCCAGACCCTTTCGGGCACCGTGGTTGGAGATGAAGTACTCCAGCACCGACAGGCCCTCGCGGAAGTTCGCCTTGATCGGGCGCGGGATGTACTCACCCTTCGGGTTCGACACCAGACCACGCATACCGGCCAGCTGGACGACCTGGGTCATGTTACCGGCGGCCCCGGACTTCACGATCACGCTGATCGAGTTGTCCTCGGGGAAGTTCGCCTCCATGGCCTCGGCGACCTCGTCCTTGGCGGCCGTCCAGACCTTGACCAGCTCGGCGTTGCGCTCCTGGTAGGACAGCGCCCCGCGGCGGTACCGCTTCTCGACCTGGTCGGCCTTGGCCTCGTAGGAGTCCAGGATCTCGGTCTTGTTCGGCGGCACGACCACGTCGGTGATCGACACGGTCACGCCCGAACGGGTCGCCCAGTGGAAGCCGGCGTCCTTGAGCTTGTCCAGGGTCTGCGCCACGGTGACCATCGGGTACCGCTCGGCCAGGTCGTTGACGATCGCGGCCTGCTTCTTCTTCGGCAGCAGGTCGTCGACGAACGGGTAGTCCTCGGGCAGCAGCTCGTTGAACCACACGCGGCCGAGGGTGGTCTCGGCCAGCCACGGCTGACCGGGCTCCCAGCCCTCCGGCAGCTGCGCCTTGTTCGGCACCACGTCGCGCAGCCGGATCTTGATCTTGGCCTGCAGGTCCAGCGCGCCGCGGTCGAAGGCCATGATGGCCTCGCCGACCGAGGAGAACGCCAGGCCCTCGCCCTTGGCGCCGTCCACCTGACGGGTCAGGTGGTACAGGCCGGTGACCATGTCCAGACGCGGCATCGCCAGCGGCCGGCCGGAGGCCGGCGACAGGATGTTGTTGCTGGACAGCATCAGGATCCGGGCCTCGGCCTGGGCCTCGGCCGACAGCGGCAGGTGCACCGCCATCTGGTCACCGTCGAAGTCCGCGTTGAACGCCTCGCAGACCAGCGGGTGCAGCTGGATGGCCTTGCCTTCCACCAGCTGCGGCTCGAAGGCCTGGATGCCGAGGCGGTGCAGCGTGGGAGCACGGTTGAGCAGCACCGGGTGCTCGGCGATGACCTCTTCCAGCACGTCCCACACCTGCGGGCGCTGGCGCTCCACCATCCGCTTCGCGGACTTGATGTTCTGCGCGTGGTTGAGGTCGACCAGCCGCTTCATGACGAACGGCTTGAACAGCTCGACCGCCATTTCCTTCGGCAGACCGCACTGGTGCAGCTTCAGCTGCGGGCCGACCACGATGACCGAACGGCCCGAGTAGTCGACGCGCTTGCCGAGCAGGTTCTGGCGGAACCGGCCCTGCTTGCCCTTGAGCAGGTCGGACAGCGACTTCAGCGGCCGGTTGCCCGGGCCGGTGACCGGACGCCCGCGACGGCCGTTGTCGAACAGCGCGTCCACGGACTCCTGCAGCATCCGCTTCTCGTTGTTGACGATGATCTCGGGAGCCCCGAGGTCGATCAGTCGCTTGAGGCGGTTGTTGCGGTTGATCACCCGGCGGTACAGGTCGTTGAGGTCGGAGGTCGCGAAGCGGCCACCGTCCAGCTGCACCATCGGACGCAGGTCCGGCGGGATGACCGGCACGCAGTTGAGCACCATGCCGCTCGGGTCGTTGCCGGTGGCCTGGAAGGCCGCCACGACCTTCAGGCGCTTGAGGGCGCGGAGCTTCTTCTGGCCCTTGCCGCTGCGGATGGTCTCGCGCAGCAGCTCGGCCTCGGCGCCGATGTCGAAGGTCCCCAGCAGCGACTGGATCGCCTCGGCGCCCATGCCGCCGGTGAAGTACTCGCCGTACCGGTCGTAGAGCTCGCGGTACAGGATCTCGTCGGCGATCAGCTGGCGGGGCTCCAGCTTGGTGAAGGTCTCCCAGATCTCGTCGAGCTTGTCGATCTCGCGCTGCGCGCGGTCGCGCAGCTGCTTCATCTCGCGCTCGGCGCCTTCCTTGACCTTGCGGCGCTGGTCGCTCTTGGCGCCCTCGGCCTCGAGCGCGGCCAGGTCGGCCTCGAGCTTCTGGGCCCGGGCCTCCAGGTCGGAGTCGCGCTGGTCGGCGACGCGCTTGCGCTCGACGCTGATCTCGCTCTCCAGCGTCGACAGGTCGTTGTGCCGCATCTCGGTGTTCACCGAGGTGATCACGTACGCGGCGAAGTAGATGATCTTCTCGAGGTCCTTGGGGGCCAGGTCGAGCAGGTAGCCCAGCCGGGACGGGACGCCCTTGAAGTACCAGATGTGCGTGACGGCGGCGGCCAGCTCGATGTGGCCCATCCGCTCGCGACGAACCTTGGCGCGGGTGACCTCGACGCCGCAGCGCTCGCAGATGATGCCCTTGAACCGGACCCGCTTGTACTTACCGCAGTAGCACTCCCAGTCCCGGGTCGGGCCGAAGATCTTCTCGCAGAAGAGCCCGTCCTTCTCCGGCTTCAGGGTGCGGTAGTTGATGGTCTCGGGCTTCTTGACCTCGCCGTACGACCACTGGCGGATGTCGTCGGCCGTGGCGAGGCCGATGCGGAGTTCATCGAAGAAGTTGACGTCAAGCACGTCGGGTCTTCTCCCTTGATCGAAAGGTTCTGCCGGGTAGCTCCGGCAGCGGTGCCAGGTTGGGTCGGACGCCGGTCCGCGAGATCAGCTCCCGCGGACCGGCGGCGAGGTTCAGTGCGCGAGGTCGTCGACCGAGGCCGACTCGTTGCGGGACAGGTTGATGCCGAGGTTGGCCGCGGCACGCTCCAGGTCCTCGTCCTCGCTGTCGCGCATCTCGATGGCCGCACCGTCGCTGGAGAGCACCTCGACGTTCAGGCACAGCGACTGGAGCTCCTTCAGCAACACCTTGAAGGACTCCGGGATGCCCGGCTCGGGGATGTTCTCGCCCTTGACGATCGCCTCGTAGACCTTGACGCGGCCGACCACGTCGTCAGACTTGATCGTCAACAGCTCCTGCAGCGTGTACGCGGCGCCGTAGGCCTGCATGGCCCAGCACTCCATCTCACCGAAGCGCTGACCACCGAACTGCGCCTTACCGCCCAGCGGCTGCTGGGTGATCATCGAGTACGGGCCGGTCGACCGGGCGTGGATCTTGTCGTCCACCAGGTGCGACAGCTTGAGGATGTACATGTACCCGACTGCGATCGGGTACGGGTACGGCTCCCCGCTGCGGCCGTCGAACAGCTGTGCCTTGCCGTCGCCGCCCACCATGCGCTCACCGTCGCGGTTCGGCTTGGTGGAGGCCAGCAGGCCGGTGATCTCCTCCTCCCGCGCACCGTCGAAGACGGGGCTGGCGGTGTTGGTGCCCGGCTCGACGTCGTAGAGGTCCTCCGGCAGGCGCTGGGCCCACTCGGAGTCGCCGTCGATCGTCCAGCCCTGGGAGGCGATCCAGCCGAGGTGCGTCTCCAGCACCTGGCCGATGTTCATCCGTCGCGGCACACCGTGGGTGTTCAGGATGATGTCCACCGGGGTGCCGTCGGAGAGGAACGGCATGTCCTCGGCCGGCAGGATCTTGCCGATGACGCCCTTGTTGCCGTGGCGGCCGGCGAGCTTGTCGCCGTCCTGGATCTTGCGCTTCTGCGCGACGTAGACCCGCACCAGCTGGTTGACGCCCGGGGGCAGCTCGTCGTCGTCCTCGCGGTTGAACACGCGGACGCCGATGACCTTGCCGGTCTCGCCGTGCGGCACCTTCAGCGAGGTGTCGCGGACCTCGCGGGCCTTCTCGCCGAAGATCGCGCGCAGCAGCCGCTCCTCCGGGGTCAGCTCGGTCTCGCCCTTCGGCGTGACCTTGCCGACCAGGATGTCGCCGCCCTGCACCTCGGCACCGATGCGGATGATGCCGCGCTCGTCGAGGTCGGCCAGCACGTCGTCGGAGACGTTCGGGATGTCCCGGGTGATCTCCTCGGCACCGAGCTTGGTGTCGCGGGCATCGACCTCGTGCTCCTCGATGTGGATCGAGGTGAGCACGTCGTCCTGCACCAGGCGCTGGGACAGGATGATCGCGTCTTCGTAGTTGTGGCCTTCCCACGGCATGATCGCGACGAGCAGGTTCTTGCCCAGCGCCATCTCGCCGTTCTGGGTGCACGGCCCGTCCGCGATGACCTGCCCGGCCTCGACCCGGTCGCCCTCGTTGACGATCGGCTTCTGGTTGATGCAGGTGCCGTGGTTGGACCGGGAGAACTTCTGCATCCGGTACGAGCGGCGGGTGCCGTCGTCGGCCATCACCGTCACGTAGTCGGCGCACAGCTCCTCGACCACACCGGCCTTGTCGGCGGTGATCACGTCACCGGCGTCGACCGCGGCGCGCAGCTCCATGCCCGTGCCGACCAGCGGCGACTCGCTGCGCAGCAGCGGCACCGCCTGGCGCTGCATGTTCGCACCCATCAGGGCGCGGTTGGCGTCGTCGTGCTCGAGGAACGGGATCATCGCGGTCGCGGCGGAGACCATCTGCCGCGGCGAGACGTCCATGTAGTCGATCTCGGTCGGCGCGAGCAGCTCGACCTCGCCGCCCTTGCGTCGACCCAGCACGCGCTCGTCGATGAAGTTGCCGTCGTCGTCGATCGGCGCGTTGGCCTGCGCCTTGACGTAGCGGTCCTCTTCGTCGGCGGTCAGGTAGTCGATCTGGTCGGTGACCCGGCCGTCGACGACCTTGCGGTACGGCGTCTCGATGAAGCCGAACGGGTTGACCCGCGCGAACGTCGCGAGCGAGCCGATCAGACCGATGTTCGGGCCTTCCGGCGTCTCGATCGGGCACATGCGGCCGTAGTGCGACGGGTGCACGTCGCGGACCTCCATGCCCGCGCGCTCCCGGGACAGACCACCCGGGCCGAGCGCGTTCAGACGCCGCTTGTGCGTCAGGCCCGCGAGCGGGTTGGTCTGGTCCATGAACTGCGAGAGCTGCGAGGTGCCGAAGAACTCCCGGATCGCCGCCGTGATCGGGCGGATGTTGATCAGGGTCTGCGGGGTGATCGCCTCGACGTCCTGGGTGGTCATCCGCTCCCGGACGACGCGCTCCATGCGGGACAGGCCGACCCGGACCTGGTTCTGGATCAGCTCGCCCACCGTGCGCAGGCGGCGGTTGCCGAAGTGGTCGATGTCGTCGACCTCGACGGGCACGGTCGCGCCTTCGCCCTCACCGCGGGCGGGCATCTCGGTCTCGGCGGCGTGCAGCCGGACCAGGTACTCGATCGTGGTGACGATGTCTTCCTCGGTCAGCACGCCGGCCTCGTACGGGTGGCCCAGGCCGAGCTTCTTGTTGACCTTGTAGCGGCCGACCCGACCGAGGTCGTAGCGCTTCTCCTTGAAGAACAGGTTCTCCAGGAGCGTCTGCGCGCTCTCCTTGGTCGGCGGTTCGCCCGGCCGCAGCTTGCGGTAGATGTCCAGCAGAGCTTCGTCCGTGCCAGCGGTGTGGTCTTTCTCCAGGGTCGTCATCAACGTCTCGGAGAAGCCGAACCGCTCGCGGATCGCCTCGGCCGTCCAGCCCAGCGCCTTCAGCAGCACGGTGACCGGCTGCCGGCGCTTGCGGTCGATGCGGACGCCGACGGTGTCGCGCTTGTCGACGTCGAACTCCAGCCACGCACCGCGGCTGGGGATGACCTTGACGCTGAAGACGTCCTTGTCGGTGGTCTTGTCGACCGACGTGTCGAAGTAGACACCGGGGGAACGGACCAGCTGGGTGACGACCACCCGCTCGGTGCCGTTGATGATGAAGGTGCCCTTGTTCGACATCATCGGGAAGTCACCCATGAACACCGTCTGGCTCTTGATCTCGCCGGTGGTGTGGTTGGTGAACTCCGCGGTGACGAACAGCGGGGCCGCGTACGTCATGTCCTTGTCCTTGCACTCCTCGACGGAGGCCTTGACCTCGTCGAAGCGTGGGTCGGAGAAGGACAGCGACATCGATCCGGAGAAGTCCTCGATCGGGGAGATCTCGCTGAGGACCTCCTCAAGACCGCCAACCGGATTCTCCTCGCCGGCGTCGACCCGGCGCTGGAACCAGGCCTCGTTACCGACAAGCCATTCGAAGGACTGGATCTGCAGGTCGAGCAGGTTCGGCACGTTCAACGGTTCGCGAATGTTCGCGAACGAGACCCGCTTGGGTGCCCCAGGGATCCCCGACGTGTAGTTGGAAGCTGCAGAGACCTTGGTCGCGCGGGAGACTGCCAAGATGCGTCCTTCCGGGACTCTGAACTGGCTACAGCCGCATCAGCGAAAGTGCCCGGCGAAGTGACCGACGGGGGTCCGTACCCGCTGGCACAGTTCGCTAACACAGCTGTCAAGGGTGCAATGGCGCCCACGATCCTACGGTCCAGTGCAGGACAGACGGAAAGAGGGCAGCGCAAAGTAGCAGTCTAGCCGGAACTACGCCAGCTGTCGAGGGGGCCCACCGATGGCGGCCCAGCCCCGCGTTGAGCACCAGAGTGAACCCGCGCGAGCCCGCAGTCAAGAGATCACGCTTCGATCACCCTCGTGGCGCAAAACACGATCACCGCTCGTGACCGTCCGAGGCGTCGTCTTGCCTGGTCAGAGCGCTACCTACAGGCAACCGCAGGGGCCCCCTGGCGACACTCCCGACACCCCTCCGAACGGCCCTTGACAGTCCGTCCGGCGATCGCCCCACGAGTGACGAGCACCTCAACATCCGGGATCGCGTTCCCTATTCCTGGGACCACTCGGCCGAACGGAGCCATTCCCGCGAACCCGCCCCGCCACATTCACCCCGCGTGCTCACATCGACACCTGCAGTCATTTCCATTCCCATAGGAATTCGATCTTCGAATTCCCGATCCCACCCCGAGGAGGCGCGGAGTGGCACCGAGCACGCAACGTCGCGATGCGCGCACGGCGCGGGATCGGGCGATCAACCGAATTCGTCCTGTGTGGACGAAAATGGGGCGAGCACGGACCGCGCACGGCCCGGCACGGCGGGAAAGATCCGGCCGACGCGATCACCCGGACCCGACGACCGCCGCCGCCCGATCTCGGAGTCGCCGCCGCCGGCGCGTGCCGACGGTGAGTAGCAATGGTCGCAGTAATGACATTTCCCGCTCGCGAACCGGTACTTTCGATCACGAGCGCTTAACGAATGGCGCCTTCGGGCACAACTGCCCGACAGCACGATCTCAGGTGATGCACGCGGGCTATTCGACGCTGGCGTCCGCCGGTAGCGTGATACGCCCCACCTGTTCCAGGTGCCCCGGGTGAGCAGGCCACAGGAGAACCGACCGATGACAGACGATGCAAGCCGCGCGAGCGAACGGTTCAGCGGGCTGCAGCGTTGGACAGGGGGTCCGGACCGCGGCGGTTCCAGCTCGTCGAGCTGGTTCGCCGCCGAGCCGGAGGACGCCACGCCCCCACCCCGGCAGGCCCCGCAACCTCCCGAGGCGACGGCCCCCGAACCCCGGCGCAGTGCCGAGCAGCGCTACGCCGACGCCATCGCGGCGATGAACAAGATCGTCACCACCCTGGACTTCGAGCAGCTGCCCTGGGTGACCGAGGTGTTCCGGGCCACCGCCGGAGTGCTGCACGAGAACGACCCCGCGCGCGCGGGCGTGCTCAACAACCTGGGCAGCGCCGCGCAGCTGACGCACGTGCGCAGCGGCGCGCTGGCCGACCTGGAAGACGCGATCTCCTACTACCGGTCGGCGCGGGACTCGGCGCACAGCAGCGACCAGGACCGCGTCCTCTACCAGTGCAACCTCGCGCTGGCGCTCACCGATCTCGCGAGCAAGACCGACAGCGCCTCATCGGCGGCGGAGAGCGTGCAGGTCGCGCGGGAGACCGTCGAGCAGACGCCGCGCCGCGACCAGCGCCGCGCGATGGCGCTGATCCGGCTGGCCAACGCGTTGCGGCTGCACGCCCGGCTGGCCGACGCGCCGCAGTCCGACGACGAATCGATCGACGTGTTCCGGGAGGCCGCCCGGATCTCGCCGGCCAACGACCCGGCCACCTCCGAGCTGCTGATCAACCTCGGCGCGGCGCTGCTGCGCCGGTTCGAGCGCGGCGGCTCGCCCGAGGACCTCGACGAGGGCATCAAGCACCTCGGGTCCGGCGCCGGCGCCCTCGCCGACGGCGAACCGCGGCGGGCCGCGCTGTGCCACCTGGCCAAGGCGCTGCGGCTGCGGTTCCAGCGCAACGGCGATCTGACCGACCTGAACTCCGCGATCAGCGAGCTGATCGGCGTGCTCGGGATGCTGGAAAGCGGAAATCCCTTGCTGGGCACGGCGATCTGGCACCTCGCCGCGGCGACCGTCGAGCACGTCGACGCCACCGGCGAGGCGAGCCAGCTGCGCCGCGTGCTGCGACCGATCGCGCCCGCGGTGCGCTCGATGTCCGCCGACGACCAGAGCCGCTCCGTCGCCCTCACCGGTTACGCGACCTTGCTGCGCAGGCACTTCCTGCACGGCGGGGAGGCCAAGGTGCTGGACACCGCGGTCACCGCGGGCGAGGCCGCGGTGGAGGCGGCGAGCGCGGCGGACCGCGGCGCGATGCTGCACTCGCTGGTCACCACGTTGATCGGCCGCTTCGAGCACCACGGGGAGGCCACCGACCTGGACCGGGCGGCCGAGATCGCGCGCGAAGCCGCGAAGCTCGACGCCGCGTCGCAGCCCGCGGCGTGGGCGCAGCTCGGCATCGTCTCGGCGCACCGGTTCCGGTTGACCGCCAAGACGCGGGACATCGAGGCCGCCATCGAGCTGCTGGACCAGGCGCTCATCGCGATGCCGGCGACCGCGCCGAACCGCGCGGGCATCGCCGTCCACCTCGGTCGCGCCCTGCGCACGCTCTACCAGCGCAGCGGGCGGCGGCGGTACTACCGGTGGGCGCGCAAGGTGCTCATGGAGGCCGCCGAGCAGCCCAACGCCCCCGCCGACCAGCGGCTCCGGGCGGCGAGCCTGTCCGGTCAGATCTGCGCGCAGGCGCACCGGTGGACGGAGGCGCTGGAGTCGTACGAGGTCGCGGTCGACCTGCTGCCGCTGGTCACGCGGGGCAAGCGGGTCGTCGCGTCGCCTGCCGCGCAGCAGCGGTGGGCGTCGATCGCGGCCGATGCCGCGGCGTGCGCGTTGGAGAGCGGCGCGCCCGAGCGGGCCGTGGAGCTGCTGGAGCACGGGCAGAACGCAGTCCTGGCGGACTTCCTGCCGACCGGCGGAGAGCTCGGCGCGCTGCACCGCACCCACCCGGACCTCGCGGACGAGGCGGTCCGCGTGCGGCGGCTGCTGGACCGGCCGGTGGACGAGCCGGTGCTCATCGGGTCCGACGACCGGATGCGGCTGGCGCACACCTGGGACGAGCTGCTCGCGGAGATCCGCGAGGTGCAGCCGGGCCACCTGCTGCGCACGCCGATCGAGAAGCTGTCGGCCGCGGTGCCGGACGGCTGCGCGGCGCTGATCAACCTCAGCCGCTACCGGTCGGATGCGCTGGTGCTCATCGCCGGGCGAGTGCTGACCGTGCCGCTGCCGAACGCCGCGCCGGAGACCGCGGCCGACCGGGCGGGCGAGCTGCTGGCCGCCGCGCAGCAGGACGACCACGAGGCGCTGTCCGAGGCCCTCGACTGGACCTGGGACCGGATCGCGCGCCCGGTCATGGAGCGGATGGGCTACCTGCGCACGCCGGAGCCCGGCGCCCGGTGGCCGAGGATGTGGTGGAGCGCTCTCGGCGCGATGGCGTTCCTCCCGGTGCACGCGGCGACCTCGCGGACCGGTGAGTCCACATTGGACCGGGTGGTGTCGTCGTACACCCCGACGCTGGGCTGCCTGCTCCGGGCGACGCAGCGGCCGGTGCCGACGGGCGGCCGGGCCCTGGTGGCGGCCGGATCGGCCGAGCAGGTCGGGCGGGAACTCCCGCCGCAGAACCAGGTCCTGGCGCAGTACTGGCCGTCGGCGGAGATCGCGTCGGTGGAGAGCACCAGCGCGGCCGAGATGCTGCAGCTGCTGCCGGAACACCCGTGGTTGCACGTGTGCGAGCCGAGTTCGCAGTTCCCGGGGCAGCCGGCGGCGGCGCTGCTGCTGGACCGCGAATCGCCGCACCGGCCGCTGGGCGTGGTCGAACTGGGTCAGGCGCCGTTGGAGGAGGCGGAGTTCGGCTACCTCGGCCAGTGCGCGACGGCGGCGGATCCGCCGTGCGCAGCGGCGGTGTCCCTGCCCGGAGCACTGGGCTTCGCGGGGTTCACGCACGTCATCGGCACCCTGTGGGAGATCGACCCGGAGAGCGCGGTGCAGGTGCACGCCGACGTCTACGCCGCGGTGTTCGGCGGCGAGGAGTTCGACACGGACCGCTCGTCCTACGCGCTGCACAACGCGGCCCGCCAGCTCCGGGCCCGCTATCCCGAGGAGCACTGCATCTGGGCTGCGCACGTCCACATCGGACCGTGACGCCGTCCCGGGCGGAACCGGGGCGCTCCCGGGGAACGTCCCGGCTCGTTTCAGAATGGCGCCGCCCGGCTCGTCCCGAAGGCACCCGGTGCTCGGCATCTCTGGCGGCCCGCGACCCCAGACCGCCACGTCCCACGCAAGCCCGCGCACCGCTCTGATACGGCCCGTCGGGCAGCGCCTCACTGGTGGATTTCCCTTTCAGGGGCGGGGTCTCAGCCGTCGGAGGGTGTAGCCGTCGCCGGTCGGGTCCAGGGCCGCGGTGGCTCGCTTGAACAGGTACTCGGCTCGTTCGTAGGACAGGCGGCTGCGGCCCGTCTCCGGGCACAGGTCGCCGTCCCGGGGCGTCCGAGATGGCCCGGGCCTGCGATCGGTCCGGAACAGCGGGCCCCGGGTGCGGCCCGCCACCAGCTCGGGGAGCAGCGCGGCCGTGCCGGATCGCCAGCTCACCCAGGCGCCGGCCACCCGGGCGCGGCGGTCGTCCAGGTCCAGGTCCTCGACGTTCAGGGACAGGACCGCCGTCACCGCGGCCCCGGATTCGTGCAGCAGCCGCCACAAGGTGCGTTCCCGCAGCGGGATCCCGGGGCGGTTCCAGATCTCGTCGAGCTGCGCGGGATCGATCGGCAGCGCCGGGGACCGGGTTTCGGCGCGGCGGTCCAGGTCCGCCGCCAGATCGTCCAGGCCCGCCCAGGCGCCGAACGACCGGATCGCCGCGCGGTGCCGGTTCCAGGTCTTCGCCGCCGCCGAGCCCCATGCCGTCCCGAACACCCTCGCCACTTGCTCGGCGGTCAGGTCGGCCAGCGGTAACCGATCCCCCACGGCCAGGCGGAGCCGTCGCAGGGTCTGCCCGTAGGAGCGGATCGTCGCGGCGTTCAGCTCGTCGCGCGCCAGGAATTCCTCGACCGCCGTCCCGAGCGTCGTGCCGGCATCGCCGCTGCCGGCGAGCTCTTCCGCGCGGCGGAGCAGGAAAGCGCGTTCCGCGCTGTTCCGGGTGAGCGCCGCGGCCCGCTCGAACTCGAACTTCGCCTCTCCGCCGCGCCCGAGCCGCGCCAGGAGGTCGCCCCGGACGCTGGGCAGCAGGTGGTAGTTCTGCAGAGCCGGGTCGGCGCCCAACGAATCGACCAGCGCGAGCCCGGCCTCCGGCCCGCGCGCCATGCCGACCGCCACAGCCTTGTTGAGCTGCACGATCGGCGTCGGCAACAGCCGGGACAACGCTTCGTAGAGCGCCGCGATCTGCGCCCAGTCGGTGTCCTCGGCGGTCCGCGCCCGCGCGTGGCACACGGCGATCGCGGCCTGCAGCACGTACGGGCCGGGGGTGCCGCCGATCTCCCTCGCTCGCAGCAGCGCGGCGAAGCCTCGGCGGATGAGCAGCTGATCCCAGCGCCCCCGGTTCTGCTCGTGCAGCTGGACGGGCTCCCCCGACGGGCCGGTGCGCGCGGCCGATCGCGACTCCTGGATCTCCATCAGCGCGACCAGCCCGTGCACCTCGGCCTCGTGCGGCGCCAGCTCGGCGAGCAACCGCCCCAGCCGCAGGGCCTCCTGGCAGAGCCCGGGGCGCAGCAGGTCGTCGCCGGCGGTCGCCGAGTACCCCTCGTTGAAGATCAGGTAGACGACGCCGAGCACCGACGAGATGCGATCGGCCAGCTCCGGGCCGTCCGGGAGGTCGAACGGCACCTGCTCCTGGGCCAGGGTCCGCTTCGCCGCGGCGATCCGCCGGGCGATCTGCGGCTCGCTGACGAGGTACGCCCGGGCGATCTCCGCGGCCATCAGGCCACCGAGCAGCCGGAGCGTCAGCGCGACCCGCTCCCGCATCGGCAGCACCGGGTGGCAGGAGATGAACATCAGCCGCAGCACGTCGTCCTGTTCGAGGTCCTGCTGCTGTTCCCGCTCGTGCGCCAGTTGCTCGTGCTTCTCCTCCAGGCGGCGGGACCGCCGGATGTGGTCGATGGCGCGGCGCTTGGCGATCGCCATCAGCCAGGCGCCCGGGTTGTCCGGGATGCCCGCGGGCCATTGCTCCAGCGCGGCCACGAGCGCGTCCTGGGCCAGCTCCTCGGCCAGGCCGACGTCGTGCACCAGCCGCGTGAGCCCGGCGATGATCCGGGCCGATTCGAGCTTCCAGATCGCGTCGACGGTGCGCCGCACGGCGGGTGCGCCGCCCCGGTCGGGGCGGCGCGGGCCGGGCGTCACGGGCCGAAGACCTGCTGGACCACGCTCTCGCCGTCACCGACGATCTTGCGGAACCGGCGGGCCAGCTCGATCGCCTCCTCCTTGGACCGGACCTCGACCAGCGCGAAGCCCGCCACCGACTCCTTCGCCTCGGCGAACGGTCCGTCCGTCACGGTGATCTCGCCGTCCGCGGAGGTCACCCGGACGCCGCCGGGTTCGAGGCCGCCGGTGGCCAGCAGGATCCCGGCCGCGGTCAGCTCCTCGACGAACTTGCCCATCTCGGCGTACAGGCTCTCGTCGGGAACGGCATCGGAGTCGGAAGCCTTGGTCATCATCAGGTAGCGCACGGCGCGCCGGTCTGCTTCATCAAGGCCTACTCCGCCCACTTGTCCTTCGGCTTCTGGCGCGGCCAGGAGATCACCGACGCCTCCGGCCGCCTCGCGCCCGGCTCACGGGCGATGGCGAGCGTGAAGCTCCGCACCCCGGCCGACATCGACGCCGAGCTGTTCACCGGCTGGCTGCGCGCGACCCGCGACCTGGAAACCGCAGCCGACTGACCTGAACTACGAGGAGCGGCGCCGGGCGCCGCTCCTCGTGATCGTTCTGGTGTGCCGTGCGCCGTTTTCGCGCGAAAACGGCGTTCCCACGCCTGTGAGATGACGGTTTCGCGCGAAAACGGCGGCCCTGGGGGTTCGCGGCGCCGGTCAGCGCAGGGTGATCTGGGTGATCTTCCACTTCTCGCCCTGCTTCTCGGCGCTCACCGAGATCTGGGCCGGGCCGACGTTGCTCTCACCGGTGTTGGCGCGCATCGCGTGCTGGTCGACGAACAGCAGGAGCTCGGCGCGGTCGCCCTGCAGCCTCGTCACCGCGCTGTTCTTCACCGTCGTGGTGACGATCAGCTGCTGCTGCGGGGCCTGCTCCCGGACCACCTTGAAGAGGTCGTCGTACTTCTGCACCGCCGAGCCGACCAGCAGGTCCCGCGCGGCGGCCTCGGTCTTGCCCGTGTCGTTGAAGTCGTAGGAGAACACCTTCTCCACGGCATCGCTGATCTGGCCGTTGACCTCGCTGGTGGCCCCGGCCGAGACCAGCGCCTGGTTGGCCCCGGCCCCGGAATACCGCGCGTCGAACGCCTTGATGCCGAGGAACACCGCGACCCCGACGAACAGGACCGCGAGGATCCAGATCGTCCATACCAGGCCCGTCGACGACGTCTTGCCGGACGCTGCCGCGCCGGACGCGACGCCGGGCTGCGCCCCGCTCCACGCCTGCTGCGCGTCGTACGGGGCCGCGGCTACGCCGCTGGAACCCTCTGGCTCCGCACCAGCCGCTTCGCTGCCCTCCGCGACCGGCTTCGCCTCAACGGCTTCGCCGCGCTCCGCCGAGCCGCGCTCCTCGGAGCTGCGCTCCGCCGCATCGGCTTCGCCGACCTCGACGGTCGGCTGCACCGAACCGGCCGCCGGTGCGGCGTCGCTGCGCTCCGGCGCGGCTTCGGCGGACCCGCCGCGCGGGGTCTCGGCATCCGGCTCCCGCTTCGCGGTCCCGTTGGCAGCCTGCCGCTCCTCCACGGTGCGCCGGGCTTCCCGGGCCTCCTCCTGGAGGGCGTCGCCGAGCAGGGTTTCGCGGTTGCGCAGGCCCGCCACCTTGGGACGGCGGGTGGGGGTCTTGCGGCGGTTGCTTGGCACTGACTGCACTCCTCGAATTGCTTGCGAGTGTCGCCGTTCAGCCGACCGGCACGGTGCCGAGCCCGCTGAGCTTCCAGGTCTCGCCTTCGCGGGTGAGCTCGGCCTGGTAGCGGTCCTGCTTGTTGGTCGGCTGCTGGCCCTCGATGGTGACCGTCACCTGCACCACGGCGATCATCCGGGCCTTGCCCGCGTTCTCGTCGAGCTCGACGATCCCGGCGTCGAGCACCCGGGCCGTGGTGCTGCTCTTGGCCTGGGTGATCTGGGTCGCGTAGTTCTGCCGGCCCTGCCGGATCTCGTCTCGCAGCGGGCCGGTCGAGTTGTCCTCCCAGCGCTTCAGGCCGCCGTCCACATCCCGGTAGTCGAGGCTGTTGAAGCTGATGATCGCGCTCGTCCCGTCGTGCAGCGCCGCGTCCCGCACCTCCGCGCGGGCGGCCGAGTCGCTGTTGCCGGCCAGCGCCCAGGCGACGCCGAAGAACAAGCTGGCCACCACGCCGATCGCAAGCAGCGTCAGGCCCGTGATCAGGGCCAGGACCGGGCGCTTCCGCTCAGCGGTTCCGGTGGTCATGTCCGCCTCCTCCCTACTGTCCCGGTGCATTCTGCGCGCCGCGGACCGACGTGTCACTGCCCCGGGGCTCCGCGCAGTGCGCGTTGGGGTTCAGCGGCACCTCGCGGAAGTCGTCGCCGGCGCGGCGCTCGGTCGCCTCGTAGCCCTTGGTGCAGGGCAGCGGGTCGAACACGTTGAGCACCAGGCCGAAGTGCGCGGTGCCGTCGCCGGGCACCACCGTGTTGCTGGCGGTGACGATCGCCGGGTACAGCGTCATGATCTGCTCGATGCCGTCGACGCGTTCGGCCATGACCCGCGAGGTGGTCGTCAGGTTCGCCAGCAGCGGTCCGAGCTGCTGGTTCTCCTGCAGGAGCGCGCTGACCTGGCGGGCCGCCGGCGGGGCGCGCTCGATCACCGCGCGCAGGTCGCCGTCGGAGTTCTTCACCGACTCCGAAAGCAGCCGCAGGTCTTCGCCGAACGACCTGATCGCCGAGCCCTGCTCGTTCTGGGTGGCCAGGACCGTCTTGCCGTCCTGGAGCAGCTGCACCGTCTGCGGCAGGTGCTCCTGCGCGGCGGCGGTGAACTCGCGACTGGTGTCCAGGATGGTCTGCAGGTTGCCGCCGTTGTCGCGGAACGCCGTGCCGAGCTCGCTGACCACGGTGCGCAGCGACTCCTCCGGCACCGAGTTCGCGAACGCGTCCAGGTTCGTCATCAGGCTTTCCACCGGCAGCGGCGTGGTCGCGGATTCCTGCGCGATCACCGAACCGTCCGCCAGGAACGGACCGTCGTCGCTCTTGGGCCGCAGGTCGACGTACTGCTCGCCGACCGCGGACCGGTTGGTCACCACCGCCTGCACGTCGCGCGGGATCCGCGGCGCGCTGGACTCGATGTCCAGCGGCACCTCCACGCCGGTGCCGGTCAGCTTCAGGTCGCCGACCCGGCCGACCGGCACCCCGCGGTAGGTGACCTCGGCGTTGTTGAAGACGCCGCCGGTGTCGGCGAGTTGCAGCGTCACCACGTAGCCGCGCGGGCCGAACAGCCGGTCCAGGCCCGCGTAGCGGGCTCCGGCGTAGCTGACGCCGACCAGGGCGATCGCGACGAACGCGATGATCTGCAGGCGCACTCGACGGGTGAGCATCAGCGGCCACCTCCCAACAACGAGCCCAGCAGGCCACCGGACTCCCGCTCCGGCTCGGCCGGCGGTTGCGCGGTCTGCTCCGGCGGCGCCTGCGGCGTCAGCGGTAGCGGGATGGACTTCAGGGCGTCCGGCAGCGGGATCAGCGGCTGCCGGCTGCGACCGAGGTTCTCCAGCACGTGGGTGAGATTCAGGTCCACGTTGGCGTAGAGGTTGGTGAAGTCGCTGTTGCCGATGCCGTCGACCGCGTTGTCCGGGAAGGGGAACGAGACGAGCACCTCCAGCGACTTCGGCAGGCTGTCACCCGCCGCGGCCAGCTGGTTCAGGGCCGGCGCGAGCTGGTTGAGGTTGTGCACCAGGTCGTCGCGGGACTTGTTGACCACGTCCGTGCCGACGCCGGAGAGCTCGTCGAGCGACTGCAGCATGGTGACCAGCTGGGCGCGCTGCTCGTTGAGCACCCGCAGCCCCGGTTCCAGGTCGCGCAGCGCGGTGTCGATGCTCCCGCGCTGCTCGTTGAGCCGGGCGCTGAGCCGGTTGATGCTGTCCAGCGCCCGCGTGATGTCGTCGCGCTGCGCATCCAGCCCGGCGACCAGTTCGTCCAAATTGGACAGCAGGCTGCGGACGTCGGACTCGCGGCCCTCCAGCGCGGCGTTGAGCTCCTTGGTGATGTTCTGCAGCTGCGCCACGCCACCGCCGTTGAGCAGCATGGACAGCGCGCCGAGCACCTCTTCGACCTCGGGGTTGCGGCCGGTGCGGTCGAGGCCGATCAGGGCGCCGTCGGCGAGGCGGCCGACGGCGGACTGCCCCTGCGGCGGGCCGGCGAGCTCGACGTACTTCTCGCCGAGCAGGCTGGACTGCCGCAGCCGGGCGGTCGCGTTGGCCGGCAGCTTGACGTCGCCGTTGACCTGCACGATCACCTCGGCCTGCCAGGAGTCGGGGGCGAGGCCGATGGTCGACACCCGGCCGACCGCCACGTCGTTGACCCGCACCCCGGCGTTGGGCACCAGGTCCAGCACGTCGGCGAAGCGCACCTTGACCTCGTAGGGGTCGCTGCCGAGGTCGGCGCCGCCGGGCAGCGGCATGTCGTAGACGCCCTGCGAACCGCACCCGCCGAGCACGACGAGAGCCAGCACGGCGGCCCCGACCTTCGGACCACGCCGCAACGCCGACCGCGCCCGCCCCGAGCGGGTCCGCAATTTCCATTGAAATCGAAGGTTCGATTTCAATGGAAATTGCGTCGGAAACAGTCCCTTCACCGGGTACCTCCCGCGGTTCGGGTGCCGCTCGCGTCGGAGAGCGGCAGCGGCAGCGGCGGGAGCTTGCCGTTCTGGATGGCGTTGAGGGTTTCCGCCGGGGTGGGCAGCTTCACCACGCCGTCGAGGATCGGCTGCAGCGACTTGCACGCGTCGCTGACGTCCTTCGGCAGGTCCGCCGGGCTGTGCTGCTGCAGCATCTTGCACACCGCCACCACCGGCGGCTGGTTCAGCTCGTTGAAGTTCGCGCGGACGTCCAGCGTTCCCGCCGCGCCGTTGTAGGCGTTGTTGAGGTTGCTCAGCGCCAGCGGCGCGTTGTTCAGCGACTCGCTGAGCGCCGCCTTCTGCTCCACCAGCACGCTCGCCACCGCGTTCAACTGGTCCACGTTGGACTTCACCAGGCCCCGGTTGTCCCGCACGAAGGACTCGACCTTGCCCAGCGCCACGGCCAGCTCCGCCAGCGCCGCGCTCATGTCCTCGCGCTCGCCGGCCAGCAGCGAGCTGACCTGCTGCATCTGCGTGTTGAACCGGCGCACCTGGTCGTCGTTCTCGGCCAGCATCGTGGTGAACCGCTGCACGTTGTCGACGGTGGCGAACAGCTGATCGCTGTTGCCGGACAACGTGGTGCCGACCTCACCGAGGTTGCGGATGGTCTCCGACAGCGCCTTCCCGTTGCCGTCGAGGTTCGCCGCGCTGGTGTTGAGCAGGTCGGTCAGCGCGCCGTCGGCGTTGGCGCCGTCGGGCCCCAGCGCGGTCGTGATGTCGTTGAGGCTGCGGTAGATCTGGTCCAGCTCCACCGGAGTCGCGGTGCGCTCCTTCGGGATCACCGCGCCGTCGGCCAGCTCCGGCCCGCCCCGGTAGACGGGGGCGAGCTGCACGTACCGGTCGCTGACCACGCTCGGCGCGACCGCCACCGCGCCCGCGTCGGCGGGCACCTTCACGTCGCGGTCCACGCTCATCACGACGCGCACCACCTGGCCCTGCGGCACGACCTCGTCGACGGTGCCCACCGGAACCCCGAGGATCCGCACGTCACCGCCCGGGTAGATGCCCACGGCGGCGTGGAAGTACGCGGTGACCTTCCGCTCGGCGGCGCCGTAGAACAGCCACCACACCCCGAGGGTCGCGGCGAGCACGACCACCACGGCGATCGACAGCGTCCTGGTCAGCGACGGGCGTGCGCTGGTCATGGCTGGCAGCCCTTCTGGTTGATCGGACCGACGGCGGGCGGCAGCAGGCCGCAGATGTAGGTGTCGAACCAGCGGCCGTTGCCCAGCACGTTGGAGAAGTACCGGGTGAACGGGGCGAACATCTCGAGGCTGCGGTTCAGGTTGTCCTGGTTGCGCTGCAGCATCTTGGTGACCCGGTCCAGCTGCTGCAGAGCCGGGCCGATCTGCGCGTTGTTGTCGTCGACCAGCCCGCTGAGCTGCTGGGACAACGCGCGGGTGCCGTCCAGCAGGCCGCTGATCGAATCCCGCCGCGCCCGGATCTCCTGCAGCAGCAGGTTGCCGTCGGCCAGCAGCTTCTCGAAGTCGGCGTTGCGGTCGGCGATCGTCTTCGACACCTGCGAGGTGTTGTTCAGCAGCTGCTCCAGCTGCTCGTCGCGCGAGGAGATGGTGCGCGACAGCTGCGACAACCCGTCCAGCGCGCCGCTGACCTCGTCCGGCGTGCCCTTGAACGTGTCCGAGAGCGTGCGGAAGCTCTCCGCGAGCTGCCCGGTGTCGATCTTGTCCACAGTGGTCGAGAGGTCGCTGAAGGCCTCGATGACGTCGTAGGGCGACACGGTGCGCTGCAGCGGGATCGGCTCGGACGGCGACAGTTCCGCACCGCCCTGCGGGTCCAGCGCCAGGTACTTCTGGCCGAGCAGCGTCTTGATCCGGATCGCGGCGGTGGTGTGGTCGCCCAGCCACGCGTCGCCGACCCGGAAGCTGACCAGCACGTGGTCGTCCTCGATCTCGACGTCCGAGACGGTGCCGACCTTCACCCCGGCGATGCGCACCTCGCTGTCCGGCCGCAGCCCCGCGGTCTCGGTGAACTGCGCGGTGTAGGTGGTGCCGCCGATGAACGGCAGGCGCTCGAAGTTCAGCGCGAGCAGGAACATCAGCACCAGCGCCAGGAGGCCGGCGATGCCGATCTTGAGCGGATCGCGCTGGGAGAATGCGGTCATCGCTGGCACCTCGGCTGCGTCACCGGCATCAGCGGCAGCGGCAGGTTCAGGTCGCCGACGCCCACCGTGCCGCTCATCTTGCACGAGTAGAAGTTGAACCAGGAGCCGTGGCTGGCCGTCCGGCCGATCGTTTCGAGCTTGCCGGGCATGTTCTGCAGCACCCGCTCGGTCAGCTGCTCGTGGCCGTTGAGGTTCTTCGACAGCTCACCGAGACCCGCGATGTCCTGCTGCAACCCCGGTCGCGCCTCGGTCAGCAAGCCCGCGGTGCTGTTCGTCAGGCCGTCCATCGCGGTGATCGCGGAGCCGATCGAATCCCGGTCGGCGGACAGCCCGGACACCACCTGCTGCAGCTGGCCGATGAGCTCGGACAGCTGCTGGTCGCGGGCGTTGACGGTGTCCAGCACGCCGTTGAGGTTGTCGATGACCTGCCCGATCACCTGATCGCGGGAGGCGATCGTGGAGGTCAGCGAGGCGGTGTGGGCCAGCAGGCTCTCCACCGTGCCGCCCTCGCCCTGCAACACCTGGATGATCTCGTAGGACAGCTTGTTCACGTCCTCCGGGGAGAGCGCCTGGAACAGCGGCTTGAACCCGCCCAGCAGCACGGTCAGGTCCAGCGCCGGCTTGGTGCGCTCCAGCGGGATCTCGCCGCCCGGGGCCAGGACTCCGCTGGAATCGCCCGCGCCCTGCTCCAGCGCGATGTACCGCTGGCCCACCAGGTTCCGGTACTTGATGGTGGCGGTCACCGAGCCCGGCAGCCGCCGGTCCGACACGTTGAACCGCACCTCGGCGAACCGCCGGTCGACCACCTCGATGTTCTCCACCTGGCCGACCTTCACCCCGGAGATGCGCACCTCGTCGCCCTCGTTGAGGTTGGTGACGTCGGTGAACCGCGCGGTGTAGGACTCCGACGCGCGCAGGTCCCGGTTGGCGATGGTCAGCACCAGCAACCCGGTGGCCAGCACGGTGACCAGCACGAAGATCAGGAACTTCACCAGTGGCGCGACGATGCTGCGGCCGTTCACCGGTAGCTCACCTCCGCTCCGCGAAGCACGGGCCCGACCAGCAGCGAGCCCCAGTCCGGCACCTCGCTCGCCGGGCGGCCCACCGCGGGCGCCAGCAGCACCGCCACCATGTCCCGCTCGGCCGGGGAGTTCACCCAGGTCGCGGACTGCGGCGAGGTGCCGGCGGGCAGGTAGCCCTGGCCCATCGACGGCGGGTTCAGGCCGCCGTCGGCCGGCCGGGAAGCGGCCGGCGGAACCGAGCCGTCCTTGAACGGCCCGTCCGGCGGGTACTCCGGCACCGGATCCGGCAACGGCATGAAGTTGTAGCAGCGGGGACCGCGCTTGTCGGCGAACTCCGGCTCGTCCTGGTTCGGCCGGTACTTGCCGCGGGTCGCGACGACCTCCAGGGTGATGTGCAGGCCCGGCTCAGCGGAGCCCTCGCCGAACACCTGCCGCATCCGCGGCACGAACTCCGCCATCTCCTGCAGGAAGCACGGGTACTCGGGCGCGTACTTGGCCAGCACGTCCAGCGTCGGCCGCTGCGCGTCGCCGAGCTGGATGATGTTCTGCCGGTTGTCCCGCAGGAAGCCGGTCAGATCACCGGAGCTGGTGGTCAGCTGCGAGGTGAGCGCGGTCAGGTTCTCCCGCTGCGCCACCAGGGTCCGGGCGGTGGCGCTGAAGTTGTCCAGCGCCTCCAGCACGTCCGGCGCGGCCTGCTCGTAGGTCTGCGCGACGCCGACCAGCTCCTGCAGGTTCTCCTTGAGGTCCGGCACCGACGGGTTGAGCCCGTCCAGGTAGGTGTTCAGCTGCGACAGCGTTTCGCCCAGCGGCCTGCCGCGCCCGGCCAATGCCTGGTCCAGCGCGTTCAGCGTCACGGCCAGATCGTCCGGGTGGACCGCCTGCAGCACCGGCATCGTGTCGGACAGCACCTGCTCCAGCTCGATGCCCGCGCTGGTGCGGTCCTGCTCGATCACGTCACCGGAGGCCAGCGTCGTGGTCGACGCCTGCGCCGGCAGCTCCAGCGACACGTACCGCTCGCCGAAGAGCGTCCGCGGCAGCAGCCGCGCCGACACGTTCGACGGCAGCTGCTCGGCCCGCTCCGGGTCCAGCGCCAGCCGCAGCTCCGCACCGTCCCCTGTGGACGTCACGCTCACCACCCGGCCGACGACCATGCCGCGCACCTTCACGTCCGACTCGGGCAGCAGCTGGTTCCCGGTCGACGGCGCCTTCAGCACGACGTCCACGCTGGACGCGAAGGCCTTCTGGTAGATCGCCACGGTCAACCCGATGAACAGCACCATGCTCATCAGCAACGCCAAGCCGAGGGCGCGGCGCCGGAGCGTCGTCAACGCGCTTCGCGTGCTCATCCCGTGATCCGAACCGTCGTCGTGGTGCCCCAGATCGCGAGGCTGAGGAAGAAGTCGAGGAGCGCGGTGGTCACGATCGCGGTCCGCACCGCGCGACCCACCGCGATGCCGACACCGGCCGGGCCGCCGCTGGCGCGGTAGCCGTAGTAGCAGTGCGTCATGATCACCACCACGCTGAAGACGAGCACCTTCCCGAAGGACCACAACACGTCCTCGGGCGGCAGGAACAGGTTGAAGTAGTGGTCGTAGGTGCCCGCGGACTGGCCGTAGATGTAGATCGTGACCGCGCGGGCGGCGATGTACGACGTGAGCAGGCCCAGCACGTACAGCGGGATCACCGCGATGAACCCGGCGATCACGCGGGTCGTCACCAGGTACGGCAGGCTCGGCACGCCCATGACCTCCAGCGCGTCGATCTCGTCGGAGATCCGCATCGCGCCCAGCTGCGCGGTGAAGCCGGAGCCGACCGTCGCCGACAGCGCAAGCCCGGCGACCAGCGGCGCGATCTCCCGGGTGTTGAAGTACGCGGAGACGAAGCCGGCGAACGCCGAGGTGCCGAGCTGGTCCAGCGCCGCGAAGCCCTGCAGGCCGACCACGGTGCCGGTGAACAGCGTCAGGCCGATCATCACGCCGACCGTGCCGCCGATCACCGCCAAGGCGCCGCTGCCGAAGCTGACCTCGGCCAGCAGCCGCAGCGTCTCCTTCGCGTAGCGGGCGATCGCCCGCGGAATCCACGCCAGCGAGCGCAGGTAGAACGACATCTGGTCGCCCAGGTCGTCCAGCATCACCAGCGGCCGCCGGGCCGCGCGCTTCGCGCGCTGCGAGATGGTCACCATGTCATTTCCACCTCTTTGAAGCGGCGAAGCCGCTTAGCCCACCTGCGCAACTCGCACCGCCGCGGGTTCTCAGACGGCGCCCTCGCGAGGACAGCCCCAGCGTGGCGTATTGGACATACATGAGTCGGGGATCCCACAGCCGAGGCGGCGTCTGAGGTTCCGCTACCAGCACCGCTGCGCAAACCGAGTTCGGGAACACGCTTCTCATGTCACATTCCCTTTGGCGGG
Organism: Saccharopolyspora sp. NPDC003752; assembly: GCF_053605825.1. Lineage (NCBI taxonomy): Bacteria > Bacillati > Actinomycetota > Actinomycetes > Pseudonocardiales > Pseudonocardiaceae > Saccharopolyspora > Saccharopolyspora sp. NPDC003752. The sequence goes on along the minus strand of NZ_JBSGJZ010000021.1, from coordinate 41,611 downwards.
ACCAGTTGCAGGTAGAGCGTCGTCAGGACGAAGTTCACGGCGAACAGGAGCAGGAAGGTGATCACCACCGATTGGTTCACCGCGTCCCCGACGCCCTTCGGTCCCGGCGGCGGGTGCAGGCCGCGGTAGGCGGCCACCACACCGGCCAGGAACCCGAAGATCACCGCCTTCAGCTCGCCGATCCACAGGTCGGACAGCTGTGCCAGCGCGTTGAAGCTCGCCATGTACGCGCCGGGCGTGCCGCCCTGCATGATCACGTTGAACGTGTAGCCGCCGAGCACGCCGACGACGCTGACCATGCCGTTGAGCAGCAGCGCCACCAGCATCGCGGCCAGCACCCGCGGCACCACCAGCCGCTGGATCGGCGAGATCCCCAGGACCTCCATCGCGTCGATCTCGTCGCGGATCTTCCGGGAGCCGAGGTCCGCGCAGATCGCCGAACCGCCGGCCCCCGCGATCAGCAGCGCGGTCACGATCGGGCTGGCCTGCTGGATGATCGCCAGCACGCTCGCCGCGCCGGTGAACGACTGGGCGCCGATCTGCCTGGTCAGCGAGCCGAGCTGGAGCGCGATCACCGCGCCGAACGGGATCGACACCAGCGCGGTCGGCAGGATCGTCACGCTGGCGATGAACCAGCACTGCTGGATGAACTCACGGATCTGGAACGGGCGGCTGGGCATCGCCCGCACCACGTCGAGCGCCAGCGCGAACATGCGGCCGGTCTCCCGAAGCCCGCCCGCACCCGGGAACCGCGCCTGGGACGGCGAACTCACGACTCACCCCGCTTGCGGCCGAACCAGCGGCGCCGCGACGACTCGACCGGCTCCTCCCCATCCCACGGCGTCGCCTCCGGCTGCCGGGGGTGGGGCGTCGGGCGCGCCTGCTGCGGCGGCACGTCGGCGACCGCCGCCGGCGGGAGCCGGTCCGGGGCCGCCGACTGCACCGGCTCGGTCTGCTGCGGCCACGCGCCGGTCGCGGGCGTGGAAAAACCGTAGAGCGCCAGCTCGTCCGGGGTCAGCGTCTTGAGGATCTCCTGCTGCGCCGACGGGTTCAGCGTCCGCAGCTGGCGCAGCACCCGGTCCTTGCGGCGGCGCACCGCGGTCCGCTCCGGCATCCCCGGCGAGACCTCCAGCTGCGCCATCATCGGCGGCACGGCGAGCTCGCTCAGCCGCGCCAGCTCGGACGGCCCGATGTCCTTCTCCTCGCTCATGCCGATCGGCCCGTCGGCACGCCCGTTGAGGAACTGCACCACCACCGGCTCGGCCGAGGTCAGCAGCACCTCGCGCGGCCCGAACATCACCAGGTTCCGGCGGTAGAGCATGCCGATGTTGTCCGGCACCGTCCGGGCGGTGTTGATGTCGTGCGTGACGATCAGGATCGTGGCGTCGATCTGCGCGTTCAGGTCGACGATCAGCTGGTTCAGCAGCACGGTGCGGACGGGGTCCAGCCCGGAGTCGGGCTCGTCGACCAGGATGATCTCGGGGTCCAGCACCAGCGCGCGGGCCAGCCCGGCGCGCTTGCGCATACCGCCGGAGATCTCGCCGGGCAGCTTTTCCTCCGCGCCGAGGAGACCGACCATCTCCATCTTCTCGAGCACCAGGTCGCGGATCTCGGACTCGCCCTTGCGGGTGTGCTCGCGGAGCGGGAACGCGATGTTGTCGTAGAGGTTCATCGACCCGAACAGCGCACCGTCCTGGAACAGCACGCCGAACATCTTCCGGATCTCGTAGAGCTCGCGCTCCGAGCACGTGCAGATGTCCGTGCCGTTGATGACCACCTTGCCCTGCTCCGGCTTCAACAAGCCGACCAGGGACTTCAGGAACACCGACTTTCCGGTCCCGGAAGGCCCGAGCAGCACGCTGATCTCGCCGGGAGGAAGCGTCAGACTGACGTCCCGCCAGATGGTCTGCGCGCCGAAGGACTTCGACAGTCCGTCGACAACCACCTCGACGCCCATCCGCACCTCCGCGTTCCTCGAATTAACCGCATCGGGGGTAACCCCGGTGAGGCAGCCTGGCACATGTGACGCGCTTAACGAAGGTCATCGGCGTCACACCTATGCAACGAGCCTGACGCGAACGGGTTACTCGCCAGTTCACTTCGATTCGGGAAACCACAGGATTTGTCCGGTAAAAGCGATTCTTCTTTCCCGGACAGCAAAAAGGGCGAGTACTCGCAACCGCGAGTACTCGCCCTTTTACCGTCAGTCAGATGCTCACTTGACGGAGACCGAAGCGCCGGCCTCTTCCAGCTTGGCCTTGACCTCTTCGGCCTTCTCCTTCTCGACCTTCTCCAGGATCGGCTTCGGAGCGCCCTCGACCAGCTCCTTGGCCTCCTTCAGGCCCAGGCCGGAGACGATCTCACGGACGACCTTGATGACCTGGATCTTCTTGTCGCCAGCACCCTCGAGGATGACGTCGAACTCGTCCTGCTCCTCGGCGGCCGGGGCAGCGGCGCCGGCCGGGCCCGCCACGACGGCGGCCGGGGCGGCGGCGGTGACGTCGAAGGTCTCCTCGAACTGCTTCACGAACTCCGACAGCTCCAGGAGGGTCATCTCCTTGAAGACGTCCAACAGCTCATCGTTGCTCAGCTTCGCCACGGCGGCGTTCCTTTCAGTTCAGTGCCCGGGAACGGGAGTGCCCGGGTGGGGAGTTCTTGCAACCGACAACTGCGCCCGAAGGGACTCAGGCGTCGGCTTCGCCGCTCTTCTTCTCCTGCAGAGCGGCGGCCAACCGAGCCACCTGGGACGCCGGCGCGGCGAACAGCGCGGCGGCCTGGCCCATCTTGGCCTTCATGGCACCGGCCAGCTTGGCCAGGGTGACCTCGCGGGAGTCGAGGTCGGCAATGCCCTCGACCTCGGACACGGACAGCGCGCGGCCGTCCATGTAACCGCCCTTGATCACCAGGGCCTTGTTGTCCTTGGCGAATTCACGCAGAGCCTTGGCCGCGTCGACCGGCTCGCCCTCGACGAAGGCGATCGCGGTCGGGCCGACGAACAGGTCGTCGAGGCCCTCGACGCCGGACTGCTCGGCGGCACGCTTGACCAGCGTGTTCTTCGCGACACGGTACGAGGTGCCCGCACCGAGGGCACGACGCAGCTCAGACAGCTGCGCCATGGACAGCCCGCGGTACTCGGTCACGACCGCAGCGGTCGAGTTGCTGAACTTGTCCGCGATCTCGGTGACCGCATCAACCTTGTCGGGCTTCGCCATGTCGCCTCCTCTCTATTTCCGACTGTGATCCGCATCCAGTCGGTCCTGAGACGACAAAACGCCCCGGCGCAGGGAAGCACGGGGCGTCAAGATCATGGGCGCGCAGCGCGCGCACGGATAGCCTCGTCCCTCCTGCGCGGGCCGCCCGCATCTCACGGGACCTTCGTTCTCCCCACCCCTGGCGGGGCACGGAGAAGACCAGCGGTCTTGGGTGGAACCTCGACCAGCGTACGCGACCCGCCCCGGGGCCCACCAACCACCCCCGGTCCTGCTTTCCGGCGGTCACCGGTCGTGACCTGGACGCGACGGCCGGGCATCATGTGGTGCGTGGCTGATCAGCACGAGTCGCCCCGCCCGAACCTGCCGGAGAAACCGCGCACCGCGGAGGTCGTCGACGCCGAGGTGGTGGACAGCGAGGTCGTCGAGGCCGACGCACCGGCCCGCCCGCAGCAGCCGGCGGACGACGCGGAGTTCCGCCAGTACCAGCAATTCCTGGAGTTCCAGAAGTTCCGCGAATGGCAGCGGTCCCAGGACGGGGAAGTAGCGGTCCCACCGCCCGCGGCGCCCCCGGCGGCGACTCCCACGACGCCGAAGAAGGCCTGGTGGAAGCGGGCCCTGGGCCTCCTGCGCTACAAGCTGGTCCGCCGCCTGATCTACCTGCTGCTGGCGCTCCTGCTGCTCAACTACCTGTACAACAGCGTGATGACGTCCTGGTTCGGCAGCACCGGAAGCGACAACGGCAGCACCAACACCGGCGCACCTCCCGATTCGGCGCCGATGAAGGCGAGGACCCCGGCGGAAGCAGTGCTCGACGTCTACAACTTGCTGCGCGGAGACGATCCAACGGTTGCGTGCGCATATTTCGAAGCCTCGGCCAAGTCCGGCTTCGCCGCCGCCCACCAAGCCCCGGACTGCGCCACCGCGGCACGCCGGCTGCATGACCAGATCACCATCCCCGGCACGTACGCCAACCCGTCGTTCGGCGAAAACGCGGTCAACATCGCCGGACCGGACGCCCAGGTCCTCGGCTGCCGAATGCAGGTCACCGGCGGCCCGCGCCTCGGCAGCTTCAAGCTCACGCAACAGCCGGACGGCGGCTGGGCGATCAGCGCCTACGCCCTCCAAACGCCCAGCTGCGGCGACTGAGGAGCTCCACCCGTGAGCGTTTTGGGGTGCTATGGCGCCCCAACACGCTCACGGCACCTGACCAGCTAAAACGAAGCTTGGATAGCGAAAGGGCGAGCCGCCCCTGGTGGGGTGGCCCGCCCTTTCAGCGGAACTCCGGGATCAGGCCGAGGCCGTGATCCGGGTCGCGTTCGGGTCGACCGGGATGCCCGGGCCCATCGTGGTCGTGAAGGTGACCTTCTTCAGGTACCGGCCCTTCGACGCCGACGGCTTCGCGCGCAGGATCTCGTCCAGCGCAGCCGCGTAGTTCTCCACCAGCTTCTCGGTGTCGAACGACGCCTTGCCGATGATGAAGTGCAGGTTGGCCTGCTTGTCGACGCGGAAGTTGATCTTGCCGCCCTTGATCTCCGTGATCGCCTTGGTGACGTTCGGAGTGACGGTGCCGGTCTTCGGGTTCGGCATCAGGCCGCGCGGGCCGAGCACCCGAGCGATCTTGCCGACCTTGGCCATCTGGTCCGGGGTGGCGATCGCCGCGTCGAAATCGAGCCAGCCGCCCTGAATGCGCTCGATCAGGTCCTCGGAACCAACCGCGTCCGCACCGGCGGCCTCGGCCTCGGCGGCCTTGTCCCCGACGGCGAACACGATGACGCGGGCAGTCTTACCAGTGCCGTGCGGCAGGTTCACGGTGCCGCGGACCATCTGGTCTGCCTTGCGGGGGTCGACGCCCAGCCGCAGCGCCACCTCGACGGTGGCGTCGTACTTGACCTTGGCGGTCTTCTTGGCCAGCTCGGCGGCCTCCGTCGGCGCGTACAGCCGCGCGCGATCGATCAGCTCGGCCGCCTGCTGATATGCCTTGCTGCGCTTTGCCATTTCTGTCCCTATCGCAGGTGGATCAGTTGTGGTTGGTCGGGCTGCGCTGGAGCCCTCCCACACTGCCAGCCGTCCGGCTGGGTCAGCCCTCGACCGTCAGGCCCATCGACCGGGCGGTGCCGGCGATGATCTTGGCGGCCTGGTCGATGTCGTTGGCGTTGAGGTCGGCCATCTTGGTCTGCGCGATCTCGCGGACCTGGTCCATGGAGACCTTGCCGACCTTGGTCTTGTGCGGCTCGCCGCTGCCCTTGGCCACGCCCGCCGCCTTGAGCAGCAGCTTGGCCGCCGGCGGGGTCTTCAGCGCGAAGCTGAAGGAGCGGTCTTCGAACACGGAGATCTCGACCGGCACGACGTTGCCACGCTGGTTCTCCGTGGCGGCGTTGTAGGCCTTGCAGAACTCCATGATGTTGACGCCGTGCTGACCCAGCGCCGGGCCGACCGGCGGGGCCGGGTTGGCCTGGCCGGCCTGGATCTGCAGCTTGATGATCGCTGCGAGCTTCTTCTTCTTGGGCGGCATGTTTGCTTCCTGTGTCTTCGCTATCCGGTTGCCCGGCCCCGCCTAGTGGCGGAGCCGAATCGGCGAGACCACGAAACGGTGGCTTCGCCCGGTTCTGCGCACGGGTCCTGCCAGATCCGCGCGCAGCCGCCGCACTCCCGCACCGCGGGAGAACGGTCAGATCTTGGAAACCTGGCTGAACGAAAGCTCAACCGGCGTTTCGCGGCCGAAGATCGACACCAGCACCTTGAGCTTCTGGGCGTCCGGGTTGACCTCGTTGATCGTCGCGGGCAGGGTCGCGAACGGCCCGTCCATGACGGTGACGGACTCGCCGACCTCGAAGTCGACCTCGACCGAGGGCTTGGCGGCGGCCGAAGCGGCGGCCTTCTTGCCCGGCTCGGCCTTCTTCTCCTCGACCTGCGGCGCCAGGAACTTCAGCACGTCGTCGATGGTCAGCGGCGACGGCTTGGAGGTGGCGCCGACGAAGCCGGTGACGCCCGGCGTGTTGCGCACCGCGCTCCAGGACGCGTCGTTGAGCTCCATCCGGACCAGGATGTAGCCGGGCAGCACCTTGCGCTGCACCAGCTTGCGCTGGCCGTTCTTGATCTCGGTGACCTCTTCGGTCGGCACCTCGACCTGGAAGATGAAGTCCTCGACGTCGAGCGTCTGGGCCCGCGTTTCGAGGTTGGTCTTGACCTTGTTCTCGTAGCCCGCGTAGGAGTGCACGACGTACCAGTCGCCGGGTGCGCGCCGCAGCGCCGCGCGCAGCTCCTCGACCGGGTCCGCTTCGGCGGCCACTTCTTCGGCGGCCGCTTCCTCGCCGGTTTCGCCTTCCTCACCGGTTTCGTCGGCGTCCTCGGCCGACTCCTCGGCCTGGTCGGCCGAGTCGATGTCCTCGCCGGAGTCGGCGCTGTCCGCGGATTCGACTGCGTCGACCGAGTCGGCGGTCGCCTCGGCCTCCGCGGCCTCGGGCTGCACCTGCTCGTCGGTGAGGCCGGTGGATTCCTGGCCCTCGTGGGAGGTCACAGTCGGTCTCGCTTCCTCTCGTGCGTTGCGTGCCGGGTCGTCGTTCCGCCGCCGGCACCACCTAGGGCGGGCCCGCAGCCGTTCAGCCTGAGCCGAACAGCCAGCCCACTCCCTTGGCGAAGAGCACGTCCACGCCGGCGACGAACGCCACCATGATGCTGACGAAGACCAGCACCACGAGGGTGTAGGTCGCCAGCGCCTTGCGCGTCGGCCAGATGACCTTGCGCAGTTCGGCGACGACCTCGCGCAGGAAGCGTCCGATCTTCCGGAACAGCGAAACCCGACCCTGCCGGCCATCCCGCGACGGGGTCGGCCGACCCTTCGACTCAGTTGTGCGCGCCGAGTTCGCTCCGGCCGAACCCGACTCACCGGACCGGCCCTTACGACCGGCCGGACGGGCGGAGGCACGGCGCTCGCGCCGCGCCGCGGCGCTGGACGGACGGGCTGCGTCTTCGCGCGCTCCGTCCTGCTCCTGCTCGCGGTCCTCGCTCACGCCCATCCTCCGCTCACCGTCGCATCGACGCAGGGGTGACAGGACTTGAACCTGCAACCTGCGGTTTTGGAGACCGCTGCTCTGCCAATTGAGCTACACCCCTTTGCGGCCCTGGAGCTCGACCGCACTTCGGGACGCCCCGCACCGGCCATGGAACCGGAGTTCCATGGTGTTCAGGCATCCCAGGTTCGAAAGTGTACGGCACGCCGACGACCTTGCTCCAACGGCACCCCCTGAGCCGGGTCATGAACAACTCCGCCGCAGGTGGGGAGCGTGTTCGACGACACGCCGCGTCTGTCAGGATGCAAGCATGGCCGCACCTCAGACAGACCAAGAGACCAGGGCGCGGGTGTCCGCGCGGATCGGCGGGATCAGCGAGTCCGCCACGCTGGCCGTGGACGCCAAGGCGAAGGCGCTCAAGGCGGCCGGCCGGCCGGTGATCGGGTTCGGCGCCGGCGAGCCGGACTTCCCGACGCCGCAGCCGATCGTGGATGCCGCCATCGCCGCCTGCTCCGACCCGAAGAACCACCGCTACAGCCCGGCGGCCGGCCTGCCGGAGCTGCGCGAGGCCATCGCCGCGAAGACGCTGCGGGACTCCGCCTACACCGTGCAGGCCAGTCAGGTGCTGGTGACCAACGGCGGCAAGCAGGCCGTCTACCAGGCGTTCCAGACGCTGCTCGACCCGGGCGACGAGGTCCTGCTGCCCGCCCCGTACTGGACCACCTACCCGGAGGCGATCACCCTGCCGGGTGGAGTTCCGGTGGTGGTGCCCGCCGACGAGTCGACCGGCTACCTGGTTTCCGTCGAGCAGCTGGAGGCCGCGCGGACGCCGCGCACCAAGGTGCTGCTGTTCAACTCGCCGTCCAACCCGACCGGCGCGATCTACCCGCCGGAGCAGGTCGAGGCGATCGGCCGCTGGGCGGTCGAGCACGGCATCTGGGTGGTCACCGACGAGATCTACGAGCACCTGGTCTACGGCGACGCCCGGCACGTGTCGATGCCCGCCGTGGTCCCGGAGCTCGCGGACACCTGCGTGGTGCTCAACGGCGTCGCCAAGACCTACGCCATGACCGGCTGGCGGGTGGGCTGGATGATCGGCCCGCAGGACGTCATCAAGGCGGCCGGGAACCTGCAGTCGCACCTGTCGTCCAACGTCGCCAACGTCTCGCAGCGGGCCGCTCTGGAGGCCGTCAGCGGCTCCCTGGACGCCGTCGCGGAGATGCGCTCGGCGTTCGACCGCCGCCGCCGCAAGATCGTCGAGCTGCTCTCGGCGATCCCCGGCGTCAGCTGCCCGGAGCCGCAGGGCGCGTTCTACGCGTACCCGTCGGTCAAGGGCCTGCTGGGCAAGGAGATCCGCGGTGTCCGCTCGGAGACCAGCGTGGAGCTGGCGAGCCTGGTCCTGGAGCAGGCGGAGGTCGCGGTGGTCCCGGGCGAGGCCTTCGGCACCCCGGGCTACTTCCGCCTGTCCTACGCCCTCGGTGACGAGGACCTCGTCACCGGCGTGACCCGGATGGCGGAACTCCTCGGCGAAGCCAAGTAGCCCCGCAACACGCGAAAGGCGCCCCCGGCGGCTCGGCCGGGGGCGCCTTTCGCGTTCTCACTACTCCGGGAGGCGGACGGTGGCGCTGGCACCGCCGAGGACGCCCTGGTCAGCGCTGCGGGCCGTGATGCTGACCTTCACCGTGCCGTCGTCGTTCTTCTTCGCGACCTTGCCGGACAGCTCGACCAGCGCCCCGGTTCCGTCGTCGGGGACCACCACCGGCCGGGTGAACCGCACGCCGTAGTGCACGATCGCGCCCGGGTCGCCCGTCCACTCGCTGACCAGGCGGCCGGCGACGGCCATCGTGAGCATCCCGTGGGCGATCACGTCGGGCAGGCCGACCTCGGTCGCGACCCGCTCGTTCCAGTGAATCGGGTTGAAGTCGCCGGACGCCCCGGCGTAGCGGACCAGATCGGCACGGGTGAGCGGCACGCTCAGCACCGGCAGCTGGTCGCCGACGGCGACCTCGGACATCCGCACGCTCATGACAGTTCCGCCTCTCCGCGTTTCACAGTGGTGGTTGCGTGCGGGATCAATCCCGCGTTTCGCGGTTTCTCGTGGCTGGGTTGCGTCACGGTCCCCTGAGGTGCGGTTGAGAAGGACTGAGGTTGACGCAGGGCTGCTCATGCGCCCTCCCCCTCCGATTCGGCCGCGCCGCGGGCCACCAGCATCGACTTCGCGGTGCACACCGGCTCGCCGTCGACGGTGCCGATCTCGGCGCGCACCGTCAGGAAGTCGTTGCCCGCGCGGGTCTTGATGTCGTCCACGTGCACCACGGTGACGAGGCGGTCGCCCGCCCGGATCGGCCGGTGGTGGGTGAAGTCCTGCTGGCCGTGCACCACGCGGCTGTAGTCCAGGCCGAGCTGCGGGTCCTCGACGATCGCGTCGTGGGCACCCATGGAGAGGATCACCGCGAACGTCGGCGGCGCGATCACGTCCGGGTATCCGGCGGCCTTGGCGGCGTCGACGTCGCGGTACAGCGGCGAGTCGTCCTTGATGGCCGCGGCGAACTCGCGGATCTTCTCCCGGCCCACCTCGTAGGCGGCCGTTGGCGGGTACTCACGCCCGATGAATGACTGGTCAAGCGGCACGCCCGCAGGCTACCCGGCACACCTGGGCACAACGACGAGAGCCCGCCCCCGGATACCGGGGGCGGGCTCTCGCTGAAGCCGGGGTTGGAACCGCTCGATCAGCGGGTTTCCTTGTGCAGCTTGTGCGTACCGCAGTTCGGGCAGAACTTCTTCATCTCCAAGCGGTCCGGGTCGTTGCGCCGGTTCTTGTTGGTGATGTAGTTGCGGTGCTTGCACTCCTCGCACGCCAGCGTGATCTTGGGTCGGACGTCGGTGGCGGCCACGGGGGTGCCTTTCTCTCTCGGTCGTAAATCCGGAACGGTTCGCCGTAGATCCGTGCGAACCCGTGACTGGTAGCGGTGGCCGGACTTGAACCGGCGACACAGCGATTATGAGCCGCTTGCTCTACCGACTGAGCTACACCGCCATGCTGGGACCTTCGGTGCACGCACCTCGCGCCTCAGCCGACGCAGGATATCCCATGCAAAACAGCCACAGCACCCAGTTTACCGAGTACCGCAGCTGTCTTTCGAGCCCCAATACGGAATCGAACCGTAGACCTTCTCCTTACCATGGAGACGCTCTGCCGACTGAGCTATTGGGGCGTTTCCTTGCGGAACGTCTAGAACTTTACACACCACCCGGACCCCCTCGAAACAGGGGGGTACCTTTTTGCGAAAACGCAGGTCACGACGGTGTTTTCAACCCGCAGGCGGCGCATGGGCGCGAAAACCGGGCTCAGTGCAGGAGTGTGAGGACGGTCTCGGACCGGGCGCCCCGGCCGCGCTTGGTGCGGGCCTGCAGCCACGCCTCGAACCGCTCCTCCGAGAGCGGGCGCGAGATCAGGTAGCCCTGGGCGACGTCGCAGCCCATCTCCACCAGCTGATCGCGGGCGGCGTCGTCCTCGACGCCCTCGGCGACCACCGCGAGGTCCAGCGAGTGCCCGAGCTCGACGATGGAGCGCACCACCGCCATGTCGCCGAGATCGGTGCCCATGCCGAGCACGAAGCTCTTGTCGATCTTCACCTCGTCGACCGGCAGCTGCCGCAGGTAGGCCAGCGACGAGTAGCCGGTGCCGAAGTCGTCCACCGCCAGCACCACGCCCATCGCGTGCAGCCTCCGCAGCAGCGGCAGCGAGCGCTCGGGGTCGGCCATCACGCTGGACTCGGTCAGCTCGAAGGTGAGCAGCTCCGGCGGGATGTCGTGGCGCAGCAACGCCTCGCCGACCCGGTCCGGGAAGGTCTCGTCGGCGAGGTTGCGCACCGACAGGTTCACCGCCACCGACATCCGCAGGCCGCGATCCAGCCACTGCCGGATCTTGACCAGCGCGCACTCCATGACGAACGCGGTGAGCGCGTCGACCAGCCCGGTCGCCTCCACCAGCGGCACGAACTCGTCCGGGTCCAGCCGCCCGTACTCGGGGTGCGACCAGCGCACGAGGGCTTCGGCGCCCACCACCTGGCGTTCGGGCAGCGCGACCTTCGGCTGGTAGTGCACCTCGACCTGGCCGGTGTCCAGCGCCTGCCGGAACTGGGTGACCAGCTGGAAGCGGCGCAGGAAGACCTGGCCCATCGCGGGGGCGTAGCCGCGCACCCCGTCCTCGCCGTTGCGGGCCGCCCGGACCGCGACGTCGGAGCGCTGCAGGAGGGTGTCGATGTCGGTCTCGCACTCGCCGTCGGCCGGTGCGGACGAGGCGTACCCGGCGACGCCCGCGGCCTCCACGACGATCCGGTCCAGCGGGTACGGCTTGCCGATCACCTCGCGCAGGTGCTGGGCGAACTCGTGCGCCTGGGCCTCGCTGTGGTCCAGCAGCAGCACCGCGAAGGAGTTCGCTTCGAGCCTGGCCAGCGGTGCCTCGCCGAGTTCGTCGCGCATCCGGCGCCCGGCGGCGACGATCATCCGGTCGCCCCAGGTGTAGCCGAGGGCCTCGCTGACGGTGGTGAGCACGTCGAGGTCCATCCGCAGCACGACCGCGGTGCGCCCGTTGCGCAGCTCCTCGGCGGCCATCTCGCGGAAGCCGGTCCGGTTGAGCAGGCCGGTCAGCGGATCGTGGTAGGCGTCGTGCCGCAGCCGCGCGAGCAGGCGGCGGTTGTCCATCGCGGTCGCGAGGTGGCTGGCCAGGGTGTGCAGCAGTCGCACGTCGGCCCGGCCGAAGCCGCGCCACCGGCTGACCCGGTCGTGCACCTCGACCGCCCCGAGCAACTGGCTCGCGCCGCGCAGCGGCACCACGAGCGCCTCATAAGCGCCGCGCTGGCGCAGCGCGCGCCGCACCTCTTCGGGCGCTTCGAGCGTCCGGAAGGAACGCACGTGGCTGCCCGGCAGCTGGAGCAGCGGATCGTCGCGCAGCGCCGAGGGCGCGGCTTGCTGCGCCATCTCCGGCAGCGACTCCCCCGCGACCAGCGTGCTGACCTCGCCGCTGGGGTCCAGCCGCAGCCGCAGCACCACGCGGGTCGCGTTCAGCTGCTCCCGGATCCGCTCCGCGACCGGCTCCCACTCGCTGACCGACACCTCCGGCTCGCCGGCCACGGCGTCCGAAGGGCCGTGCGCGGCGGTCTGCCCGGAGCGGGCCACGCTCAGGCTGACATCGCTGAGCGCCTCCAGGTCGCGCTGCTCGCGCAGCAGGCCGGAGTAGGCGCGGTACAGGCCGATCACGGCCACCGCGACCAGCGCCACCAGCAGCCAGCCCCACGGCGTGCTGATCGAGACCTCGTAGCCGACCAGGCCGACCGAGGTGTTGAGCAGGCCCACGGCCAGCGTGTTCACCGCGAGCCGCACACCGGCGGACACCCGCATCGCGCCGCCCAGCACGTGCAGCGCGGCGAGCGCGAAGGCGCAGCTGATCAGCGGCGACGTCAGGGTGCCGACGACCGGGCCGAACCAGGCCGGGGCCACGTCGACCAGCGCCAGGTTGACCGCGTTGGCCACCGCGAACGGCACCGCGATCTCCAGGCACAGCACGCCCGCGTTGTAGACGACGTGGGTGGCCGCGCGACGGCCGACCTGCGCGCCGAGCCCGGCCAGCAGGTTGGCCGCGAGCACCACCTCGAACGGCACCGTCAGCAGCCCGAGGATCAGCGGGATCTCGGTGAACGAGATGGTCCAGCCGACCCGCTTCACGTCGACGTCGATGGTCAGTTGCTCGGCCAGCAGGAAGCCCATGGCCAGCAGCGGTCCGATGAACAGCAGGTCCGAGCGGTAGTGGAAGGGCAGCCAGGCCGAGGTCGCGGCGGACGCGAGGAGGCCGGCGGCGAGGACCACGAACGAGAACCCGGTGAACATCCGGCGCCGGACCGGATCCACCTCGGCGCGCACCGGCGGGCGGGCGGATTCCAGGCTGGATTGCGGACCGAGGGAGCGGTGACGCTCGATCATCCACGCTCCTCCCAAGCCGGCGGCGCGTGCGCACCACACGAATGCCGTGGCAAATCGTGACGCACGACCGCGCGGAAGGCCAGGGGCCAATGGTCCCCGTCGCATCTGCCGGACGCACGCATCTGCGTTGATGCGGGTGGTTCGCGGCGACATCCTTGCACAGCATCGGGAGTTGACCAGCAAAGATTTCACAACGACCGCCGGGCGCCGCGGTCCGGCGGGTGCGGCGAGGCGCACCCCGGAGATTTGTGATGCTCGCCGCAGCAACCGATCGGGCCGAATACCGTACGCGACCGGCGAGAACGGACGGTTACTACTGCAGTCCGAACTCGTCGAGGAAATCCCGGACCGCGCGGTCGAGATCCGCCAGCCCCGACTCCTCCACCGGGAGATGGCCGGCGCCGCTGAGCGTCGCGAAGCGGGTGGGCCCGGCGATCCGGTCGAAGAACTGGCGGGACAGCAGCAGCGGCGTCCACCGGTCGTCGTCGGGGTGCGCCAGCAGCAGCGGCGGCCCAGCGTAGTCCTCGGGCGCCACCGCGGGCGGAGTGGCCAGGCAGCTGCGGGCGAAGCCGAGCGCGAGCCAGCTGCCGCCGCCGATCTCGTCGGCCCACACCAGGTTGGCGAACTGGCCGTGGTTGGACGCCGCGGCGATGTTCGTCAGCCAGTGCACCGGCACCCGCGCCGCCGCGAGCGGCTTCGGGACCAGTGTCAGCAGCCCCGCCCACTGGGCCATCTCCGGCCGGGCCGCGAGCCGCCGCCGGACGTCGTCGCGCTGCGGGTCGGCCAGGCAGGTCGCGATCACGCCGGCCACCGCGCCGCCGGCCTGCGCGGCGACGTCGTAGGCGAGCCGGCCGCCGGTGCTGACGCCGAGCAGCACGATCGGCCGCTCGTCGCGGGCCCGCTCGGCCTCGACCAGGTCGAGCACGCAGGAAACCCAGTCCCGGTAGGTGATCGCGCGCCGGGAGGCGCCGGTCAGGCCGAAGCCGGGCAGGTCGGGGGCGATGAATTCGAAGTCCGCCAGCGACGGCAGCCGCCCGTACGGGGCGAGCATGCGGCCATAGGTGCCGACTCCGTGCAACGCGATCAGCTTGGTCGGGGCGCTCGGGCGCGCGACGCGGTCGAGGTGGACCGTCGTGCCGCGCCACGGCCACCACTGCTCGGCCGGGGCGTTCTCGGCGGTGACGCGGAGCGCACCGGGGAAGAAGTCCTGGTAGCGGAGCCAGTACTGCTGGTCGCGGTAGCCGGGGCCGACGACGGTGGCGGACCCTGGGGTGGATGGAGCCGAAGGCACACTCCGAACATACGGACCGGACCGGACGATGCGCATCAGCCAACAGCAGGCACGGAGCTGGTTCGCGCGGGCACGGGAGGCACGCCTGGCCAGCGCCGATGAGCTGGGACGACCGCACCTGGTGCCGATCACCTTCGCGATCCGCGGGGATGTGATCGTCACCGCAGTGGACCACAAGCCGAAGCGGACCACGAACCTCAGGCGGCTGCGCAACATCGCCGCGAACCCGCAGGTGGCGCTGCTCGCCGACCACTACGAGGACGACTGGTCCCGCCTGTGGTGGGCGCGCGCCGACGGCGAGGCGGAGCAGACCGGCAGCGCGGCGCGCCCGGACCTCGTCGCGGCGCTCGTGGAGAAGTACCCGCAGTACCGGGAGCACCCGCCGACGGGCACGTTGATCGTGATCCGGGTGACGCGGTGGAGCGCCTGGTCGGCCGAACAGCCTTGACAGACCACCATTCTGTGCTGGTCGCGGGGGTTCTTACCCGCTCTTCCGCTCCAGGTGGACGACGTCCGAGTCGAGATCGAGCGGGCCGCCCGCCTCCCGGTCGTCCTCCTTGACGACCTCCACCCAGGCGAGCTGCTCCAGCTGATGCCTGGCCCCCGCGCTGAACAGGCCCTCGACGCCCAACGCCGCCGAGGCGGTCCGGCGCTGCTCCTCGGGCGGCGCCGGGGTGGGCGGCGCCGCGGCGCGCTGCTCCTGCCGCCGCTTCGCCCGACCTGCTCGATCTATGGCCATCCGCCCAGGTTAGCCCGGTCGCGGCGGCGTCGGCCGGTGCTGCCGAGAAGACGCCAAGCCGCGCCCGGCGACCGGCGGGCGCGGGTCAACTAGGCTGCGGATTCGTGCCCGATCCGTACTTCGTCCTGGTCAGCACGGCGGAACTCGCAGATCTGGCGAGCGCGCTGGACGTCGTCGATGACCAGGCCGAGCTCAACCACCGCTACCGCAAGCTGATCGCCGACTCCCGCCAGGTGCTGGCGGCCGAGGAGATCCGCCTCACCCAGGCCCGCGGGCTCGCGAAGCGGCTTATGGTGCTCGTCAAGGCGGCCGGCCCCGACTTCCGCGACGGGCTGCCGGAAACTGCCCGCGCGGCGCTCGACGCGGGCCTGGCCCGGGCCGATGCGCTGGTCTTCCACCCCGAGCCGGACTGAGCGGCCCCCCTGGAATACCGATGGTGGCCGGTATGTATTATTTCCTCGCAAGCCAGCGATGCTGGTGCGCACGCCAGGTTGCCCGAGCGGCCAAAGGGAGCTGACTGTAAATCAGCCGGCAATGCCTTCGGAGGTTCGAATCCTCCACCTGGCACTCATCGAAGATGCCCCTGTGACCGGTCCGGTCGCGGGGGCATCTTCGTTTGCGCTGTTCGTGGCCGGTGCCGGGGGCGAGCGCGAATCGACTCCGGCTCGACCGGTCTCCGGTCTGCTGCGTCGGCCGGTAGCGTGTGGCGGCAGAACTTCGCAGCTCGCGCTGCTTCGGCTCAACAGGAGGTAGTGACGTGGCAAACCCGTCCTTCGACGTGGTGAGCAAGGTGGACCACCAAGAGGTGGACAACGCGCTGAACCAGGCGGCAAAGGAACTCGCCAATCGGTTCGACTTCCGCGGCACCGGCTCGAAGATCCAGTGGTCGGGCGAGAACGGCGTGGTGCTGGAGTCGGAGACGGAAGAGCGCTGCAAGGCCGCCATCGAGGTCTTCAAGGAGAAGCTGATCAAGCGCGGCATCTCGCTGAAGGCGCTGGACATGGGTGAGCCGGCCAGCTCCGGTCAGATCTTCCGGGCCACCGGCAAGGTCGTGCAGGGCATCTCGCAGGAGGTCGCGAAGAAGATCTCCAAGAAGATCCGCGACGAGGGCCCCAAGGGCGTCCAGGCCCAGATCCAGGGCGAGCAGCTGCGGGTGTCCGGCAAGAAGAAGGACGACCTGCAGGCCGTGATCCAGCTGCTGAAGTCCGGCGATTTCGACGCCCCGCTCCAGTTCGAGAATTTCCGGTAAACCACCGCTGGAGGACCCAGGTGAAGGGGATCGTGCTGGCGGGCGGCAACGGGACGCGCCTGCATCCGCTGACGCAGGTCGTGTCCAAGCAGCTGCTCCCGGTCTACGACAAACCGATGATCTACTACCCGCTGTCGGTGCTGATGCTGGCCGGCATCCGGGAAGTGCTGCTCATCTCGACCCCGGCCGACATGCCGCTGTTCCGGCGGCTGCTCGGGGACGGCTCCCAGTTCGGCATCCGCATCGAGTACGCCGAGCAGGCCCAGCCCAACGGGCTCGCCGAGGCGTTCGTGATCGGGGCGGACTTCATCGACGATGACCCGGTGGCGCTGGTGCTCGGCGACAACATCTTCTACGGGCAGGGCTTCTCCCGGGTTCTCCAGCAGTGCGTTCGCGATCTCGACGGTTGCACCCTGTTCGGCTACCCGGTCCGCGACCCGCAGCGCTACGGCGTCGGCGAGGTGGGCGAGGACGGCCGGCTGGTGTCGATCGTGGAGAAGCCGGCGGAGCCGAAGTCCAACATGGCCATCACCGGCCTGTACTTCTACGACAACGACGTGGTGGGCATCGCCAAGGGGCTGACGCCGTCGGTCCGCGGCGAGCTGGAGATCACCGACGTCAACCTCGCCTACCTGCGGGAGGGCCGGGCGCGGCTGACGCAGCTCGGCCGCGGCTTCGCCTGGCTGGACACCGGCACCCACGACTCGCTGGTGGAGGCCTCGCAGTTCGTGCAGGTGCTGGAGCACCGGCAGGGCGTGCGGATCGCCTGCTTGGAGGAGATCGCCCTGCGCATGGGCTACATCTCGGCGGACGAGTGCTTCGAGCTCGGCGCCAAGCTGGCCAAGTCGGGCTACGGCGAGTACGTCATGGACGTCGCCCGCCGCTCCGGCGCCCCGGGCTGACCCGCCCACTTCTCCCACGCAATTTCAATGGAAATCGAAGGTCCGATTTCCATTGAAATTGCGGAAGTTGTCCACAGGAACCCGAGGTTGTCCACAGGTTGCTGCGTGTCGGGGCGCGACACGCCGTTGCCGTTCCGCAATTTCCATTGAAATTGCGTCACCAGGCCGGGGGGAGCTGGTGGCCGGCCATGCCTTCCAGGCGGCGGATGCGGTCGGCCATCGGCGGGTGCGTGGAGAACAGCCTCGCCAGCCGCTCGCCGGGGCGGAACGGGTTCGCGATCATCAGGTGCGACTGGGACACCAGCTGGGGCTCCGGTGACAGCGGTGCCAGCTGGGTACCGCGCTCCAGCTTGCGCAGCGCCGACGCCAGCGCCAGCGGATCCCCGGTCAGCTGCGCCCCGGACGCATCGGCCTGGTACTCGCGGGAGCGGCTGACGGCCATCTGCACCACGGCGGCCGCGATCGGGCCCAGCAGCGCCACCAGCAGCAACGCGAACGGGTTGGGCCGGTTCTCGTCGTTGCCGCCGAACATGCCGAAGAACATCCCGAAGTTGGCCAGGAACGTCACCACGCTGGCGAGCGCCCCGGCGACGCTGGAGATCAGGATGTCGCGGTTGTAGACGTGGGAGAGCTCGTGGCCGAGCACCGCGCGCAGCTCGCGTTCGTTGAGCAGTTCGAGGATCCCCGACGTGCAGCACACCGCGGCGTTGCGCGGGTTGCGGCCGGTGGCGAAGGCGTTGGGCGCTCGCGTCGGGCTGATGTACAGCGCGGGCATCGGCTGCCGCGCCGAGGTCGCCAGCTCGCGCACGATCCGGTACATGGCCGGTTGCTCGGCCTCCGACACCGGCCGGGCGCGCATCGCGCGCAGGGCCAGGTTGGCCGAGTTGAAGTACGCGTAGCCGTTCATGCCCAGCGCCACGAAGAACGCGATGACCAGGCCGGTCCGGCCGAAGATCGACCCGACCAGCAGGACCAGCGCGCTCATGCCGCCGAGCAGCAGAGCGGTCTTCAAACCGTTGACGTGACTGTGCACCGTGCCTGCCTCCGCCCGAGGGCCAGTCCCGGTTCCCCGACCGGGATGGATGGCCTCCCAGAACACCTTTCCACGTAATCCGAAGGTCACCCAGAAAACGACTCGGCGCGACTCGTAGTTCCGCTGGGCGGATGTGCTGAAGCCAACGTCACCGGAGAGCCGGACCACCGGGCTCGCGGGCTTACCATGGTCAGTTAGTTGAAATCACAACCTTTATCCGGTTCGGGGACCGGAGAACCAGAAGAGGGCACTGAATGATCTTCGCCAGGCTGCGTCGTCGGCACTCGACCAGCAAGGGCACGCCGGCGCGAACCGGCATCTCCGGCGGCTTCCTCCCCCCGACGCCGCTCGACAGCGGCCTGCTGACCTGCCAGGTGCACGACGAGAGCGGCTCGCTGCTGCCCGGCGCGACCGTGACGCTGCTGGACCGGCTGAACCAGCGGTCCGCGCACGGCACCACCGACAGCTACGGCTGCTTCGTCACGTCGATCGCGCCTGGCACCCACAAGATGTCGATCAGCGCGGGCGGCTACCGCCGCTACACCACCCGCGTGGAGGTGCGGGTCAACCAGCACTGCTCGCTCGGCGGCATCCGCCTGGAGCCGGACGCCTCGCTGGAACTGCCGCGCCCGGGCCGCTACCGGTTCGACCCGTACCACACCGAGATCCGGTTCATCGCCCAGCACATCGGCATGTCCAAGATCCACGGGATGTTCAAGAAATACGACGGCGTGGTGGAGGTGGCGCCGCGGTTCGAGGACTCGCGGATCCAGGTGGCCATCGACGCGGCCAGCATCGAGACCGGCGTGAAGATGCGCGACGACCACCTGCGGTCGGCGGACTTCTTCGACGTGGCCAACCACCCGCGGATCACCTTCACCAGCGACCGGTTCACGCACCTGCGCTCCGACCGCTGGATGATCAGCGGCCGCCTGGCGCTGCGCGGCACCAGCAGCCCGGTGCAGCTGGAAACCACCTACCTGGGCCAGCGGAAGTGGCAGGGGCCGGGCTTCGACGGCGACCTGCGGGTCGCCTGCCACGCGACCGCGACGCTGCGCCGCGAGGACTACTCGGTGAACTGGCAGGCCACCCTGGCGAAGGGCATCGCCGTGGTCGGTCCCACGATCAGCATCGAGCTCGGCGTGCAGGCCGTCCTGGCTGAGTAACGAAGAAGGGCGTCGTTGCAGGTCAACGACGCCCTTCGCACCCCGCCCCCTCAGGCGTGGAGTTCCATCGTGCAGCACTTCGGGCCGCCGCCGGACTTCCGGAGCTCGGAGATGTCCAGCAGGACCGGCTCGTAGCCGCGGGCGGCCAGCCGCGCGGCGAGCCCGGTCGCCTCCGCGGGCAGCACCACGTGCCGCCCGTCGGAAACCCCGTTCAGGCCGAGGCAGGCGGCGTCGGTGGCGTCGGCGATCACGGCGTCCGGGAACATCCGCTCCAGCACGCGGCGCGACCCGGGCGAGAAGGCATCCGGGAAGTAGGCGATCTGCGCCCGCTCGCCGCGCTCCAGCACGAACAGCGCGGTGTCCAGGTGGTAGTAGCGCGGGTCGACCAGCCGCAGCGAGACCACCGGCGCCCCGAGCACCTCCTGGGCCTCCGCGTGCGCTTCCGGATCGGTGCGGAACCCGCTGCCCGCCAGCAGCACCCGGCCGGTCCAGGCGAAATCGCCCTCCGCCTCGTTGATCCGCGAGGGCATCACCAGGTTCCGGTAGCCGCGGGTGACGAACCAGCGCCGGAAGTGCTCGGCCTCGGCGGCCCGCTGCGGCGCGCGGAACCGGGCGCCCAGCACCCGGTCGTCGATCACGGTCGCCGAGTTGGCCGCGAACACCATGTCGGGCAGGCCCGGCTGCGGCTCGACCAGCTCGACGACGTGCCCGAGCCGCTCGTAGGTGCGCTTCAGCTCCGTCCACTGGACCATCGCCAGGTCGGCGTCCACCGGCTTGCCCGGGTCCATCCACGGGTTGATCGAGTACTCGACGGTGAAGTACTCGGGCGCGCACATCACGTAGTGGCGCGTGGTGGCCTGGGGCGGCGCGAGGGCCTCAAGAGCCGAATCGGCGGTAACCGTCATGAATCGAAATCTAAGTGTTCTCCTGACCACCCATCAATAACGCTACGTTCGTTTTTTACGGCAGAATGTTGCGTATGGACGCCTTGGACCAACGAATCATTTCGCGCCTGGTGGCCGACGCCCGGGCGAGCT
This sequence comes from Saccharopolyspora sp. NPDC003752, assembly GCF_053605825.1. NCBI lineage: Bacteria > Bacillati > Actinomycetota > Actinomycetes > Pseudonocardiales > Pseudonocardiaceae > Saccharopolyspora > Saccharopolyspora sp. NPDC003752. The sequence continues at coordinate 20,990 of NZ_JBSGJZ010000021.1, read as the reverse complement.
ACGCGGAGATCGGCGCGGAGGTCGGCCTGTCGGCGCCCGCGGTGAAGCGCCGGGTGGACAAGCTGCTGGACCAGGGCGTGCTGCAGGGGTTCACGGCCGTCGTGGACCCGGAGGCGCTGGGCTGGGGCACGGAGGCGTTCGTGGAGGTGCACTGCGACGGCAACGTCCCGGCGCACCGGATCCGCAACGGCCTGGAACCGCTGCCGGAAGTGGTCGCGGCCTACACGGTGTCGGGGCAGGCGGACGCGATCGTGCACCTGCGAGCGGCGAACATCCACCACCTCGAAGAGGCGATGGAGCGCCTGCGGTCGGTCGAGTTCGTGAGCCGGACGGTGTCGACCGTGGTGCTCTCCCGGCTCCTGGAACGCCAGCCCCAACCGGAGTGAGGCGACTGCCCTCGTGAGCGTTTTGGAGCGCCATGGCGGTCCAAAACGCTCACGAGCTTCCCGTGGTGCGCTGGCCGTTCCAGGGCTGGAAACCGGCGATCTCCGCGTCGGCCGGGGTGCGGAACCACACGTCGGCGACGATCTTGTCGTAGGCCGGCGATTCGGGGCTGTGGTACTGCCTCGACGCGGAGTGCCCCTTGATCATCGGTCCCGAGCCGCCCTCCCGCCCGGGCCGCGGCCCGGCGCCGGGCGTCCGCCGCGGCAGCGGCGGCGGCTCCGCCGCCCCCTCCGCGCTGTCCGCGCTCTCCGGCCCTCGGTCTGCGACCTTCGGGATCACCTGCGTCGCATCCGCTCCGACCGGTGGCACGTACGGAGTCTCGGCCGCTGCGCCGCTGCGCGGCTCCACGTTCTCGAACAGCGACCGCAACTGCCCGGACAACCGCGACTCCGTCGCGTCGTCCGCGTCTTCGAGCCGCCCGGAGATCCGCGACTCCTCGGGCTCGGCCTCCGGCCACGCCGAGATGTCGGTCGCGGGCTCCTCCGCCTTCCGCTCCGCGGCCGGCGGTTCCACCGGCGCTTCCGCGGGCGGCTGCACCGGCTTCACCGACTCCGTCGGCTCGTCCGCATCCGGCTCCTCGGACTTCGGGAACTCGGGCTTCGGGGCCTCAGCCGCCGATGGCACTCGCGGCTGCACCGCGGTCACGGCGGCGTCGGCCTGGTCGACCCCGTTCACGCGTTCGTCCCACTGGCGGAACCAATCGCTGTCCGAGTCGGACCGCTCGGGATCGGCCTTCTCCGGCGCCACCCAGGCGCGCGGGGCCCGGCCCCAGTCGCCGACCTCGGGGTCGTCCGGCCGCTCCCAGCGCGGCGGCGCGGGTCGCAGCAGGTCCAGCGGGGCTTCGGCGACGGCCGGCTCGTCCTGCTCGTACAGGTACTCGCCCTCCGGGTAGCCGGCGCTGAGTTCGGCCAGTTGCCTGCGCAGCGGGCGGACGAAGAGCAGCCAGGTGATCAGCGCACCCAGTGCGAACGCGGCGAGGCTCCACAGCCACACCTGGGTGAACAGCCAGGTGATCACGAGAGATGTCCCTCCTCAGGGCTCCAGCAGCGCCGCCAGTTCTCCGGGGATACCTATCACGCGGCACCCCGGCCGCGGACCAGCTTGCCCGGCTCGTGACACACGCGGGTGGTGCTTGCACAACTTTCCGGGCACGTGTGCTTCTTCTTCGAAGCGGCGCAGCCGCTTGGCCCACCCAAGCAACTCGCACCGCCGCGGGGTCCTCCCGGCGAGGACAGCCCCGGCGTGGTTGCACAGCGAGAAGGCCGCAGCAACTCCCTCAGGGGCCGCCCGCCGCGCAGAACAAGCCTGGAAACAGGTTCAGCCGACGATCAGCGGGTGCGCGCCACCACGTAGTCGACCAGCATCGACAGCGCTTCGCGGGCCGGGACGTCGGGCAGCGACGCGAGTTCCTTGCGGGCGTCGTCGGCGTACTCGTCCAGGGTGGCGCGGGTCCGCGCGAGCCCGCTGGACCCGCGCAGCAGCTCCAGCGCCTCGTCGACCTCGGCGTCCTCGCTCAGCGGTCGGGCCAGCAGGTCGCGCAGCCGAGGGGAGGTGTCCGCGTCCGCCAGCGCGTACAGCATCGGCAGCGTCCGGACGCCCTCGCGGAGGTCGGTGCCCGGGGTCTTGCCCGATTCCTTGGCCGGCGAGGCGATGTCGATGATGTCGTCGGAGATCTGGAAACCGGTGCCGATGATCCGGCCGATCCGCTCCAGGGCGTCGATCGTCGCCTCGTCCGCGCCGGAGAACCAGGCGCCGAACCGCCCGGCGGTGGCGATCAGCGATCCGGTCTTCTCGAAGATCACCTTCAGGTAGAACTCGACCGCGTCCTCGTCCTCGCCGACCCCGACGGTCTCCCGCATCTGACCGGTGACCAGCGCCTCGAAGGTGCCCGCCATCTCCCGGACCGCGGCGCCGCCCAGATCGGCGATCAGCCGGGACGCCTGGGCGAACAGGAAGTCACCGGTCAGGATCGCCACCGAGTTGTCCCAGCGGGCGTTGGCGCTGGTCGCGCCGCGCCGCATGGTCGCCTCGTCCATCACGTCGTCGTGGTAGAGCGTGGCGAGGTGGATCATCTCGATCACCGCGGCGGACTTGATCACCTCGTCCGCGGCGGGGTTGCCGAACTGCGCGGCCAGCAGCGTGAACAGCGGCCGGAACCGCTTGCCGCCCGCGTCCACCAGGTGCAGCGAGGTGCGGGTGGCGAACTCGAGGTCGCTTCGCACGGATTCGCGCAGGAGCCGCTCCACCCGGTCCATACCCTGCCGCACCGAGTCGGCCAACGCCTCGTCGGCGATGTCGACGAACCCGCCCAATCCACCCGCGGACAGGTCGTTGATCGGGTCACCCGCTGACTTGCTCACGTCACCGTCGCCTTCGCTCCCCCGGTTCGCCCTACGGGCGAGCACTCTACGACACGAAGCCGCCGACGTTCGCCCAGTCCAGCGCCAAAGTCGGCAGCACGCCCAGCAACAGCGTGACGACCACACCGAGCGTGATCGCCGCTGTCGTGAACGCACCCGGCACGCTGACGGTGGGGCCGTCCTCGGCGGGTTCGCTGAAGTACATCAGCACGATGACACGAAGGTAGAAGAAGGCGGCAACCGCACTGGCCACCAGGGCCACCACCACCAGCGGTGCCATGCCGTCGGCCAGCGCCGCCTCGAACACCACGAACTTCCCGACGAAACCGCTAGTCAGCGGGATGCCGGCGAGGGCGAACAACAGGAACGTGAACACCCCTGCGACCAGCGGAGAACGCTTCGCCAGCCCCGCCCAGTCCGAAAGGTGAGTTGCCTCACCATCGGCGCGCCGCACCAGGCTGATCACCCCGAACACGGCGATCGTCGTGAACCCGTAGGCCAGCAGGTAGAACAGCGTGGCGGACAGGCCGCGACCGGTCAGCGCCAGCGAGCCGATCAGCATGAACCCGGCGTGCGCGACGGACGAGTAGGCGATCATTCGCTTGATGTCGCGCTGCGTCAGGCCGAGCACCACGCCGATGACCATCGAGGCGATCGCGACGGCCCACAGCACGCCGCGCCACTCCCAGCTGGAGGCCTGGAACGCGACTTGCAGCACCCGCAGGATCCCGCCGAACGCGGCGACCTTGGTGCAGGCGGCCATGAAGCCGGTGACCGCGGTCGGGGCGCCCTGGTAGACGTCCGGTGTCCAGGTGTGGAACGGGCCGACCGAGGCCTTGAACAGCAGGCCCACCAGCAGCAGGCCGAGCCCGGCGAACAGCAGCGTGTCCGAGCGGTCCGAACCGGCGGTGGCGTCCGCGATCGCCTGCAGCTTCACCGAACCCGCGTACCCGTAGAGCAGGGCCAGGCCGTACAGGAAGAACGCCGAGGCGAACGCGCCGAGCAGGAAGTACTTGACCGCCGACTCCTGCGACAGCAGCCGGCGGCGCTTGGCCAGCCCGCACATCAGGTACAGCGGCAGGCTCAGCACCTCGAGCGCGATGAACATCGTCAGCAGGTCGTTCGCCGCGCAGAACACCATCATCCCGCCGAGCGAGAACAGGGCGAGCGGGAAGACCTCGGTGCGCATCCCCGCGACACCGGCGGCCGCGCGGGTCATCGCGCCCGGCCCGTCGGTCGCCCGCGACTCGGAGACGAACGCGCCGCCCGGCTCCACCGAGCGGTCCGCGATCAGCAGGATCGCGCCCAGGCCGAGCGCGAGGAGCGTGCCCCAGAGGAACAGCGTGGGCGGGTCGATCGCGAGGGTGTCGGACAGCGTGGTCACGCCTGTGCTGCCGGAACGGGCGTACACCGCCAGCGCGACCCCGGCGACGACGATCGCCACCAGGCTCAGCCCGACCTGGACCGACCAGCGCTGGTGCCGCGGCAGGAACGCCTCGACGAGGATCGCCAGGCAGGCCGCGCCGAGGATCACCAGGACCGGCGCGATGGCCGCGTAGTCGATCGGCGGGATCTCCACGGGCGGGAGCTGCGCGAAGGCAGCCGGCCCCTGCGTCAAAGCACCCACTGTCAGTTACCTCCCTGCGAGGTCACGGGGTCGGTGACGCCGACCTCGCTCATGGTTGCCGCGACCGACGGGTTGATCACGTCCAACACCGGCTTCGGGTAGAAGCCCAACGCGAGCACCAGCACGATCAGCGGGGTCAGCACCGCGATCTCGCGGGCGCCGAGGTCGGCCACCCGCAGCCGGTGCGCGCCCGGCTTGTTCGGGTCGGTCACCGCGCCCGGGCCGCCGGCGGTGCCCAGCAGCGCGTCGCCGCGCACCGGGCCCTGCATCGTCCGCTGGTAGAGCCAGAGCACGTAAACGGCGGCCAGCACCATGCCGATGGTGGCGAGCACCGTGTAGACCGGCTGCGTCTGGAACGCGCCGACCAGCACGAGGAATTCGCTGATGAACGAGTTCGTGCCCGGCAGCGACAGGGTGCTCAGCCCGGCGATCAGCAGCGTGCCGGCCAGCAGCGGCGCGACCTTCGCCATGCCGCCGTAGTCGGCGATCCGGGTGGAGCCGCCGCGCGCGATCACCATGCCGATCACCAGGATCAGCATGCCGGTCGCGATGCTGTGGTTGATCATGTACGACACCGCGCCCACCTGCGCCTGCGAGGTGAACGCGAAGATGCCCAGCGCGATGAAGCCGAAGTGCGCGATCGACACGTAGGCGATGAAGCGCTTGAGGTCGGTCTGGCCGAAGGCCTGCAGCGAGCCGTAGAGCACGCCGATCACCGCGAGCACCAGCACCAGCGGGGCGAGCAGCTTCGACGCCTCCGGCGTGAGCGGCAGGCTGTAGCGCAGGAAGCCGAAGGTGCCGACCTTGTCGAGCACGCCGACGACGATCACCGCCACGCCGATCGGCGCCTGCTGCGCCGCGTCCGGCAGCCAGGTGTGGAACGGGATCAGCGGGGCCTTGATGGCGAACGCGGTGAAGAACCCGAGGAACAGCCACACCTGCACGCTGGTCGGCGCTTCGGAGAGCACCGGCACCAGCGTCGCCCAGTCGAAGGTGCCGGTGCCGGTGACCTCTGCGCTGTAGACGTACGCGCCGATCGCCGAGGCCAGCATGATCAGGCCGCCGAGGAAGGAGTACAGGAAGAACTTCACCGCGGCGTAGGTGCGCTTCTCGCCGCCGTAGCCGCCGATGAGGAAGTACATCGGGATCAGCATGATCTCGAAGAGCACGTAGAACAGGAACAGGTCGGTCGCGGCGAACACCGCCACCGTCAGGGCCTGCTCCAGCAGCAGCAGCGAGAAGAAGCCGCCGTGGGTGCGTCCGGCGGGCAGCCGCTCGCCCCAGCTGTAGCCGAGCACCAGCGGGGTGAGCAGCGCGATCACCGCGATCATCACCAGCGCGATGCCGTCCACGCCGAACGAGAGCCGGATGTCGAACGCCGGGATCCACTCCACCGAGCTGGTGAGCTGCAGCCGCGGACCCGCCGGGTCGTAGGCGGCCCACGCGGCGAGCGCGATCACCAGCTCCACCAGGGAGAACCCGAGCGCGGTCCACTTGGCCACCGGCGCGTTGCCGCGCAGCAGCGCCACCACCACCGACCCGGCGATCGGCAGCAGGATCAGTGCGAGGAGCAGGGTCATCGGATCTCCTCCCGGAGCTCACTCGGCCAACCGAGTCCACAGTGGACGTGCAGTTTCAATTGAAACCGCGGTCCGGGGCGCAGCCAGGTCGTCATGTCGGGATCCCCACTGCCATCAGGGCGGCGATCACCAGGATTCCGCCGAAGAGCATGGACAGGGCGTAGGACCGGACGAAACCGGTCTGCAGCCGGCGCAGGCGGCCGGAGCTGAAGCCGAGGAATCCGGCGATGCCGTTGACCGCGCCGTCGACGCCCTTGCGGTCCACGGTGACCAGTCCGCGCGCCAGGCCGAACGTCGGCCGCACCGCCAGCGCGTTGTTCAGCGCGTTGCCGCCCAGGTCCGCGCGCGCCGCGCGGACGATCGGCGAAACCCGCTCCGGGCGCTCCACCGGCACCGGCTTGCGCCCGACCACCAGCCAGGCGATCAGCGCGCCCAGTGCGGACAGCGCGACGGTCAGCACCGGGATCAGCGCGTGCGGGATCGCGGTGTGCTCGGCCTCGTGCAGCTCGCCCAGCGACGGCGCCAGGAACCCGACCAGCCGGTCGCCGCCGGCGAGGAACATGCCCGCCGCGACCGAACCGATGGCCAGCACGATCATCGGCGCGGTCATCACCGCGGGCGACTCGTGCGGGTGGAAGTCCTTGCCATTGCTCGCCTTCAGGTTCTCCCAGCGCTTCTCGCCGAAGAACGTCATCAGCACCAGGCGGGTCATGTAGAACGCGGTGATCGCCGCGCCCAGCATCGCCGCGCCGCCGAACACCCAGCCGCGCCAGCCCTCCTGGCCGAACGCCGCCTCGATGATCGCGTCCTTCGAGTAGTACCCGGACAGGAACGGGAAGCCGATCAGCGCCAGGTAGCCGAGCCCGAAGGTGGCGAAGGTGATCGGCATGAACCGGTAGAGGCCGCCGAACTTGCGCATGTCGACCTCGTCGTTCATGCCGTGCATCACCGAACCGGCGCCGAGGAACAGCCCGGCCTTGAAGAAGCCGTGGGTGAGCAGGTGCATGATGCCCAGCGCGTACCCGGCCGGCCCGAGCCCGACGGCCAGCATCATGTAGCCGATCTGGCTGACCGTGGAGTACGCCAGGACCTTCTTGATGTCGTCGTAGGCGCAGCCGATGATGCAGCCGACCAGCAGCGTCACCGCACCGACGATGGTGACGGCCAGCTGCCCGCCGGGCGAGAGCGTGAACAGCGGGTTGGACCGCGCGATCAGGTACACGCCCGCGGTGACCATCGTCGCCGCGTGGATGAGCGCGGACACCGGGGTCGGGCCCTCCATGGCGTCCGGCAACCACGCCTGCAGCGGCACCTGGCCGGACTTGCCGCAGGCGCCCAGCAGCAGCAACAGCGTGATGGCCAGCAGCACGCCCGGCGTGAGCTCACCGGCGCGGGCGAAGACCTCGGTGTACTGCGTGGTGCCGAGGTTGGCGAACAGCAGGAAGATCGCCAGCGCCAGCCCGATGTCGCCGACGCGGTTCATCACGAACGCCTTGGTCGCCGCCGCGGCCGCCGACGGCCGGCCCTGCCAGAAGCCGATCAGCAGGTACGACGCGAGACCGACGCCCTCCCAGCCGAGGTACAGGGTCACGAAGCTGTTGCCCAGCACCAGGACCAGCATCGCCGCGACGAACAGGTTGAGGTAGGCGAAGAACCGGCGGCGTTCGGTGTTGTCCCGCCCGGTGCGGCCTTCCTGGTCGTGCGACATGTAGCCGATCGAGTAGACGTGGATCAGCGAGCCGACGCCGGTGATCAGCAGCACGAACACCATCGACAGCGGGTCGATCCGGAGCCCGAAGTCGACCTGCAGCGCGTTCACCGGGATCCACGAGAACATGTGCAGTTCCCGCACCTGGCCGCTCTCCGGCATCCCGGCGATGGAGCTGAACAGCAGCAACCCGTACGCGAACGACGCGATCACGGTGGCGCAGCCGAGGATGTGGCCCCAGCCGTTCGCCCGGCGCCCGGCGACGAGCAGGATCAGCGCGCCCAGCGCCGGGAACCCGACCAGCAGCCAGGCGTTCTGCTGGATCGCGCCGGCCGCGCTGACCACGTCCGGGTTGGTCCCGGTCAGGAAGGCCCCGGAATTCATCGCCGCGGTAATCGTATTTGCCGTCACCACGCGCCCTCTCAGTACTTCAGCAGGTTTGCGTCATCGACCGAGGCCGAGCGACGCGTCCGGAAGATCGACATGATGATGGCCAGGCCGACCACCACCTCGGCCGCGGCGACGACCATCACGAAGAAGGCCATGACCTGCCCGTGCACCGAACCCTCGATGCGCGCGAAGGTCACCAGCGTCAGGTTGACCGCGTTGAGCATCAGCTCGATGCACATGAACACCACGATCGCGTTGCGCCGCACCAGCACTCCGACGGCGCCGATGGTGAACAGCAACGCCGACAGCAGCAGGTAGTAGGTGGGGGTCACTGCCGGACCTCCTCGGAGGAGACGTGCTCGGACTCGTGGCCGTTGTTGTGGTGGGCCCCGTTCCCGTTGGTCTGCGGCGGCTTCTGCTCGGGCACCGGGGGCGTCTCCTCGTGGTGCCCGCCGGTCAACGCGTGCGGGTCGGGCGCCGGCTCCTGGCCTGCGACCGCGCGCCGCTCGTCGCCGAGCCGGTCCGCGGGCAGGTTCTCCAGCAGCTCGGACAGCGACTCCGGCGCCACCGAGCCGTCGGGCAGCAGCGCCGGGACGGCGACCGAGTTGGCCGTCGCGTACACGCCGGGCCCGGGCAGCGGCGACGGGCGGGAGCCGCGGAACCGGGCTTCGGCCCGCTCCTTCTGGCTCAGCCGCGGGCCGCGGCCCTTGCCGCCGTAGGCCAGCACCATCGCGCCCACCGCAGCGGTGATCAGCAGCGCCGAGGTCAGCTCGAACGGGAACAGGTAGTCGGTGAAGATCAACCGGCCGAGGCCGCCGGCGCCGCCGCCGGTCGGCGTCCAGGGGTTCAGCGGCGCGGCGGGCGTCACCTCGGCCAGCGCCCGCGCCAGGCCGGACACCAGCAGGGCCGCCAGGCCGATGCCGCCGATCCCGGCCCACAACCGCTGCCCGCGCAGGACCTCGACCACCGAGTCGGACGAGTCGCGGCCGACCATCATCAGCACGAACAGGAACAGCATCATGATCGCGCCGGTGTAGACGATGATCTGCGTGAACCCGAGGAACGGTGCGCTCTGCGCCATGTAGAGCACGCCCAGGCACAGCATCGTCAGCACCAGCCACAGCGCGGAGTGCACCGCGTTGCGGGCGAACACCATGCCCAGCGCGCCGACCAGCGCCAGCGGTCCGAGCACCCAGAAGGCCACCGTCTCACCGGTGCCCACCACGCCGCTGGGCGCCTGGGCGAGGAACTGCACCGCTTCAATGGTCATCTCCCGGCCTCCTCGTGCCCGGACTCGACCGTCTGCTCCGCCGGGACCCCTCGCTGCTGGGCCAGTTCCGGCCCGCGCACGTAGTAGTCCTGCTCGTCGTTGCCGAGCCGCATCGGGTGCGGCGGCTGCTCCATGCCTGGCAGCAGCGGCGCCAGCATGTCCGCCTTGGTGTAGATCAGGTCCTGGCGGTTGTCGTCGGCGGTCTCGTACTCGTTGGTCATCGTCAGCGCGCGCGTCGGGCAGGCCTCGATGCACAACCCGCAGCCGATGCAGCGCAGGTAGTTGATCTGGTAGTCCTTGCCGTAGCGCTCACCGGGCGAGTACCTGGCCTCGTCGGTGTTGTCGCCGCCCTCCACGAAGATCGCGTCGGCCGGGCACGCCCACGCGCACAGCTCGCAGCCGACGCACTTCTCCAGCCCGTCCGGGTGCCGGTTGAGCTGGTGGCGGCCGTGGAACCGGGGCGCCGGGATCTTCTTGACCTCGGGGTACTCCTCGGTGACGACCTTCTTGAACATGGTCGAGAAGGTGACGCCGAAGCCCTTGATCGGATCAAACATTCCCATGAGGCGCCTCCTCGCCTTCCGGACCCGCGACCTCGCCCGCAGTGCGGTCGGCACCGCTGTGCACCGGGGTGCGGCGCGGCGGGGTCTCGGGGACTTGCAGGTCCAGCGGCGGAACGGGGTATCCGCTGCCGGCCAGCGGGATCTCGTCGGCGTCCTTGGCCGGTTTGCGGTCCGGGATCAGGAACGTCGCCGCCAGCAGGATCGCGATCACGATGCCGCCGCCGATGAGGAACTGCTGCGAGCTGACCGCTTCCTCGTTGCGCAGCGCCCGGATCACGGTGACCGCGATGATCCACAGCAGGCTGAGCGGGACCAGGAACTTCCAGCCCAGGTTCATGAACTGGTCGTAGCGCAGCCGGGGCAGCGTGCCGCGCAGCCAGATGAAGAAGAACAGGAACGCCACCGTCTTGCCGAGGAACCACAGCGCCGGCCACCAGCCGGTGTTGAGCACCCCGTCGCCGATCAGCGACAGCGGCCACGGCGCGTGCCAGCCGCCGAGGAACAGCGTGGTCGCCAGCGCCGAGACGGTGACCATGTTGATGTACTCGGCCAGGAAGAACAGCGCGAACTTCAGCGACGAGTACTCGGTGTGGAACCCGCCGACCAGCTCCGACTCCGCCTCCGGCAGGTCGAACGGGGCGCGGTTGGTCTCGCCGACCATCGACACCACGTACACGACGAAGCTGAACGGCAGCAGCAGGAAGAACCAGCCGTCCTTCTGCGCCTCGACGATGCCCGAGGTGGACAGCGTGCCCGCGTACATGATCACCGCGACGAACGACAGGCCCATCGCGATCTCGTAGGAGATCACCTGCGCCGCCGAGCGCAGCGAGCCCAGCAGCGGGTACGGCGAGCCGGAGGCCCAGCCGGCCAGCACGATGCCGTAGACGCCGATGGAGGCGCAGGCCAGCACGACCAGCAGGCCGACCGGCAGGTCCACCAGCTGCAACGCGGTGGGCTCGCCGAAGATGGTGACCTCGGGGCCGATCGGGATCACCGAGAACGACACCAGCGCGGGCGTCGCGGAGATCACCGGGGCCAGGAAGTACACCCACTTGTCGGCCAGCACCGGCCGGATGTCTTCCTTGAAGGCCAGCTTCAGGCCGTCCGCCAGCGATTGCAGGATCCCGAACGGGCCCGCCCGGTTGGGGCCGGGCCGGTGCTGCATCCGCCCGATCACCCGGCGCTCCGCCCAGATCGTCAACAGCGTCATGACGACCAGGAAGACGAAGATCACGAGGACCTTCAGCAGGATCAGCCAGAGCGGATCGTCGGCGAGCAGTTCCGCGGTTCTGGTCATGCTCTCCCCCCGTCGAGGTGGGTCGTGCCGCCGTGGCCGTTTCCGGCGGCGGGAGACATCGCCGTGGTGGCGGCGATGTCGACGACCGCGCCGTGGCCGACGCCCAGCGTCCGGTGCACCTTCGAGGCACCGGAGTCGGCGGGCAGCCACACCACGTCGTCGGGCATTTCGGCGAGCTCCGCCGCGAGCACTATCGCGCCCTTGGCGGTGCTGATCTCGATGCGCTGCCCGGCGCCGAGCCCGATCCGCTGCGCGGTGCCCGGCGAGAGCACCGCGACGGTGCGCCGCGCGGTGCCGGCCAGGTTCGGCTCGTCGGACTGCATCGATCCGTTGTCCAGCAGCTGCCGCCAGGTCGCCAGCACCGCCTGCCCCGCGCCGGGGCTCGGCGCCGCCGCGGGCGGCTCGTCCGGTGCGGGCAGCCCCGCGCCGAGGTGCGGCCCGACGCGTTCGAGCTCGGCGAGCGCGGCGGCCGGGGTCTGCGTGAACAGGTCCACGTCCATCTCCACCGCGAGGGTGTCCAGCACCCGGCAGTCCGGCAGCGCGCCGGTGCCTTCGATGGTGGTGCGGAACTCGCGGTGGCGGCCTTCCCAGTTCAGGTAGCTGCCGGCCTTCTCGGTGCTCGGCGCGATGGGCAGCACGACGTCGGCGTGCTCGGTGACCGCGCTCGGCCGCAGCTCCAGGCTGACCACGAAGCCCGCCCGGCGCAGCGCTTTCTCGGCGAGCGCCGGGTCGGGCAGGTCGTTGGGGTCGACGCCGCCGACGACCAGCCCGGACAGGTCCCCGGCGGCCGCCGCGGCGAGGATTCCGGTGACGTCGCGGCCGGCGCGGGCGGGCAGGGCGGCCGGGGCCAGGCCCCAGTGCCGCTCCAGCTCGGCGCGGGCTTCGGCGTCGGCCACCGGGCGTCCGCCCGGCAGCAGCGTCGGCAGGACACCGACTTCGATCGCGCCGCGCTCACCGGCGCGGCGGGGGATCCATGCGACGCTCACCCCGGTCCGCTGCGCGGTGCGCAGGATCTCCGAGTACAGCCCGGGTACCTCCGCGGCGCGCTCGCCGACGAGGAGTACCGCGCCGGGCTGCCGCAGCGCCTCGTCCACATCGGACGGGAGCTCGCGCAGCGCCGCGGCTTCGCCGCCGGGCACGCACGGCACCAGCGCCCCGGTGCGCACCGGCCCGCCGTCGTGCACGATGACCGTCGTCTTCTCCACGCCCGGCGAGACCCACGGCGCCACGTGGAACACCTTGGTGCCGCGCTTGCGGGCCGCCTTGCGCAGCCGCAGGAAGACGATCGGCGATTCCTCTTCCGGCTCGAACGCCACGCACAGCACCGCGGGCGCGGATTCCAGGTCCCGGTAGGTGACGCCGTTGCCCGGGCTGGTGCCGACCACAGTGGACTCCAGGAACCGCAGCTCCTCGTCGGAGTGCGGCCGGGCCCGGTAGTCGATGTCGTTGGTGCGCAACGCGATCCGCGCGAACTTCGCGTAGGCGTAGGCGTCCTCGACCGTCAGCCGCCCGCCGGGCAGCACCCCGACACCTTCGGCGTCACGCGCCTCGGCGAGCCCCTTCGCGGCCGCCTGCAGCGCCTCGGTCCAGGAAGCGGGCCGCAGCTCGCCGTTCTCCCGGATCAGCGGCCGGGTGATCCGGTCGTTGGCGGTGGCGTAGCGGAAGGCGAAGCGGCCCTTGTCGCAGATCCACTCCTCGTTGACCTCCGGGTCGTCGCCCGCCAGCCGCCGCATCACCTTGCCGCGCCGCCAGTCGTTGCGGATCTCGCAGCCGGACGCGCAGTGCTCGCACTGGCCGGGCGTCGACACCAGGTCGAACGGCCGGGACCGGAACCGGTAGGCCGCGCTGGTCAGCGCCCCGACCGGGCAGATCTGGATGGTGTTGCCGGAGAAGTAGCTCTGGAACGGCTGCTGCTCGCCGATGCCGATCTGCTGCAGCGCCCCGCGCTCCAGCAGCTCGATGAACGGATCGCCCGCCACCTGCTTGGAGAACCGGGTGCAGCGCTGGCAGAGCACGCAGCGCTCCCGGTCCAGCAGCACCTGCGAGGAGATCGGCACCGGCTTGGCGAAGGTCCGCTTGGTGTCGTGGAAGCGGGACTCCGCCCGGCCGTGCTTCAACGCCTGGTTCTGCAGCGGGCACTCGCCGCCCTTGTCGCAGATCGGGCAGTCCAGCGGGTGGTTGATCAGCAGCAGCTCCATCACGCCCTGCTGCGCCTTGTCCGCCACCGGCGAGGTCTGCTGCGTCTTGACCACCATGCCGTCGGCGACGGTCATCGTGCAGGACGCCTGCGGCTTCGGCATCGGCCGCCCGCCCATCTCGACCTCGACCAGGCACTGGCGGCAGGCCCCGGCCGGGTCGAGCAGCGGGTGGTCGCAGAACCGCGGGATGGTGATGCCCATCCGCTCCGCGGTCCGGATCAGCAGCTCGCCCTTGGGCGCCACGACCTCGATGCCATCGATGGTCAGGCGGACGTAACCCTCCGGTACCGGACGGGTTTCTGCTTCTGGTGCCACGGTCATCGGGCCGCTCCTGCCAGTGCGGGCTCGCCGGTCTTGTTCTTCTCACACAGCGCGAGGAACTCCTCGCGGAAGTACTTGATGCCGCTGACGATCGGGCTGACCGCGCCGTCGCCGAGGGCGCAGAACGAGCGGCCGAAGATGTTGTCGCACACGTCCAGGAGGGTTTCGATGTCCTCCTCGGTGCCGTGCCCGTCGACCATCCGCTCCAGCACCTGCGCCAGCCAGTAGGTGCCCTCCCGGCACGGCGTGCACTTGCCGCAGGACTCGTGCTCGTAGAACTGGGTCCACTTCATCACGGCCCACGGCACCGAAACCGTCTCGTTGAACACCATCACCGCGGTGGTCCCCAGCATCGACCCCGCCTCGGCGGCGCCCTCGAAGTCCAGCGGCACGTCCAGGTGCTCAGCGGTGAACATCGGCGTCGACGAGCCGCCCGGCGTCCAGAACTTCAGCGGGATGCCGTCCTTCATGCCGCCCGCCAGCTCCAGCAGCTCGCGGAGCGTGGTGCCCAGCGGAGCCTCGTACTGGCCAGGCCGCTCGACGTGCCCGGAGATCGAGTAGATCTTCGGGCCGGGCGACTTCTCGGTGCCCATCTTGCGGAACCACTCGGCGCCGCCGTTGACGATGAAGGGCACCGAGGCGATCGTCTCGACGTTGTTCACCGTGGTCGGGCAGGCGTAGAGCCCGGCGGCGGCCGGGAACGGCGGCTTCAGCCGCGGCTGCCCGCGCTTGCCCTCCAGCGAGTCGAGCAGCGCGGTCTCCTCGCCGCAGATGTAGGCGCCCGCGCCGGCGTGCACCACGATGTCCAGGTCGAAGCCCGAGTCCAGGATGTTCTTGCCGAGGTACCCGGCCTGGTAGGCCTCGCGGACCGCGTTGTTCAGCCGCCGGATCGGGTGCAGCGCCTCGCCGCGCACGTAGATCATGCAGTGGTTGGCGCGCATCGCGTAGCTGGCGATGATGCAGCCCTCGATCAGCGAGTGCGGGTCGGCCATCATCAGCGGGATGTCCTTGCAGGTGCCCGGCTCGCCCTCGTCGGCGTTGATGACGAGGTAGTGCGGCTTGACCGGGTCCTTGGGCATGAAGCTCCACTTGACCCCGGCCGGGAACCCGGCGCCGCCGCGGCCGCGCAGCCCGGCGCCCTTGACCACCTCGATCAGCTGGTCGGGGTGCGCCTTCAGGGCCTTGCGCAGCGCGGTGTAGCCCTCCAGCTGCTCGTAGGTGCGCAGCGTCCAGGAGGTCGGCGACAGCCACCGCTTCGTCAGTACCGGGGTCACCGGGCTGGTGCTGGGTTCGGTCATGGCCACCCTCACTTCTTCTCCGGCAGCGGCGGGAGTTCCGCGTCGTCGGGCATGCTCGGCGCGGTCCAGCCGCGCTCGTTGGCCAGCTGCGCGCCGCGCATCGTCTCGACCGCCGCCGACGGCCCGGCCACGGTGGACTCGAGGTCGTCGAAGAAGCCCGCCAGCTGGCGCTCCGCACCGCGGAAGTCGGAGAGCGCGGGACCGCGCGTCGGCGCCGGCTTCTCCCCGCGCTGCAGGGCCTTCACGAGCTCCAGCGCCTGCTCCGGCGTCTGGTTGTCGAAGTACTCGTAGTTGACCTGCAGCACCGGGCCCAGGTCGCACGCGGCGAGGCACTCGGCGTGCTCCAGGGTGATCGAGCCCTCTTCGCCCGGCGTGCCGGCGGTTTCGTCGTGCCCGACGCCGAGGTGCTCGCCGACCTTCCGGTAGATCTCGTCGCCGCCGAGCGCCGCGCACATGGTGTTGGTGCAGATGCTCACCAGGTGCTGGCCGCAGGGCTTGCGCTTGTACATGGTGTAGAACGTCGCGACGGCGCTGACCTCCGCAGTGGACAGTGCCAGCTGCTCCGCGCAGAACTGGATTCCCGCGGCGCTGACGTGCCCCTGCACCGACTGCACCAGGTGCAGCATCGGCAGCAGCGCCGACCGGGACTCCGGGTAGCGCGCGATGATCTGCTTCGCGTCGGCCCGCACGTCCTCGCCGAACACCGACGTGTCAGCGGTTTCGTGAACCGCCTCTTCCGTCGTGGTGAACTCGAACTGCTCGGTCATCGATCCACCCCGCCCATCACCGGGTCGATGGAGGCGACCGCCGCGATCACGTCGGCCACCAGTCCGCCTTCGCACATCGCGGGCATCGCCTGCAGGTTCACGAAGCTGGGTTCCCGCACGTGCACCCGCATCGGCCGGGTGCCGCCGTCGGAGACCACGTGGTAGCCGAGCTCGCCGCGCGGCGACTCGATCGGCACGTACACCTGGCCCGGCGGCACGTCGAAGCCCTCGGTCACCAGCTTGAAGTGGTGGATCAGCGACTCCATCGACTGACCCATGATCTTGCGGACGTGCTCCAGCGAGTTGCCCATGCCGTCCGGGCCGATGCTCAGCTTCGACGGCCAGGCGATCTTCGCGTCCTCCACCATGTGCGGGCCGGGCTCGAACTTGTCCACGCACTGCCGGATGATCTTCAGCGACTGGTGGATCTCCTCCAGCCGCAGCAGGTACCGGGCGTAGCAGTCGGCGTCGGTGCTGGTGGGCACCTCGAAGTCGTACTCCTCGTAGCCGCAGTACGGCTGGATCTTGCGCAGGTCCCAGGCGAGCCCGGCGGAGCGCAGCAGCGGGCCGGTGACGCCGAGCTGCAGGCAGCCGTCCAGCGGCAGGTACCCGACGTCCTTCAGGCGCTGCTTCCAGATCGGCTGGCCGGTGAACAGCTTGTCGTAGTCCGGCAGCCGCTTGTCCATCACCTGAACGAAGTTCAGGATCTTCTCCCGGTAGTCCACCGGGAGGTCCTGGGCGACGCCGCCGGGCCGGATGAACGCGTGGTTCATGCGCAGGCCGGTCAGGTACTCCAGCAGGTGCAGGACCTCTTCGCGCTCGCGGAAGCCGTAGGTCATGCCGGTGGTCGCGCCCAGCTCCATCGCGCCGGTGGCCAGGAACACCAGGTGCGAGGAGATCCGGTTGAGCTCCATCAGCAGCACCCGGAACACCTGCGCCCGCCGCGGCGCCTCGATGCCCAGCAGCTTCTCCACCGCCATGCAGTAAGCGGCCTCGTTGTGCAGCGGCGCCAGGTAGTCCATCCGCGTCACGAACGTGACGCCCTGCGTCCAGGTGCGGTACTCGGTGTTCTTCTCGATGCCGGTGTGCAGGTAGCCGATCACCGAACGGGCCTTGGTGACCGTCTCGCCCTCTAGCTCCAGCACCAGCCGCAGCACGCCGTGGGTCGACGGGTGCTGCGGGCCGAGGTTGATGACGACCCGCTCCTCGCCGGCCGTCTCGTCGATGAACTCGTCCCAGTCGCCGCCGGTGACGGTGTAGACCCGGCCCTCGGTGGTCTCCCGCGACTCCGCCTCGCCCGGGTGGGCGTGCGGGTCGCCGAGGCCGGTGTCGGCCAGTGGTTCGGTAGTCATCTCCAGCACCTCTCCGCGGTGTGCTGCGGTCCTCGGACCGCAATTTCAATGGAAATCGGAGCTTCGATTTCCATTGAAATTGCGGAAAACCCCCGCCGCCCGGCCATCACGAGTACGCCCTGCGCTGGTCCGGCGGTGGGATCTCGGCGCCTTTGTACTCCACCGGGATCCCACCGAGCGGGTAGTCCTTGCGCTGCGGGTGGCCGTCCCAGTCGTCCGGCATCAGGATCCGGGTCAGCGCCGGATGTCCGTCGTAGACGATGCCGAACATGTCCCAGGTCTCGCGCTCCTGGAAGTCGGCGGTCGGGTACACCGGCACGACGGAAGGAACGTGCGGGTCGTCGATCTCCAGCGCGACTTCCAACCTGATCCGGCGCCGGTAGGTCATCGACGTCAGGTGGTACACCGAGTGCAGCCGCTGCGGCACGTCCGGCCCGTAGTCCACACCGGACACCGAGCTGCACAGCTCGAAGCGCAGCGCCGGATCGTCCCGCAGCGTCCGACAGACCTCCAGCAGGTGGTCCCGCTGCACGTAGAAGGTGATCTCGCCGCGATCGACGGTCACCTGCTGCACGGTGTCCGCGGGCAGGCCCTGCTCGTTCAGCGCCGCGAAGAAGTTGTCGGCGAACTCGTCGAACCAGCCGCCGAACGGGCGCTCCGCGGCGGGCGGTACGTAGGCCGGCAGCCGCAGGCCGCCGTAGCCGGAGGTGTCGCCGGTGCCGCGAACCCCGAACATGCCCTGCCGGGCGCGACCGGAGACCGGCGCGGAACCCTGCCGGGCCGGCTCCATCGCCGAGGACTGGGATTCATTGTCTGCCAACCGAACTCACCTGCCCGCTTTGAGCTCGCGGGGGCGCTTCGGCGCTGCGTCCAGCGCCCCCAACGACGGATCGGAACCCAACTCCTGGCGCTGCTTGGCCTGCTGCCGCTCGGCCCGGCGCCGCTGCGCCCAGTTCTTCGGCGCGTACCGCTCGGAGGACGGGATCATCGGGGTGCGCTCGCCGCTCTCCAGCTTCAGCTGCGCCCGCTTCGCGTTGATCGGCTCGTCCATGATCTTGGCGTGCAGCTTGAGGATCGCGTCCAGCAGCATCTCCGGCCGCGGCGGGCATCCCGGCAGGTACATGTCCACCGGCACCACGTGGTCCACGCCCTGCACGACCGCGTAGTTGTTGAACATGCCGCCGCTGGAGGCGCACACGCCCATCGCCAGCACCCAGCGCGGTTCCGGCATCTGGTCGTAGATCTGCCGCAGCACCGGCGCCATCTTGTTGGTCACCCGGCCCGCGACGATCATCAGGTCGGCCTGCCGGGGGGTCGCGGAGAACCGCTCCATGCCGAAGCGCGCGATGTCGTAGCGGGAACCGCCGACGGTCATCATCTCGATCGCGCAGCAGGCCAGCCCGAACGTCGCCGGCCACATCGACGTCTTCCGCGTCCAGTTGACGAGCTTTTCCACGTTGGCCAACAGGATGCCGTTGGGCAGCTGCTCTTCGAGCCCCATCTCCGGCACTCCTTCCCGCGTCGCTGCGGCTAGTCCTTTGAGAGTCGTGCGGTCGTCTTGCTTGGCGGTGCTAGTTCCAGTCGAGGCCGCCGCGGCGCCACACGTAGACGTAGGCGAAACCGACGGTGGCGATGAAGAGCACGATCTCGACCACGCCGAACAGGCCCAGGGCGTCGGCGGAGACCGCGAACGGGTAGAGGAAGACCATCTCGATGTCGAACAGGATGAACAACATCGCGGTCAGGTAGTAGGCGACCGGCATCCGGCCGCCACCGATGACCGGCTGCGGCGACGGCTCGATGCCGCACTCGTAGGCGTCGAGCTTCGCCTTGTTGTAACGGCGGGGACCGACGAGCGGCGCGATCGCGACGGAAAACACCGCGAACGCGAGCGCCAGTGCGAACAACAACACCAGCGGGACGTAGGGATCGAGCACTCCGCTGCCCTCCTTCGGCGGCCCCCGCCGAGACGCAGAACACATCTACGGCTTCGGTGCGCACTCTATGCGGTCGACCGTATCGACTCCGTAGTGAGGCGAACCTAACTTTGAGACGTCCGGCACACTGCTCGGGACATCTGACCAGACTCGCGCGCTCAAGCGCTAGGGGTCAGCCGAGTAGTGGTGCTGATCACACGATCCATGGCGTCGCCGCCCTTCTCGTCGTACAGATTTGCCAACAGCTTCAACACGAAACGCATCAGCGTCGCCCTCGGTAGACCATGCTTGGTGGCCACCTTCATGACGGTGGGATTGCCAATCAACTTGCTGAAGATGTTGCCCATCCGGAAGTAGCCGCCGAGCGCCTGCTGCACCACCGTCGGGTACCGCCGCAGCGCCTGCTCCCGCGAGAAACCGGCCGGCCGGGCGAGGGCGTGCACCACGCATTCCGCTGCCAGCGCGGCAGATTCCATCGCATAGGCGATGCCTTCGCCGTTGAACGGGTTGACCATCCCGCCGGCGTCACCGACCAGCAGCAGCCCGTTCCGGTAGTGCGGCGTCCGGTTGAAGCCCATCGGAAGCGCCGCCCCGCCGATCCGGCCGGTGGCGTTCTCCTCCCGGAAACCCCACTCCTCCGGGGTTCCGTCCAACCAGGAACGCATCAGCTGGCGGTAGTCCGTCTTGCCGTAGGCCTTGGAGGTCGACAGGATCCCGAGTCCCACGTTGACGGTGCCGTCACCCATCCCGAAGATCCAGCCGTAGCCCGGCAGCAGCTTCGGCTCGTCCGGGTTCGAGCGGTCCCACAGTTCCAGGTGCGACTCCAGGTAGTCGTCCTTGCTGCGCGGGCTCGTGTAGTACCGGCGCACCGCGACGCCCATCGGCCGGTCGTCGCGCTTCTCGATGCCCGCCGACAGCGCCAACCGGGCCGAAACCCCGTCGCAGGCCAGTACCAACGGCGCGCGGTAGGTGACCGGGGTCCGGTCCGGGCCGGCCTTCGCCTCGACGCCGACGACCCGGCCCGTCCGCTCGTCGGTGATCGCGCCGGTCACCGTGGTCTGCTGCAGCAGCCGGGCTCCGGCGCGCTGGGCGTTGCGGGCGAGCAGGTCGTCGAAGTCGTTGCGGGGGCGGACCACGCCGTAGGGCGGGAAGGCGGCCAGGCTCGGCCAGTCCAGTTCCATCCGCACGCCGCCGCCGACGACCCGCAGACCCCGGTTGTGCAGCCAGCCCGCTTCCTCCCGGGTGTCGATGCCCAGGTCGATGAGCTGCTTGACGCCCCTCGGGGTGATGCCGTCGCCGCAGACCTTCTCCCGCGGGAACACGCTCTTCTCGAGAAGCAGGACGTCCAGGCCGGCGCGGGCCAGGTACGTCGCAGCCGTCGATCCGGCCGGTCCTGCTCCGACGACGATCACCTCGGCGTCCTCGTCCGGTCGGCGGCGGCTGGTGGCGCTGGTCATGACACTCCTTGATCCGGTGCAATGCGCGGCGCGGCCCGCTCGTCCCGGTGGACCGCCCCGGGAACCCGCTTGTGAACGAGTTCACTAACTCCCGAGTCTAAGCCGGACGAACCTCGCGATCGAGCCCTCGAACTACGCCACCCGAGTGAGCATCACCCCAGTTAGGGCGCCCGGAGTAGGCCGACCAGGTGACCTCCGCGCGCCTGCCCAGGGCGCGGCCGGCGCACCCGAGGAGCCCGCGGCGGCACTCGCGTTGCCACCTCGGGCGCGGGCGAGTGATTTTTCCCAGAACAGGCACTTTTTAACGGTTCGCGTGAACTGCACGGGAACAGAAAAGGGTCCCTTCTTTTCCGGTAAACCGGAAAAGAAGGGACCCTTCCCACATAAAGTGTCGGCGGTGTCTTACTCTCCCACACCC